>CAIRSR010000081.1 GCA_903881315.1 uncultured Thiotrichales bacterium | reverse complement strand
CTTGAGAACAAATGCGAATTATTGGATTGTCTTTTTGGTGACACCCCCCATCAAGGTATTGCTTCTGAGCTAGGTACACTGGGAAAAACGGGTGTCATGTATTGTGAGCGATTGAAGCGCAGATATTGTTGCTGCTCTAGATTTCTTGGCTGGTCAACGCCAAAGCTCCGTGAGAACGAGTTAAGCGCGAGGGCAGTGTCACTAATCGCTCATGCTAAGAGCAGAGTCGGCATAAACCATTCTGAATCAAGCAAACAGCAAACCACTGAGAATTCGCTATGAAAGACAGAGAAAATTCTACTCTAAAGAAGGCACTACTTGCCGCGTTTATTGGTACCGTCATTGAGTGGTACGATTATTTTCTATATGGGACTGCAGCCGCATTGGTGTTTGGTAAGCTTTTCTTCCCAACGATAGAACCAACAGCAGGAACAATGGCCGCATTTGCTACTTACGCAGTTGGCTTCGTTGCGCGACCATTTGGTGGGATGTTCTTTGGTTTTATTGGAGATAAATATGGGAGAAAAATAACATTAGTCTGGACGCTTGGGCTCATGGGGGGATCTACGTTTCTGATTGGATGTCTTCCAACATACGGCTCTGTTGGTGTACTGGCGCCTGTTTTGTTAGTTTTGTTACGCTGTATTCAGGGAATCGCACTTGGTGGGGAATGGGGGGGAGCAGTGCTAATGGCGGTTGAACACGGCCATAAGGGAAGGCGTGGTTTCTACGGGAGCTTGGCACAGGCAGGTGTGCCAGTTGGTATAATCTTAGGGAATGGCATCTTTATGTTAAGCTCGACTCTAAGCGAGCAAGCTTTCTTAAGTTGGGGGTGGAGAATTCCATTCTTAATTGGTGTCATCCTCACCATTGTTGGATTTGTTATTAGAACCCACGTTGAAGAGACCCCATTATTTACAGAACTTAAACGGCAGAATCTACCTGAGAAGAATCCGATTCTTTCTGTCTTCAGAAGTAGTAAAAAGAATTTGCTCCTTGTGGTTGGTACTCGCATGGCGGAGAACGCCTCTTTTTATATATTCACAGTCTTTATTTTGGTGTATGCAACAAAAAACCTTGGGTTAAGCAAGACAGAGATATTAAACGGTATTATTGTTGCGTCTTTCTTTCAATTCTTTGCAATTATATTTTTTGGGGCATTGTCAGATCGTATTGGGAGACGTGCGGTTTATCTCTTCGGTGCAACATTATTGACGATTGGCATATTCCCGTTCTTCGCGGCACTCAATACGAAGTCGATCGAGTTAATCTGGCTCGCTGTAATCATAGCGTTGAGTTGTTCCCATTCAGCAATGTATGCCCCACAGGCCGCATTCTTCTCCGAACTTTTTGGTACGCATGTAAGATATTCAGGCGCGTCCTTCGGATATCAGATCGCAGCACCTCTAGCTGGTGGTGTGGCACCGATAATAGCAACCTATTTACTAGCTAAGGAAAATGGCGAACCTTGGTTTGTGGCAACTTATGTTGCAATCATGGGGATAATTACAATTGTGTCTGTGTTACTTGCGAAAGAGACAAGTAAACTAGACATAAGTAGGGAGTAATCGGTATCCCGATTGTGTCGCTTGTTCAGAAGCATACAATTGCTCCTTATAAAATTAAATCTCCTTACTCACTCACGGGCCAGGAGATTTAATCAAAAACCCCCTCACCCCGCCTGCAATTCCGCCCGATATGACGAGCGCACCATCGGCGCACTCGCCACATGCGTAAAACCTAGGCCCTCGGCGTACCCACGCAGCGCGTCAAATTCCTCTGGCGGGGCAAACCGCACGACCGGCAGGTGCTCCCGACTCGGTTGCAGATATTGCCCCAAGGTGAGCCGATCACAGCCGTGTGTACGCAGATCCCGCAAGACCTGCTCTATCTCATCACGGGTTTCGCCAAGCCCCAACATCAGCCCCGATTTGGTGGGGAGCCCAGGGTTGCGCTCTTTAAATGCTTGCAGGAGCGACAGAGAATGCCAATAATCCGCCCCCGGTCGCACAGCAGAATACAGACGCGGAATGGTCTCGAGGTTGTGGTTGAATACGTCGGGTGGGCTTAGCGCCAAAGCATCAAGGGCCTGCCCCATCCGCCCACGAAAATCAGGCACCAGCGTTTCGATGATAATGCGGCCATTGCCCTCACGAAGCTTACGGATACAGTCGGCAAAGTGCGCGGCCCCTCCATCGCGCAGATCATCCCGCGTCACCGAGGTAATCACGACGTAGCGCAAGCCCAACGCAGCAACCGTCTCGGCAAGGTGGGTCGGCTCGGCTGGGTCGAGCGGTGCGGGGCGGCCATGACCGATATCACAAAAGGGGCAACGCCGTGTACAGCAATCGCCCATGATGAGGAAGGTCGCGGTGCCGCTCGTGAAGCACTCGCCGAGGTTCGGACAGGAGGCCTCCTCACAGACCGTGTGGAGTGCCGCGCCACGCAGGATGCCCTTCATCCGCACCACGCGATCGCCGCTTGGGAGGCGTGCGCGAATCCAGCGTGGCTTGCGGAGCACGGTCATCGTCGCCCCCCTACGCTACCGGCGGCCAATCTAGAGACGGCGCGGGACACGCGGCCCGTTCGGCTGGGTTTGCGGTGGCGTGCCGCCACCCAAGATTGCGAGCAGATTACCCAGCACCAGCGGGTCGACCGGCTTGACCAGGTGGTAGTCAAAGCCCGCTTCGCGGGAACGAATCTGCGCCTCTTCGTGACCATAACCCGTGACCGCGACCAGGTAGAACCCTCTACCGCCCAGGAGCGAGCGCAACTGCCGCGCCGTCTCGTAGCCGTCCATGCCTGGCAGACCAATGTCGAGCAACACCACCTGGGGCTGGAAGGCAAGCGCCCTCTCTAGGGCCGCCTCACCACTGTGGGTGACGAGCACCTCGTAGCCCTCCATGGTGAGCCAGAGGGTAGTGGTCTCGGCGACGATGACGTCGTCTTCTACGACCATCACCTGGAGCTTTTTATTCAAACCCTTATCATTACGCCCCACCGACTGGGCCGAACCAACGGTGACCCCCGCTGGTAGCATCTCGGGTAAGGGTAGACGAACGGTGAAGGTCGATCCCTGTCCGTGGCCAGCACTCTGTGCCGTGACCTCGCCACCGTGGAGCTTCACCATCTGCTGGACGAGGGTAAGCCCGATGCCAAGCCCGCCCTGCGACCGATCGAGGCTGCGCTCCCCCTGTTGAAACAGGTCGAAGACCTGCGGGAGAAGATCGGGTGGAATGCCCATGCCATTGTCCCGCACCGAGATCGTAACCTCTTGCGGGTAGACGAGCGCGGTGAGATCGATCTCGCCGCCCTCTTGGGTATATTTTGCGGCGTTATCGAGCAGGTTTTGCAAGACCTGGCAGAGGCGCACCATATCGCCCTCGACGAACACCGGCATGTTGGGTAACTGAACCGTAAGCTTGTGCTTGCGGGTCTCGAAGATAGGACGGGTGGCCTCCTGGGCCTGGTGTACCAGGTGCGCGAGTTCTAGCCGCTCTTTGCGAAGCGTTATCTTGCCGCGCACAATCCGCGAGATGTCGAGCAGGTCATCGACCAGACGCGCGAGGTGGCGCACCTGGCGGTCGATGATGTCCCGAACCCATTTGAGTTTGGGGTTCGGTAGTTCCATGAGACTCATGATGTGAACAGCGTTCCGAATCGGCGCGAGTGGGTTCCGCAACTCATGCGCCAGCATCGCCAGGAACTCGTCTTTGCGTTTGTCGGCAGCACGCAGGGCCTCTTCGGCGCGACGACGGGTATCGACATCGGTTGAGGTTCCATACCACTTTACGACATGGCCCACCGCGTCGTACACCGGCACCGCACGGGTGAGATACCAACGGAAGTTCCCATCCGAGCGCTGGACGCGGTGCTCGACCTCGTAGGGGGTGCCGGATTGTACCGAGCGCTGCCAGGTCTCGGCGGTGCGCCAACGATCCTCGGGGTGTAGCACCGGCTGCCAGGGCACCATCGCATTTGGGCTTGGGTCGGAAAATTCTTCGTGACGACGGTTGTAGTAGTCCACCGTGCCTTCAGAGTTGGCCGTCCAGACAAGCTGGGGCATGGCCTCGGCAAGTTCACGCCAACAGCGCTCGCTTTCGGCGAGGGCGTCTTCGACCCGTTTGCGTTCGGTAATATCGAGGTTAAGGCCCGACAGACGGTAGGGTGAGCCATCGGCACTGCGCTCAATACGACCGATGGTGAGCATCCAGCGCACCCCGTACTGCGGGTGGATGACACGGTATTCGGCGCGGTATTCAGGTGCACGCCGCTCTAGGGAGGGCCGCAGGATGCGAAAGCCGCTCCGCTGCTCGCGTATCTGCTGACTTAAGGCATTGCGAATGGCTTGATCGAGCGTTTCGTGGTCGCTCGGGTGAAGATGGTTCTTCCATTCGTGGTAGTTTGGGGTTCCCTGGGCGGGGTCAAGACCAAAAAGGTCGAAGTTTTCTGGCGACCAAACCATCACGCCGGTACTGAGATTCCATGACCACACGCCCGCCTTTGCACTATTAAGAGCAAGGCGCAGCCCATGTTCCATGGCATTGTATTCAGCCGCGAGATCTTCGGAGAGGGGCGGATCGACGGGCTTAGCCGAGGGTGCCACCACAACCGAACCGATGATGCGGGTGGGTTGTTCGTCTGCGTTAAAAAAGGCAAACCCGCTCTCTACCAAGGACAAGGGGGCATTAGGTTCGGATTCGACCGTGAAATGCGCACTGTAGGTGGGGGCAGCAGGGCGGAGGCTGCGACGTAGGTAGCGTAACCGTTCGCGATCGGAGGGGGTGAGCCTTGCGAGCAGCGCTTCTCCGGACGACAGCGCGACACCCTCGGGGCATCCAAACAGCGCAGGGATGCCAGGGGAGTGCCGCAATTCGTCGGTGGAATAATCCCACTCAAAGAACTCCGGGGTGTGGGGATTGCTGCGCGTGGCCGCTATGGTCATGGCTTGCTCTATCTACTACCCATCAATAGGCTCGAGTGTAACGAGTTTTGTCTACTTTTCAACGGTGAGAAAAAAACTCTCATCTTTTTTGACCATGCCAAGCTCGGATCGGGCGAGTTCTTCGACAGAATCAAGGCCCGATTTTAGGTCGCGTATCTCTGCCTCTAGTGCCTGGTTACGCTCTAACAGGTGCTTATCCTCGGCACTCTGCGCGTTGATCGATTGATGGAGCAGTTTTATCTCCTCAAGGCTGCCTGGGCCATGCCACAGCCGATACTGCAAGCCGACGATGATCAGCACCAGCAACATGACCAACCACTTCATCGCAGTCAACCTCACGACACACTACGCACGATTCAGAAACGCGCTACGCCCAGCATACGGGATCTCGGGTGCAAGGCTTTCGATTCGCATCAGTTGGTTATACTTGGCCACTCGTTCTGAGCGGCAGAGCGAGCCGGTTTTGATCTGACCTGCCCTGGTACCCACGGCGAGGTCGGCAATGAAGGTGTCTTCGGTTTCTCCAGAACGGTGCGAGATGATGGCAGTATAGTGCGCCTTTTGCGCCATTTCGATAGCCGCCAAGGTTTCGGTGACGGTGCCGATCTGATTCAGTTTGATGAGGATAGAGTTCGCAATATCCGAGGTAATGCCGCGCCGCAAGATCTCGGTGTTGGTAACAAAGAGGTCGTCGCCAACCAATTGGATCTTCGCGCCGAGGCGTTCGGTGAGCAGGCTCCAACCTTCCCAGTCGCTTTCTTCCATGCCGTCTTCGATGGAGATGATCGGGTAGCGCTCTACCCAGTCGGCGTACAACTCGACCAGTTCAGCGGCTTCTAGGGTGCGATTCTCGGAGGCAAGGAAGTAGCGCCCATCGCGGTACAGCTCAGAGCTTGCAACATCCAGGGCAAGCCAGACATCGTAGCCTGGGCGATAACCGGCCTTGGTAATTGCCTCAAGGATGACCTCAACAGCGGCTTCGTTAGAGGGAAGATCGGGGGCAAAACCGCCTTCGTCGCCGACACTCGTCGCAAGCCTACGGCTGTGTAGCACCTTTTTCAGGGAATAGAAGATCTCCGCGCCGCAACGAATGGCCTCGGCAAAGGAAGGCGCACCAGCCGGCACGATCATGAACTCTTGGAAATCAACGCTGTTATCCGCGTGAGCACCACCGTTTAGGATGTTCATGAGTGGGACGGGCAGACGGTAGGGACCTGCACCGAGCGAGCGATAGAGGGGGATACCCGCATCATTGGCGGTTGCCTTGGCACACGCCATCGAGACCGCGAGCAGAGCATTAGCACCAAGCCGAGACTTGTTGAAGGTGCCATCCAATTCGATGAGCCGCTTGTCGATATTGGCCTGGGCGCTTGCATCTTGACCAAGGAGGGCGTTTCTAATCTCGCCGGTAACATGGCTCACGGCGCGCAGAACGCCTTTGCCGAAGTAGCGGGAGGTATTGCAATCACGCAATTCGATGGCTTCACGAGAGCCGGTGGACGCACCAGAGGGCACAGCAGCGCTGCCGCGCACCTTGGAGGCGAGGGTAACTTCTGCTTCTATGGTGGGATTGCCGCGTGAGTCTAGGATTTCGCGGGCGGAGATGTCTACTATCTCTGACATGGTTCCTTCTCAAGGTTTAGCATCACGGTTAGAACCTTTCTCGACCCTGGCTTGGGGAATTAAAGAGTGGTCTTGTGATCTTGTTAGTGTTTTTTAGATACATCTTTTAAGCAAAACCCATATTGTATAAAAATCCCACCTTAACCAACAGGCGCAAGGGACTCGGGAGCAAGGTTAAAACCTTGGCTGACAGATTAGATTAGCGATCACAATCCGTCAAACAACGACCAGGCAAACCGATCCCCCCTCCCCTATTTTTGTACACCGAGCCAACACCCATGTCCCCCTTCATAGAATAAGGAACGGTGGGCGTTGACTCGTCTTGCACACAGTCTCACTACGCCAGATTGCGCACAACCTCGTCCAACATCTTCTTCGCATCGCCAAACAACATCCGGTTGTTTGTCTTATAGAACAGCGGGTTATCAACGCCCGCGTAGCCAGAGGCCATCGAGCGCTTCATCACAATCGAAACCCGCGCCTTCCAGACCTCAAGCACCGGCATCCCCGCAATCGGCGAGCCCGGGTCGTCTTGGGCGGCTGGATTCACAATGTCGTTCGCGCCGATCACCATGGCGACATCCGTGCTCGGAAAGTCTTGGTTGATCTCATCCATCTCCATCACAATGTCGTAAGGCACCTTTGCCTCGGCCAGCAGCACATTCATGTGCCCAGGCATACGCCCCGCAACGGGATGAATACCAAAACGAACAGTCACACCCTTCTCACGCAGGATCTTGGTCATCTCACAGACCGTGTGTTGCGCTTGTGCGACGGCCATGCCATACCCGGGGACAATGATCACGCTCTTCGCGGTACGCAACAGCTCGGCGGTCTCTACGGCACTTACCGGAGAAACATCCCCCGTTGGTGCTGCCGCAGCTGTTGGCGACGCGCCGCCACCCGTACCGAAACCACCGGCAATCACCGAGATAAACTTGCGGTTCATGGCGCGACACATGATGTAGCTCAGGATGGCACCCGACGAGCCTACCAACGCGCCCACCACAATCAGGAGGTCATTGCTGAGCATAAAGCCAGTCGCTGAGGCCGCCCAACCCGAGTAGCTGTTTAGCATCGAGACCACCACTGGCATGTCTGCCCCACCAATGGCCATCACCATATGCACCCCAAAAACCAAGGCCAACACGGTCATGACGATCAGCGGCCACATTCCATTGGCAGGACTCTCGGCCCCCAAAAAGGAATTGCCGAGGATCAGCACAACGATCAGGAGGCCGAGGTTGAACCCGTGCCGTCCAGGTAAGGTAAGCGGCTTGCCGCCAATCTTGCCCGAGAGTTTGCCAAAGGCAATCACCGACCCCGAGAAGGTCACCGCACCAATCAACACCCCGAGGTAGATCTCGACCTCGTGAACGGTTTTATCGGCACCAACGAGATGGGTCGTCGGATCGATGTAGTTGGCATAACCAACCAGGCACGCCGCCAAGCCAACCAGCGAGTGCATGAGTGCGACCAACTCGGGCATCTGCGTCATCTTGACCTGACGGGCGGCATATACCCCCACCGATCCGCCGATAACCATGGCCACCATGATGAGACTAAAGGTCAGCCCGCCATTGACACGCGGGCCGAACAACGTCGCCAGCACCGCGATGGTCATACCGATAATGCCAAACAGGTTGCCGCGCCGTGAACTCTCGGGGTGGCTTAGACCGCCGAGGCTTAGGATAAAGAGGATGGTTGCGCCAATGTAGGCGGCCGTAATCAGACCTTCACTCATGGGTCATTGTCTCCTTATTTCTGGAACATACGCAGCATGCGTTGGGTGACCCAAAAACCGCCCAACATATTGACTGCAGTAAGTACAACGGCGAGCCACGCCAGAATGGTGATAAGAACCCCCGGGGAGGAGATCTGGATCAGCGCACCGATCGCGATGATGCTCGAGATGGCGTTGGTAACACTCATGAGCGGGGTGTGGAGTGCTGGCGTAACATTCCAGATGACCATGTAACCAATAAAACAGGCCAACACAAACACCGTAAAGTGCCCAAGGAAAGCAACCGGCGCACCATAGCCAATCAGCCCAAAGATAACCGCTGCGACCAGCCCCAAAACCGCAACCGACTGGTTAGAACTCGGGGCGGACGCGCCACCATGGCCATGTGCGGCAGGCGCGGCCTTCGGTGCTGCAACCGGCGGAGCGGCGAACAATTGCGGCGCTGGCGCTGCGGGCGCTGTCTTGGGGGGGGGTGGTGGATAGGTGATGACCCCTTCCTTGATGACCGTGGTGCCGCGAATCACATCGTTTTCCATGTCGATGTTGATGACGCCATCCTTGCGCGGGCAAAGCTCTTCTATTAGGTGCTGCAGATTGGTCGAGTAGAGCTGGCTTGATTGACGCGCCAAACGACTGGGCAGGTCGGAATAGCCGATGATGGTCACGCCATGATGCACGACGACCTTGCCATTTTCGGATAACTCACAGTTACCGCCCTGGGCCGCCGCCAAATCAACGATCACCGAGCCTGGTTTCATGCTCTTGACCATACCAGCGGTGATGAGCCGAGGCGCGGGTTTGCCCGGAATGAGGGCCGTGGTGATGATGATATCGACTTCCATTGCCTGGCGGGCGAGCATTGCCTCTTGGGCCTTCAGGTAGCCCGCACTCATGACCTTGGCGTAACCACCAGTGCCCGTGCCGTCTTCTTGGTAGTCAACGGTCAGGAATTCGGCACCGAGACTCTTGATCTGGTCAGCCACCTC
The DNA here is from genome assembly GCA_903881315.1 of uncultured Thiotrichales bacterium. Classification (GTDB taxonomy): domain Bacteria; phylum Pseudomonadota; class Gammaproteobacteria; order CAIRSR01; family CAIRSR01; genus CAIRSR01. The sequence continues at coordinate 20,916 of CAIRSR010000081.1, read as the reverse complement.
GGGGCGGGTGTCGCTGGCACGCACAATCGCCCCGAGTCCATTCGCAGCACCAATGGCGGCAAGGCCAGCAACGCCTGCACCAACCACCAGCACCTTGGCCGGCGGAACCTTGCCCGCCGCAGTGATCTGACCCGTGAAAAAGCGTCCGAAGTGGTACGCCGCCTCGATTACCGCGCGGTAGCCGGCGATGTTCGCCATCGAGGAGAGGACGTCCAGCTTTTGGGCGCGTGTAATGCGGGGCACGGCATCTACCGCGAGAACCGACCCCTTGGTTGCCGCAAGGGTCTGCATCAGATCCGGGCGTTGGGCGGGCCAGATAAAGCTGATTAAGGTCTTGCCAGCACCAAGTAACCCCGCCTCTTCGCACCCAAGCTCTGGGTGGAGCATGGGCGGGTTTACCTTCATGATGATGTCGGCGGAATCCCAGACAGTCTTGGCGTTGTCTACGATCTCGGCACCAACGGCACGATAGGTGCTATCTGCGAAGTCAGAGGAGTCGCCTGCGCCCGATTCGATCACAAAAGAAAAGCCTAATAGCTTCAGCTTTTCGATCGAATCTGGAGTGGCTGCGACCCGCTTTTCTCCGGGACAAACCTCCTTCGGTATACCAATCTTCATCGCATTGCCTCAGTAGAGTAGGAAAAACAGTGTGTTAAACGCTCTTCTGCGTTATGACAGCGGTCGCGTAGTCAACAGTGTTCGGTTCCTGCTTTGCAGCGGTTTTTGGGTTGCCTCCCGTTCTCCCACGCTTGTCGCAGGGTGACGCGGTACTCGGTTGTAGTGAACCTCGCAATGTACAGGATTCTCGCGACTCTACCAAGATGGGGTAGAGTGGGTAGCGACTGCTGGCAGGCGGTTCTATCCCATTCTTATAGCAAGATGAATGGTTTGAAAAGGGTTATCGATTTTACTTGGCTGGAATCAAAAAAGAGATAGGTTGACCTTGAGACTTGTCTTAAGGCCGCGCAACGAAGTCCTGCCCCCTGGCGCTATGCTGCCGAGAGGCACCAACAGCGCGTTGGCTTCGTCCAGAAAAATTTTTTCACTTGACAAACAAAAAAACAGAATCGTAAATTTGATTTACAGTTGGAAAGTTTCACCAACTGAACCGCCCCACCCGCTCCCCCGCCACAGGGAAAAGCGCGTGGGGCTTTTTTTGTGTCAGAGATTTACCGACATCAACGGCACAAACGAGACGTAATGGGTTATGCAAAGTATTAGCGAAGCCCTAATCAGGCTACGTCAGCGTACAGACCGTATCTATCGCCAGCAACGAGGTTATGGAATGACTCATGATGAGTTTACTGTTCTGATTCGACGCACTGGCATGTGGGTAGGTTACTCGATATGCGCAAGTCCCGTTCGGCCAGGGCGATAGCGCATCATCCAGGTGGCGGGCATCTCAGGGGAGAGCCAATGACAACCGCCTTCTGTGGCCAATCGGTAGCGGCGCGGCAAACGCGGGATGGTAACACCCGGTTGCCTTCGATTCGCGAAGAAGTAGCCCACTGCGGCGTAATCCAGAAGAGGCGGTTCCCTGCACCGCACGGGCCGCCTAATCGTGATACCGGAGTAATTGGTATTCAACGGGGTTCTTATGTGCTACCCGCCGAGACTGTGCGTGCTGCGGGTGGTGCGCGGGTATTGGATGACTTTGTTGAACGCACCACCGGGCGGCGTCCTCCGCGCCCAAGCACAATATAATACAATATAGGCGTAATGTTTCACGATGGCCAGGATGTTGCGCAGAATTACGATGAGGCAGCCGTGTGGTATCGTAAGGCCGCAGAACAAGGACTTGTCGAGGCACAATTCAATCTTGGTCTTGCGTATGAGAAGGGGCAAGGCGTTGCACTGAATTACATTGAAGCGGCAAAATGGTATCGCTTAGCTGCCGAAAAGGGTGAAACGCGAGCGCAGAATAACCTTGGCAGGATGTATCACGATAGCCACGGTGTTGTACAAGATTTCGATGAGGCGGTGCTGTGGTTCAGGGAAGCAGCTCTTCAGGGAGATGCTGAAGCACAATTCAACCTTGGTCTTGCCTATGAGAAGGGCCAAGGCGTCGTCCTGAATTACATTGAGGCGGTAAAGTGGTATCGGAAGGCCGCCGCGCAGGGGTTGGCTGATGCGCAATACAATCTCGGCGTTATGTATTCTACAGGTGAGGGTGTAACGGCACGCGATTCCAATGAGATAGAAAAATGGTGGCGCAAAGCCGCCTCTCAGGGAAATACCGAAACAGAAAAGGCCCTGGCGCTTTGGGAACAACAAGAACCCACAACAATGAGAAAAATAGGACAAGTGGTAGGCATTGCCCTCTGGTTTACTGTTGTCCTAGGTACACGCTGGCTGATCCTTGGTCGTGCTTACTGAAATAGGTTTTTCGTAGCAAACAGGATCAAGCACAGGGAATCACGCCTACTCGGTATTCCCGCAATGTCATTACTAAGTGTCCTTACTGCCCTCTTACTGGACTAGTCCTCGAATAAACGCAATCCCCCTACTCAAGGCCACTAAGGCCGGAACAGGGCGCTTACCAGCGTCACGGGTGTTCTTGGTACTGGATGGGCAGCCAAGCATTCTCCCCCCAGTCACTCGGAGTATGCTGTCGTTGCTGATATATCTCACTAGATATATGATTTAAGAACCCCTTTGTTGTAACCCGACTATCGTGGTAATCTCGGAGAAGTTGCAACTGCTAGCGTAGTAGTTGTGTCGGTACAACATGATGGAGAATTTCTATGAACCGTTGGTCTATCGTATGCTCACTCGCACTGGGTTTGTGCGCCACAGGATCTCTTTGGGCGGATCCTGTTGCGACAACACCTCCTCCTGCGGTTGTCGCAGCCCCCATTGTCGCTGCCCCGTCCGTAACTGCCCCAATCGTAGCGACTTCTTCACCCCAAGTCTTTGAACAAAAGACCATCCAAGAACAAGCCGCTGCCTTTTTCGGTGAGACCTCCGAGGGGCTCGCCAAGGCCCTAGAGGACGCCTTCAAACGTGAGGGCAAGCCAAACGCCTATATTAAGGGACAGGAATTTGGGCTCGCCCTTGGCGCTGGTGTGCGCTATGGCGATGGGGTCATGAACTTCCAAGGCCACGAGGACGGACGTAAGCTCTTCTGGCAGGGCCCGTCGATCGGCTTCGACCAGGGCTTGAATTGGTCTAAGGTCTTTTTCTTGGTCTATAACCTACCACGAGCCGAAAGCATCATCGGCGGATTCCCAGGCGTTGAGACCAACCTATATGTCTACGCTGGGGCGAGCGCCAACTACCTACAATACGGCAACATCATCTTGGTTCCTATCCGCTTAGGCATGGGACTTAGAACCGGCGTTGACGTCGGCTACCTGCGTTTCTCCCGCACCCCCTCCTGGAACCCCTTCTAGGCGCGGCCTTACACCACGCCTCAAGGAGACCACTCGCTGATCCTGGCCTTTTTGTTGGGAGATTGGGCGTTACAACAATGCCCCGACCTTCCTGGGCCGTGGGTTGGCGGGTTTTTGTGTCTTTTTGTCCTGCCCTTCTTCACGAAGGCCCGCATATCGCGCTGGATAGTCGGCGCTGTCGCGGGTTTTTTGTGGGCCTGGTTCCACGGCTACACGCTCTTAAACGAGCGCCTACCGAGCGATTGGGAAGGACGCGATCTCATCGTAGAAGGACGAGTCTCGTCTCTTCCGGTTTCTTCGGCCTGGGGCGGGAAAAGGTTTGACCTCGACACCCAGAACTTTAGCGTAGATGGCGCAGTGCTACCCCTGCAACGGGGGCTGCATCTCACCTGGTACGGTACGCCGCCGCCACTCGTGGTCGGAGAGTTGTGGCGGCTGCCCGTCCGGTTGCGGCTCCCGCACGGACAGATGAGCCCGGGCAGTTTTGATCAGGAGGGTTGGTCGTTTCAGTACGGCACCCAGGGGGTGGGCAGTGTGCGCCCGACACCCACCGCCGAACGTCTCGACGCAAGCACCTGGCCGTACACCATCGGTAGGATCCGCCAGTCACTCGCCATCGATATTGCCGCAGCGCAACCCAATACCCCCTACCTTGGTCTTTTGCAGGGACTTGCGATCGGCGAGACCTCGGCGGTGACTGCCGCGCAGTGGGACATCCTGGTGCGTACCGGCACCATCCACCTCCTCGCCATTTCGGGCTCACACATTGCTTTGGTGGCGGGCCTAGCCTACCTGATTGTGCGCGGCCTGTGGCCCTGGCTTGGTTGGCTATTGCCGCTGCTTGCGCGTTTCGCTGCCCCGCGGGTTGCGGCACTGGTCGCTATCTTTGCCGGGGCGGGTTATGCCGCGTTGGCGGGTTTTCCGGTTCCGACCCAGCGAGCGGTTGTCATGGTATGCGTTACCATGGGCGCTGTCTTGGTGGGGCGCTCGATTTTGCCAACGCGAACCTTAAGTCAGGCGCTTCTCGCCGTGCTGCTCTGGGATCCCATGGCGGTCATCGACGCGGGTTTCTGGCTTTCCTTTGGGGCGGTGGCGTTTATCCTGCATTGTGTGGCCGGACGCATTGGCCGCCTTTCCCATTGGCGTTCGTTTGGGCAGGTGCAATGGGGGGTAACGGTTGGCCTATTACCGATATTGCTTGCACTCTTTCAGCGCATCGCTGTTTATTCGCCGCTCGCAAACCTAATTGCTATTCCCTGGCTGGAGGTCGGAACGGTTCCGATTCTACTCGCGGGCGCTTTGTTATTACCGATATTCCCAACCACAAGCAGTTGGTTATTGTCGTGGTGTGATCTTTCGATTTCTGGTCTGTGGCCGATCCTGACCTTCTTTGCGGATCTACCCTTCAATACCTGGTCGCCACCAGCCCCTCCGGCGTGGGCAGTCGCTATTGCGGTAATCGGTGCCTGGGTATTACTGATGCCACGAGGTTTTCCGGTGCGCTGGTTGGGTCTCGTGTATATGGCCCCCCTTGCCTTATTACCCGCACCACGACCACCAGCGGGCGAGATCTGGTTTTCTGCCTTGGATGTCGGGCAAGGGCTTAGCGCGGTGGTGCAAACTGCAAACCACACCCTTGTTTATGATACCGGCCCCGGCACTGGCCATGGACATGATGCGGGTTCTACGATAGTGGTGCCGTTTCTACGCCATGAGGGGATACAACACCTGGACGCCCTCATGGTAAGCCATGCCGACAATGATCACAGCGGTGGTGCGGCATCAATACGCGCAGCACTGCCAATTGAGAGACTATTGGGGGCAATACCGGCAGGCGAGACTTGTGTGCGGGACATAACCTGGAATTGGGACGGCGTTGTTTTCCGCGTGATCCATCCAACCGCAGACACCACCTTTGAAGACAATGATGCAAGCTGTGTGCTGCGAGTAGAATGGACGGGGGGCGCATTATTGCTGACCGGCGATATTGGCAAGGCGGCAGAACGGGAATTGGTAACGAATCACCCCGAGGATTTGCGAGCGACGGTTATTGTCGCGCCCCACCATGGCAGTCATTCTGGTTCAACAGCAGCATTTGTTGGTGCGGTGCGGCCCGAGATGGTTGTTTTTGCAACGGGTTATCATAATCGATACCATTTCCCTAACGCAGACGTAGTGGCCCGTTATCAAGCGGCGGGGGCGCAGTCATTTAACACAGCGCGGCAAGGAACGCTAACCTTCCGTTTCTCACCTGGGAAATCAATTACGGTGCAGTCGTGGCGAGAAAAGGCTCGGCATTATTGGAACTTTCCTGTTCCGCCAACTGATTGAGACAAGGTAATGTGAATTGTTATTTTCTGGTAAAAGACGAGGCATTGACTTTAGCGTGAGGCTGACGTAGTCTGACGAGAAACTGAGGGGATATTCTGTGAACGCAAGTACGCTTATTGACGTAGGTGCAGCACGTATTGCCCATCTTAAATGGACATTAGCCGTAGAGGCCTTGGTTGCTAATCCAAAAGAATCCATCGAGATCCAATCACACCAAAACTGCGCATTAGGGCGTTGGATCCACGCGAGCGGACTCCAGGCTTATGGTAACTCTGATGCAATGCAATTACTGGTCAGAACCCATAAGAACTTTCACGAGGCAGCTCATGCGCTGACAACCAACGAGCAGCGCGATAGCAAACACCTCAAGGAATCTCTCGGTGACTTCATGACCTTGAGTCGGGATATTATCTTTTATCTAACCGAGATCGAGCTGGATAGCCTAGAACTGCGGCACAAGAAACAGGTTATTGCGCATCCAGTCAGTAGCTTAATGCACCGCCTTTTTAACGGCCCCCACCATGCCCTACCAGACAATCGTGGCCCACTAAATGTAAGCTATGCAAGATTACTGCACCTCAATTGGGCGCGCAGTCTGACCAAGGCCTTTCGCGGCTGGGGACATGATGCACATCTTGAATCAGCCGAGGACTGTACGCTTGGGGATTGGTTACGCACTACCGACGCATCCCTCAGAAAGAAGCATATCGAAATAAACTACCTACGGGCCACCCACAAGAAATTCCACACCCAGGCCGAAGAGACGCTCATGTTTCTCCGGCGCAGAAGTGAGAATGCAGCGCAGAAAAGCTATACCAAGACACTTAGGCTCAGTCGTGAAATCATCTATGTCCTATCCCTGATGGAGCTAAAGCTACTCGATTCTGGTATTGTTGTTTGCGAAGAGGGGCTGATCTGAGCATTGCGTTATCTACAATATGCGCAATCCCCCAATGGTTCCGAAAGGAGAATTGCGCAGCCTCCTTTCCCCTTCGAGGAAAGGAGAACCAATTAGCTCACCCGATTGCCAAGCTCTAATGGGTCATCAGGATTGATGTGCTCCATAAAAGGACGGCGTCGATCGGAGTGTGTTACCTGGTAGATACATCCCATCCAGTTACCAACAATTGCCTCAGCCGTATCATGCCAGGTATTGTCGAGGTGTTGGCTGATTAGATGCTCGGGAAATACCGGGGGAGATTCGCTCTTCTCGCGGGCCGACTGCAACCGCTCGCGGTATTCATCGAGGATTGCGCGTTCTTGCAGACCAAAATAATGCTCAGGGAACGGGGGATATTCTGCAATGATTCCCTTAGCATAGAGTGATGTGTCCCGTTTATATTCTTTCAGCAAAGAAATAGTATCATATTCTGGATGGCCTTGGAAAAACACCATGCGCAAACCGTCCTGGCTCACTGCGAGGTGTACACCTGCCTCGGTGCTTTCGGCAAGGATATGGATGTCAGCGCTTTCAAATTGCGCACGCGAGACCTCGTTCCATCGAGAATGAGGAACATCAAAGCGGGTATTCACATCCTTCACTAATGGGTGATGGTAGTCTACCACGCGATGCGAATACACCCCCCAGCGTTTCTGCGACATGCGCGTGCGATGCTGCCCATAAAATGCCTGAAGAACGGCATGTGTGGTTAGGCAAGAACATAATGTCGAGGTGACGCATTCCAAGGCCCAATCCATCATTTCGGTAAGTGGCCGCCAGAAAGGTTCTAGCGCGAGATCGGGGTGAGAGACATTGGCACCGCTCACAATAAGTGCATCCAGCCCCTCTTCACGTACCTTTTCGAATGGCTCGTAGTAGCGTCTGATATGCTCCTGCGCCTTTTCGCCACGCGGTAAAGCGTCTAGGGTAAACGGATGCACGTAAAACTGGGCAATAGAATTACTTTCCCCAATGAGGCGCAAGAATTGGCGTTCGGTCGCTTCCAGCGCAGCATCGGGCATCATATTGCATAAACCAATGTGTAATTCTCGAATATCCTGCTGAATTGCCCGATGCGCAGGCAGAATACTAACGCCTTCTTGGCTTAAACGCTCAAAACTTGGCAGGCCGTTGTGTGCAACCAGTGGCACGAGATGATTCTCCGTGGTGTTATTGCGGGGTCTGGCGGGCAATTGCGCTTTCGACCAGCGCCAGAAAATCGGCTTCGGTACGAACCGCCCCTACCTCGTGCGAAGTAACGGTGTAGCCAAAGGGTTCAGCAATCGCCGCGTAGCGCGGCAAACGCGCACGGAAAAGTCGCGGAAAGATCCAACGTGCGAAATCGTTGGGATCTATCTCAGCGGTATATTCTAATCCCTGTTCGGCAAGGTACAACGGCAAATGTGTGTGGAGAAAATCAGGGCGATAATAGAGCGGTTTCGGATCCGACTGGGCGCGATGGATGAGCGCCTGCTCTTCGTCTGGGGTTGTTACCTTCACGTACAGGATAAGGGTATGCTCTGCGAGTAGGTCAATGACCTCAGGTGCCTCTAATTCGCATAACGAACCACCAACATCATTGACAAAGTGCTGATAGCCATATACCTCGCGTGCCTTGCGAACAAAGGTGGGCACATCGTACATGGCAGCAATCTCGGCCTGGCGATACATTGCCTGACGGCGGGTAAATTCGCTAAGGCTTAATCCGCCAAGCGTTGGATTGCCAAGCTTGCCGACGAACGAAAGAATAGGCCCCAGATCATCTACCTGGATATTATTGCGAATCGAGATCCAATCCTTTCGCAACAGATCACGTAAGAAAGGCACCTGCATGGCCTCTTGCTTGACCAGATCAAGAATATCCTCGTCGAGATAGCGGGAGCCTATTCGGTAATCACCAGAGTAGTGGAACCAATCGTGGCGACGCAAGGTTGCAGATAGGCGAGTCTTACCAACACCCGACATGCCAAGCAGAGTGACCTTTTTATTCTTCCAGGCGCGGAATTCTGGGACAGTGAATTTCACGGCAGCAAAATCCTCTCATGAGGGATTTGATGAAAATGGAACCGCTTATTGTACCTTTTGGTGGAATTGACCCGCATAAGCAAAAAGTATTCCGGGTTTGTCTTTATAACCGCTTGGTCTCTGCGGAATCCACCGCCAATTCTCCTACTCTGATGCCGTAAGAGTAAGCAAACCGGACTTGATCTGATCTCTCCCAGCATGCTTTGCCTCATACAGACAGCCATCCGCCAAAGACAAGAAGGCGTGCGCACCATGTAAATGCCCAGATTCTTCTGGGCTTGCGGTTGCAATACCAAAGCTCAGGGTAATTCTATCTGCAACCGGCGAGGCCTTATGGGGAATGGCGCAAGCCGCTAAGCTGGCTTGTAAACGTCTTGCCACGAGAAGTGCTCCGCTAGCGCTCGTATCTGGTAATAGGCAAACCAATTCCTCACCGCCAAAGCGGGCTGCCATATCTTGCGGACGTTGTATCTGGCGACGGAAGATTCCGGCAACAGCACGCAAACAATCGTCTCCGGCAATATGACCATAATGGTCGTTATAGCCCTTAAAATGGTCGATGTCCGCCAATATCAGAGAGATCGTTGCAGAATTGCGGATCGCACGCAGCCACTCACGCTCTAACGCCTCATCAAAACCTCGGCGATTAACCAACCCAGTCAAGCTATCCGTCGTTGCAATGCGCCGCAAAACATCGCGCTGCATCTTAAGCTCTAAATGATTCCGCACCCGATTGCGGACAATCGGCGGCTGAAAGGGGCGGGTAATATAATCAACTGCGCCCGCTTCAAACCCTTGCGCCTCATCATAAACCGTCGCCATTCCTGTCACGAGGATTACCGGAATATCTTTGAGGAATGGATCGTTTGAGAATCTCTTGCAAACATCGAAACCACTGCTGTGAGGCTTCATGGTATCGAGGAGAATAATGTCAGGTGTCACAGCACAGGCAATCTTGAACCCATCCTCGCCAGACAACGAGGAAAGTACACGGTAGTGCTGGCCGAGCACATTTGTCAACGCCTCAACCTGAGCAAGATCATTATCAATAATCAGCGCAGTCGGCGTTTCATTTGAACCTTCTAAACGGCGGAGTTCCGTGTGCCAATCTAAGGATGGCTTATAGTGTTCTTTGTGCGATAGGGTCTGGTCGGTGCATACACAATGGCCGCTGCCATCCGTTGCAATCTTTGGTAACTCACCGACAACATAACGATTCTTGCCGCTACTCTTCGCCTGGTACATCAATTGATCGGCAAGCTCAAGTAGATCATTGGGGTCAGCACAAGTATTAGCAAGTGCTGTCGCAACGCCAAAACTCAGAGTAACAATATCTGAAACGGGAGACATTTTATGCGGAATGGCGCAAGCTGCCACATTCACTCGCAATCGTTTAACAACCTGCAACGCACCCGCCGCATCGGTATCGGGCAGTAGGCAAACGATCTCTTCTCCGCCGTAGCGTGCTGCTAAATCGTGTGGGCGCTGCATCTGACGGCGAAAGACCCCGGCAATTGCTCGCAGACAACTATCACCAGCCGTATGTCCATAGTGGTCGTTATAGTTCTTGAAAGCGTCAATGTCCGCAAGAATCAATGAAAAAGGAGAACAGTTGTGGGTAGCACGCAGCCATTCGCGGGCAAAAGCGGTATCGAATCCGCGCCGATTCGCAATTCCGGTCAGGCCATCGATCACAATCATATCTTGTAGTATATTCCAATGTTCCTTTATCTTTAGATGGTTCTGGATCCTTTTCAATACCGTCACCGCATGAATGGGACGGGTGATATAGTCAACTGCGCCGACCTCGAACCCTTTCACCTCATCATCCAGGGCACCCATCATTGTGACAAAGATAACCGGAATCTCCTTGAGCGCTGGGTTTTCTTTAAGGCGCATACAGGCAGTGAATCCATTCATGTTCGGCATATTCACATCCAGCAAGATGAGATCTGGTTTATTCGCCTCGGCGACGCGCAGACCATCCTCTCCTGATAAGGAGAATAAGATTCGGTAGTCGCCTTTCAGGATCTCGGACAAGACATGGATATTGCTTGGCTCATCATCAATGATGAGAATCGTGGGTCTTCTCAGAGCATTCTTAGCATATTGGTTCATGTGTAGTTCCCATCACTCTGAGGATACCGACTGTTTCGAGAGCAGCACCGATCTTATGTGATTCCTACCCGCCTTCTTTGCATCATAAAGGCATGTATCGGCCTGGTTAATCAACTCATGGTATTCATTGCGTGAGAAAGCAGGGATAGGATTATCAGCGGATTGAGAAGTCCCTTCACGCCCATGGCGAACTGTTGCAATTCCAAAACTGGCGGTAATGACTTGAAAGAGCGGAGATCCTAGATGGGGGATAGCGGCAGCGGAGATATTTTCTTGTAAGCGCTTCGCTACTTGCAACGCACCATTGGTATCTGTGTCGGGTAGCAGACAAACGATTTCCTCACCGCCATACCGCGCCACCAGGTCGCCCGGGCGTTGTATTTGGGAGTGAAATATCCCAGCCACAGTACGCAGACAATCATCACCCGCAACATGACCATAACGGTCGTTGTAGGCCTTAAAGTAATCGATATCCGCCAAGATTAACGAAATGGGTGCGCTATTTTGGAGAGAACACAGCCATTCTCGTTCGATTGCTTCATCAAAACCACGACGATTGGCAATTCCGGTCAGCCCATCCGTGGTCGCGAGACGACGCAGGATATCGCGCTGTTTCTTTAACTCTAGGTGATTTCTGATGCGGTTACGGACTATCGGCGGCTGAAATGGCCTGGTAATGTAATCAACCGCACCCGCCTCAAACCCCTGCGCCTCATCATAAACCGTGGCAGAACTGGTTACAAAGATAACCGGCGTGTCTTTGAGAATCGGATCATTCTTTAATCTCTTGCAGACCTCAAAACCATTGAGAACGGGCATTACAATGTCCAGAAGAATAATATCAGGAGATACGGCATGCGCAATTTCTAAGCCTTCTTCTCCCGAATTGGCAGAGAAGATCCGATAATCTTGACCCAGCATCTCGGTCAGCACTTCAATCTGGGCTGGCTCATCGTCTATCAGAAGCGCCGTTGGCGTTTGCTCGTCCCCTGCCAATCGCCAGAGGTCTATCCTTCGATCCGTAACAGGCTTGCAATGTACGGTTTTGTCCGGATAATGTTCACCATCGCGGTGATGCTCACCCCTGCTATGCGCAGATTGTTGCAATACACCAGTAACGAAGCGATTCTTGCCGGCACTCTTGGCTTGGTACATCAGCCGATCCGCCAAATCGAGCAGATCATGTGGATTGACATGGTTACTCGCAACGGTAGTTGCGACCCCAATGCTAACCGTAACAACATCAGAAACCGGCGAAGCCTCGTGGCGAATTGCCGCCGTCGCAAGATCCGCCAAGATCCGCTGGAGTAAATCGGTTACCTCAAGGGCGCAGGTCTCGGTGAGCACACAGACCAATTCCTCACCACCATAGCGCGCCACCAATCCACCGGTATGCTTTACGTGATTGTCAAAGATTTGTGCAATGGTACGCAAACAGACATCACCCGCTGCGTGACCATAGCTATCGTTATAGGCCTTAAAGTGATCGATATCCGCCATCAGCACAGAGAATGGATGTTGTTTCCGCACCGATCGTCGCCATTCGCGATCAAAGGCGATATCGAATCCTCGGCGATTGGCAATGCCGGTTAGGCCATCAATCACAATCATCTCTTGCAGGGCATTCCAGTGTTCTTTAATCCGCAGATGATTCTGGATTCGCTTAATCACCGTAATCGCATGCATTGGTCGGGTAATATAATCAACTGCGCCAACCTCGAATCCTTTGACCTCGTCTTCCAATGCCCCCATGATGGTAATAAAGATAACCGGAATATCCTTTAGTTCTGGCACATCCTTCAGCCGCTTGCAGGTCGTATAACCATCATCTCGCGGCATATTGACATCGAGTAGAATCAGATCGGGCTTGTGTAGCTCAGCAACGCGCACACCATCCTCGCCGGACATAGAAAATAGAATGCGGTGATCGCCCTTGAGCATCTCAGATAATATATGGATATTGCTTGGCTCATCGTCAATAATGAGAATCGTCGGTTTCTTTATGTTCTGCATAGTACGCTGACCCATTGTATTTTCCTAACCCACGGTTTGTACAAACCAATCTTCCTTGATATTCTCCCGACACAACGTAGCGGCGTGGGCGAAATCGAGGTGATTAATGGCCTTCTCAAGGATTTTCTCCGATTCTACACCATACTGCTCGCGGTACCATGGCGCAAATTCACGGAATAGATCCAACGCCGCAGTATCCTTTTCCTCAAGTGTCACCAAGAAGTCTCTAATAAGCGAAGGATTGGGTGGAGTTTTTCGGACGGAGATGATCTCTGGTGCCTTTTCTGCCTTTATCCCTTGATGGCTACGGATGCCAGACACCAATTCATCAAGCGCATTCGAAAAGGTCAGCACGAGTTCTGCCACGCCGTCTCCACGCCCTTCCTTGATGGCAGTTTCGAGAATCCCCGCCAACTCAGCAACGCGGTGCGCGGCAATATTGCCAGCAACGCCACGCAGGGTGTGCAAACGCTGGAGGGCAACGCTCTTTTGTGCTGTGGCAAGATCAGAGCGCACCAGAGCCGCAACCCCCGAAAATTGTTCGACGAACCTCTCTAACAATATCTCGTATAACTTACGATTACCATTGAGCCGTACCATTGCCGTTGCCCCATCAATACCGGCAATGACTGGGAACAAAACTTCTGTATTTGCCTGAGTTTCTTCCTCTTTGGCGGTTTCGTGCGGGGTTGTGAGGCTTGCTAGCACTGAGAATAATTCAGCGACATCGATTGGTTTTGCGACATGGGCATTCATGGTCGCTTGGCGGGCACGTTCCCGATCGGCAGGCAACGCATTGGCGGTCATGGCGATAATCGGCAAACGGGTTAATCCGAGCGCACGAATGGCTGCTGTTGCCTCGTAGCCATCCATTTCTGGCATCTGAATATCCATTAGCACCGCATCGAATTGTGCACTTGCGACCTTTAGCCGTGCGAGCGCCTCCCGCCCATTACCGGCAATCTCAACCTTTGCGCCAGCCCCCTCAAGGATGCAGCGAATTACCAGTTGGTTAATCTCATTGTCTTCGACAAGAAGGAAGGAAAGATGAGAGAGCGGAAATTCGCCTTGGGGAGCTAGCGTCTTTTGATTCGAACAATACAGTGGCGGATTGGTTTCTGCGCCATTGGTGCGTACTATCGTTGCAACCGCATCCAGCAGCACCGCCGGTGTTGCGGGCTTAGTCAAGATGAGATTGTTATCGGTATCCTGCCAGGTCTGTTTTTGTTCATAGGCGGTGCCGAGCAGAATAATGGGCAAGGTAGCGGCAGGATAATGCTTCTTGATATGGTGCCGAACCTCGCTGCCACCCACCTCGGGCATAATCCAATCGAGCAGAATAAGATCAAACGTAGACGCGGTGCCACCTTTCATGGATCGATCGATAGCCGCTTTGGCCTCTTGACCAGAAGCGACCGCCTCTGCCTGCCAACCAAAAGAAACAACCAATCTCACCATGATGTTGCGCGAAATGGCATGATCATCCACGATCAACACCCGCAGAGGATGAGACAAAAGCCACTGTTTCTCTTTGGTGTTGGCGCGCACAGTGGCAAGCGGCGGAGAATGCGCATGCATACCGAAAGAGGCGCTGAAGGTAAAGGTACTGCCCTTCCCGGGCTCACTCGTGACCGCTATCTTGCCGCCCATCAGACCAACCAAACGCTGGCAAATAGCCAGTCCAAGACCCGTTCCGCCAAAGCGTCGCGTAGTCGAGCTATCGGCCTGACTAAACGGATCGAAGATAATTTCCTGCACCTCTTTGTCGATACCAATGCCGGTATCGCGCACCGTGAACCCTAAGCGAGTTTCCTCCTCACGGCGGCTAAGTACCTCTACCGATAAAACAACCTCACCGCGCTCGGTAAATTTGATGGCATTACCAATGAGATTTAGAAGTATTTGCTGTAGCCGTAGCGCATCCCCAACCAACATGGCGGGCAGGATATTCGGAATATCAAACAATACCTCAATATCCTTCTCGCGGGCATTGGTCGCCGCAATGGTGGCAAGCACCTTTAGCAATTCATCGAATTGAAACGGTACGCGCTCCAGCTCTAAACGGCCTGCCTCCACCTTAGAAAAGTCTAAGATGTCATTGAGAATACCCAGAAGGGATTGGGCCGATTGGCGGGTCTTTTCTAGGTAATTGCGCTGCACTGCCGAAAGCGCGGTTTGCTCGACAAGGTAGATCAAACCCAAGACCGCATTCATCGGGGTGCGAATCTCGTGGCTCATGTTGGCAACGAAATTACTCTTGGCACGACTTGCCTCTTCAGCAACCTCTTTGGCTAGCACCAGTTCACGATTGGTCTCTTTTAATTCCTCGACAAGTGCGGCGCGTACCTCGGCGTCTTCGCGTTCACGGTGGGCCTCGGCCAATTCTAATTCTTTGGCGTGAAATTCTTTGGTGATGCGCAGATTCTCTTCGTGTAAAACCTTGCGCCGCAACAGTGCGCGAATGCGCGCCCGCAGGATCTCGATGTCACCGGATTTACCAACAAAATCGTCTGCACCCGCTTCGAGGCCGCGCATCATGTTGTCTTTCGAGTCGCTGCCGGTCAACATGATGATCTGGAACAACCGCCTTCCCGATCGACGCAGGCCGTCTAGGCGAAAACAAAGCTCAGTGCCACTCATCTCGGGCATAAAGAGGTCGATGATGAGGCAATCGAACTCGTCCTTTTCGACGCAAACCAGGGCCGCTTCACCGCCATCCACAGCGGTGACCTCATAGCCGTCTTGTTCGAGGTGATATTGGAGATATTCGAGAAAGGTGCGGCTGTCATCCACGATCAAGATGCGCGAACGGCGTAGGCCTCCCGAATCGCTGCCAATGGTGATCCCCCGCTCCGAGCGCCGCCGCAGCAAAGAACTGATCCGTGCGAGCAGCACGTCAGTATCAGCGGATTTGGCAACGTAGGCGTCGGCACCACTCTCAAGACCGCGTTGCTCGGTTTCACGCCCCGTCGCATCGGTCAACATCAAGAGCGGGATGTCGCGCGTCTGCACATTCATGCGCACAATACGCGCCAACTCGTCGCCGTTCATGCGCGGCAGGTGATAGTCGGCGAGGATGAGATCGGGCCGCTTTTCGGCCAATTGCTCAAGCGCTGACTCGGCACTCGCACAACACTCCGCCGTCCAGCCCTGCTCTTCCATGAGGAACTGTAACTGACGCGCCTGGGTGCGCGAGTCCTCGACGATCATGATGTGGGCAGTTTTACGCATGCGAGGCTCTTTTGGTACGAGGTTCTATCTAACGTGCGAGACAGGCCTCAAGCGCCTCTGGTACCACGGGTTTCAGTAAATGGCTGTCAAAACCCGCTGCCTTAGCTTCTGCAACATCGTCCTCTTGGCCGTAGCCAGTAACCGCCACCAGATAGGCCGCTCTCCCGGCATCGGTTGTGCGCAAGCGGCGGGCGGTTTCATAGCCGCTAATGCCGGGCAGACCAATATCAAGGAACACGATATCGGGCCGAGTCTCAGCACAGGCCACAATCGCCGACTCGCCATCGTAGACAATCCGCACCCGATGCCCCCAGATCTCAAGCAAGAGAGCAAAGGATTCTGCCACATCGGGATTGTCATCGACGACGAGGATATTGCGCGGGGTTGAATCTTGGGTAGTCATAGGTGCTGGCGCGATCATGAGGGGGTTTACTCGCCACATAGGTAGGCGCACGGTAAAAGTGCTGCCCTGGCCTCGGCCCGGGCTTTGCGCCTCTACGTGACCACCGTGCATCTCAACGAGACTCTTAACGAGGGTGAGTCCAAGACCAAGCCCCCCGCGCGCACGATCGAGCCCTTGCTCTTCTTGGATGAACATATCGAAGATACGCGGCAGAAGATCGTGGTGGATGCCGATACCGGTATCGCGCACCTGCACCACCGCATAGTGTTCCTCTTCGGTTACGGTAAGCCACACCTTACCGCCCGGGTCGGTGTACTTGGCGCTGTTGGTAAGAAGATTGCTGATGATCTGGGCCAGGCGTATCGGGTCGGCCTCTACGGTGAGGGACTGACTCGGGAAACTCGTGAACAAACGGTGGCGCGCCTCTTCTAGTAGTGGGCGCGTCTGCTCTAGGGCGCGGGTGGCAATCTCGGCCAGATCAACCGGGATGCGTTGGAGCTGCACCTTGTTGCGGGTAATGCGCGAGACATCCAGCAGGTCATCGACCAGGCGCGTGATGTGCGAGACCTGACGATTGAGGAGTTCGGCGGCCCACCGCACCTGGTCTGGGGTCAGCGCGGTGCCCTGGTACAACAATTCGGCGGCGTTGCGAATGGGGGCAAGCGGATTGCGCAATTCATGACCCAGGATGGCGATGAATTGATCCTTACGTTGATCGGCCTCGCGAAGTGCGTCTTCGGCGTGTTTGCGTTTGGTGATGTCGCGGTTGCTGGCCCGGCTGCCCGCGTAGTTTCCGGCGTCGTCGTAGACGGCCTGGCAGATGTGCTCGATCCAGGAAATCTTGCCGTCGGCGCGACGGATCCGAAACTCCATGGTGGCGGGTGCGCTCTGGGTTCTCTGCTCCTTGAGATGACAGACGAGCAGCTCGCGATCATCCGGGTGAATGATGCGCTCGAGCAGACTTGCATCCGCGAGGAAGGCGGCGGCTGGATAGCCGGTGATCTGTTCACTCGCCGGCGAGACATACCGATAGCGGCCATCCTCACCACGCCAGGTCTCCCAGTCGGCAGTGAAGTCAGCCACAGTGCGATAGCGCAACTCGCTCTCGCGGAGTTCTGCGGTGCGCTCAGCAACCAGCAGTTCGAGGTGTTCGCGGTGGCGCAGCAGTTCGGTCTCGACGCGCTTACGCTGGGTGATGTCTTGGACGGTACCACGCAGGCCGGTGATAACCCCCTGCTCGTTGCGCCTGGCCTCGCCCCGGATGTAGATCCAGCCGGTGGCGCCGCTGGTGTCGCGGGTTTCTAGCTCACCGTCGTAGGGCTCGCCGGTCTTGCGGGTGTGCTCCATCATGTGGGTAAGGCAGAGGAAGCTATCTGGGGTATAGAACCGCTCCAGGCTTTGGTAGCTCAGCACCTCGTTGGTACGGGTGATGCCCGCGATGCGATAGAGTTCATCCGACCATTGCAGTACGTTCTCGCTCGTATCCCACTCCCAGCTACCCACTTGGGCCAGGCGTTGCGCTTCGCGCAGTTCGGCCTCGCGCTGACGCAGGGCGTTTTCGGTTCGGCGACGCTCGGTGATGTCATAGACCGTAGAGCGATCCATTAAATAACCGCCGGTGTCGCCGCGCACGATGATGGTGCTGAGCAGTACCGGCAGGAGGCTACCATCCTTGCGCACCATGTCAAACTCAAGGTCTTTGATCCAACCGCGCTCCTTGAAGTCCGGGAAACTGCGCTCGAAGGTGATGGCGCTCTCAGGACTTAACAGGTCTTGGAAGCGTTTGCGCCACAGCAATTCGTCGCGTTCGTAGCCAAGCCAAGCGAGTTCGGTATCATTGATACGGACAAAGACACCTTCGGCGTCGAGGGAGTGATAACCCACCGGCGCTCGATCGTAGAGATCAGCCATCTCCGTGGCATAGCGGCGTAGCGCGTCCTCGGCGAGTTTGCGCTCGGTCATCTCTTGTCCTAGCTGGCGATTGGCCTCGGACAACTCGACGGTGCGCGACTTTACCATCTGGCGGAGTGACCCTTGCCAGAGCCAACCTATCCCCCAGGCAAAGAACAAGACAACGACCGCAACGGTAATGGGTAACACAAACTGAGAGGTAGCATGGTACTCAGAGGGTTGGCGCAGCCATTTTTGATGGAGGCGCTCAAAGGTGCCGTCAGCGATGGTGGTCGCAAGCCCTTCGTTGACCTGGGCGAGGAGCTTCTTGTCACCATTGCGTACCGCAAAACATAGGTCTTGGTAATCAGATAGTGGGGCACCGACAACTTTAAGGTTCAGGGAGAGATCATCAATGAGCTTCTGGGCAGTGATTTGTTGGAGGACAACCGCATCACCAATACCGCTCGCGAGCCGCTTCAAGGCCTCGGTGAGAGACGGCGTGACAATCGTGGTCTCTGTGAGATGATGGCGACGCACGTAATCTTCGCTGGTGTCATTCCCCATGACGAGAACCACCTTATCCTTAAGGTCAGCGGCATCAAGGATACGGTTGTCCCCAGCGCGAACCACGATAGTGCCTGGTGTTTTTAGGTAAGGGACACTGAAATCGAAGACATTGCTGCGTTCTGCGGTACGTGACGCAAGGGGCAGTATCTGCAAACGGCCTTCGCTGAGATCTCGTTCGAGAGCGGGGCGAGCAGCAGACTTGAACTGCACCTCGCGCCCCATCCTGGCGAGAGCGGCACGCAACAATTCAACCGAAAAACCATCCGCCTGGCCATCGGATTTTGCGATGGAGAACGGTGGATAATTGGTCTCCACTGCACTGCGCACGGGCTGGTACGGGAGGTCGGTGAGGAGGTGCCAGCCCTCCCATTGGAAATTGTCGGTGGTCTGCGAGCCGAACGCAGCCGAACCTGTCAGCAACGCGGCTACGACCAGGGCGCACAAGATAACATAAGCTTGTTGGGAGGGCTTAAATCGCATAAGTGTAGACACCAACGTATGAGTCCTCTTCGCACTTTAGCACAAATGTCGCTGCTCTGGGTTTTTGGAGGGGAGAGGGGTTGCCGGTCGAACAATGTGTTTTTAGGCGGGCTCGGTGTGGAGGGAGTCTTCTGCTAGACGTATGCTCTCGCATTCCCCACTGTGACAACGGCACGCTCTATGATAACGACACACCCTACATCAGGTTAGGCAACCGCATCGGATCAAAAATAAGGGCGCGGGACGCTCTCGGCAGAGGACTGCGGACAAAAGGTGCCAGTAATTCTCAATTTGACCTTGAAGCCAAGGCTGGTGCCATGTCAGCGCACCCTTGCGGCTGGAGAAATATCCCGCCTAAAAACCGAGCCTATGCGCCACCGGATATCGATCAGGCACATACTAAAAACGCAGAGATCATCATTACCTGACCACTAAACACATTCGCCACGGCAATGCGTACCGCACGGATGGCATTGTAGCTCGCTCTACGGTCATACTGCGGATTGCTGGACATCACCAAACCCTCTTCCCCTCCTCGGCAGGATCGAGTAAGGTGGCTCGCTGCATCAAGGTTGTGGTTGTCTTGTTGCTGCGGTTTTACCTTGAGGTCTACGTTTTCCACCCTCCCCTTCACCACAGTAGCCTGTACCACACCCTCATCACGCCGTGTCTCATTCGAAGAGTAGTACCCGTTGGTTGGCGCGGAACAACGCCGACCCCTACGTCCGAGAGGCCCGAGCGCAAGGTCTACCGTCGCGTGCCGCCTTTAAGCTTGAGGAGATCCACCAACGCGACCGCCTGTTGCGCAAAGGGATGACGGTGGTCGACCTTGGTGCAGCGCCGGGTGGCTGGTCGCAGGTTGCAGCCGGCGTAGTGGGTGAGTCGGGGCGAGTCTTTGCGCTCGATCTGCTGCCCCTGCCAAAACAAGATGAATTAGCGAAGCTTGGGGTAGAATTTATCCAAGGTGACTTTCGCGAGGCCGTGATCGCAGAACAACTCTTGGCTGCGCTGGCGGGAAGACGGGTGGATCTACTGCTCTCGGATATGTCGCCGAATCTTTGTGGGATTCCAAGCGTGGATCAACCGAGGGCAATGCACCTTGCCGAATTGGCCGATGAATTCGCAATGCGCGTCCTCAACCCAGGGGCGTCCATGTTGGTAAAAGTATTTCAGGGCAGTGGGTTTGACGCCTTTCATAAACAGTTGCAGAGCCACTTTGGAACCGTCACCATACGCAAACCGAAGTCATCTCGCCCGGAAAGTCGAGAGGTGTATCTGTTGGCAAGAAATTTTAAATCGTTAAGTTTCGTATAAATGGGACATGTTAAAATGGACGATCGATCAGGCCCCGTACTGCAATTATTGAGGATAACCTTTTGAACGACATGGCAAGAAACCTCATTCTCTGGGTGGTCATCGCAGTTGTGTTGATGTCGGTGTTTAATAACTTCGGATCCCATCAGGCCTCGGCGCAGCGCCTTGATTATTCGCAGTTTATCGCCTACGTCAAACAAGGGCGGGTG
>CAIRSR010000080.1 GCA_903881315.1 uncultured Thiotrichales bacterium | reverse complement strand
TTCTCACCAGCGGTGATTTCGGTCTCGCCTACCTAACCGATGGTTGGGCTGCCCGATTTCTTGGCATCCTGTTCCTCAACTATATCGTCTGTTTCGTTGGCTACAGCATCAACGATCCGGTGATGCGTTACATGATGGATGCATTGGCTGCCGATCGAATGTTGGGTGAGGTGACACCGCTGGCCTATGCGCTCGGTGACTACGAGGCCGACCAGGAACAGGACAAGATCAACGAGTGGAAGGCCAAGGGCGTTATACCCATCCTGTATAAAGTACCCAAAGGCAGCCACGACCACTCGGCGTTACATCAGACACTAAAAACCTGGGCAGAAACCTATCGCGATGGCGTGAACGCCAAAGAGCGCATCGTGGATCAGTATGCCCTTAAACAGCCGTCCACGAGCACACCGCAGGATGACTTCGTCGGGCGTATGCTCTGGGCTCTGTCCGATCCCTCTGGACTTCCGGCCAAGCGTTTCGCAGCACACAATCCCGCACCACCGCTGGAGTGGATAACAGCGTTCTCCAAAGATGATTTTCAGCACAGCGACCTAGGTCGCTTCGGCGTCCCTCCGCACAGGGAAAGCGCCCCTACACTGCGCTTTAGTCTTATCCGTCGCCCCACGCCTTACACCCGCGCTCCGTGGATGGGATTGGTGGAAAGCACGCCAAACAACCATTGGGACGACGTGATGTTTCATATCGCCAACTGGCTGACACGGCACCTCAACGATCCACAGTTGATTCACTGGTTGCTGGGACAGGGCGGCCAACTGCATGAGCGTTGGCGTGGACCGCTAAAAGCCAGGCTTAACAATCTCACCAGGCTGGAGCGCGGAAATAATACCAGGGAGCTGGACGAGATCCGCGCCAATGCACCGAATGCCATTCCAAGCCCCCTGATGCGTACGCTGTGGCGCTTCCTGCTGACAGGCCGCGTGAAAACCTTTGCGCGTGATTCCGATCTTTACCAATGGAAAGACCGCGTACAGCGCAATGGCCTCAGCACCACGCTGCGTTTGGAATTGCGCGAACTGCTTGCACCGATGATTGCCCTGAGCAAACCGTTCCACTGGCCTGATGATGCGGTGACTCCGGTATCACCAGAGAGCATGAGGCAGCCCGTAGACTGGAAACTGGTGCTCGCATCAAAGGGTGTGCGCTCGGCCCTGCGCGACCCAACCGATAAACACTGGCTGGTGCCGTTGCCTGCGCTGTTGGATGATTTGCAGCAACTGTTGCGGGATGCCTTGGATCTGCGCCGCGAGATGAACGATGTCGAAGGCCACAGCGACCAAGAACGTAGCAACCGCTCGCATTGGGATCTGCCCTCCATCAGCCCCCACTGGCAGAACCGTGGGTTCCACGACTGGGTGGTGCTAATCGAGCTACTGCGTGACGCCTGGTTGTCCGTCCGAGGTGCTGACCCAGCGCGTGCGACTCGGATCGCGCAGGGATGGTTTGACCTCCCCTATCCCACCTTCAAGCGCCTCGCCCTCTTTACTGCGAGCCAAGACGACTGCATCGCCCCAGAACAATGGGTGGATTGGTTGCTGGCCGAGGGTAGCTGGTGGCTCTGGAGTATGGATACCGAACGTGAGGTTTGTCGGCTCTTGGTGCTACAGGGTCGCTACCTCGCAACCTCGCAGGAACGACTCGAGGCAGCCATTCTGGCTGGCCCTCCCCGCGAAATGTATCGGGGCGATCTAGAACCGGAACGCTGGCAGGAACTGCTAGAACATTCGGCGCAGTTGTTCCTCAAAAAGCTCGGTGAATCAGGGCTCCGCTTGGGAGATACCGCGAAAACCCGCCTGACTTCCTTATCGGGAGCGCACCCTTCACTGCGACCAGCCCCCCACGAACGCGACGAGTTCCCGCACTGGATGAGCGCTACCGGCGATCCAGACCATGAGGAGAATAGGGACATCGACATCGCACCGCGCAAACGGCGCGAATTAGTCCAATGGCTAAAAAAGCCTCGGGACGAGCAACGCCCATTTTATGAAAATAATTGGCGGGCTACCTGTCGTACTCGGTTCTTCCACTGCATTTTCGCCCTGTGTGACCTCGCCGAAGAGGGGATGTGGCCAGTCGCCCATTGGCGTGAAGCACTGTCCGCCTGGAGCGAGAAAGACTGGGCAAAACGGTCATGGCGCTACGCGGCACCACTGGTACAGACCATGCCCGATAGCGTACTGCAAAAGATCGCGCCTAGCATAACCTGGTGGTTAAGGACTGTTTCCGGATCCATCGAGAGACACGAAGATATCCTGCTGAATTTGTGTCGGCACGTCCTAGACCTACCGTTTGCGTTTGCGCCTGACTCAGGTATGACGCAAATCGACGAGGCGATCAATCACCCAATCGGTCACGTTACGCAAGCGCTGCTTACTCTGTGGTTCAAGCGTGGGCCAAACGATAATGATGGCCTACCTCCTGACATTGCACCTTTTTTCACGAGGCTTGGCGATACCCAGGTGGATCGGTTCCGCTACGGCAGGATAGTGTTGTCTTCAAATTTAATCGCGCTCTTTCGCGTGGATCGACCTTGGACGGAGCGCCACCTCTTGCCCCTGTTTGCATGGGAGATCCATCGGGAGGAAGCTATGACCGCATGGACAGGCTTCCTCCTGTCACCACGCCTGTACCCACCATTGCAGATTGCCTTCAAAACACAGTTTCTTGCAATCGCACACCACTACAACGATCTGGACAGAGAAATTATCCTGCAGTTCGCAGGCTTTCTAACCTACACAGCACTCGAATCTGTCGAGGGATATACGGTGCCGGAGTTCCGATCAGCTATCGGGGCGCTACCACAAGAGGGTTTGGATAAAGCTGCGCAAACACTTTCGCAGGCGTTGGAAGCTGCCGGTCTGCAACGAGAGAACTACTGGAGGAATCACATCAAGCCCTTCTGGCAGGACATCTGGCCGAAATCGCACGATCGTGCTTCCAACAGCATTACAGAATCACTCGCACGGATGGCCATCGCTGCTGGAGGGGAGTTCCCTTCGGCCTTGGACACCATCGTACATTGGCTCCAACCGATCCAGTATCCAGACTTCCATGTGAATCTACTACATGAATCCGGTCTCTGTGGCCAGTTTCCAGCAGATGCGCTAACGCTGTTGGATGCTATCACTCACGATCCGCAGTGGATGGGGACTGAATTGGGGCAATGTCTGGACGTAATCGTAAAAACGGCACCAGAGCTGGCACAAGATGCCCGTTACCAGAGACTGCAGGGGTATTCACGGAAATGAGACACTTAAACAGACTTCCGCACACGTTTGCACCTTGGCTAGTACCAGAACGCCGTCAGCATCCACGCCAACAAGCGCTACTTACCAATCACGAACGCCCGATCCAGCAACTCGGTCTGTGTACGCTTTCCGCCAAGCAACCAAAACAATAGGAGGTTACGCTCACCCACACCGCCCCCAAACACCCCAACCATCGCGCCACCACTGCTCTTACCCGCCGGGGTTCAATCTTTGGTGTGATGGTTGTAGATCATCCGGGGTAAGAGAGGGAGCTACAACACAGCAGCGATTATCAGTGTGCGCCCTTGATAAGAATCCACAGAATAGCGAGCGTTACCACCAGATTAGTTCCCATCATCCACTGAAGTAAGGTGAAGCGCCCCCTGGTACGTTCCTCGGTAATCGCCATATCCTTCCGGATCAGGTCAATGTCCTGCTTTGTTGCTAACGCCAGATCGCGCAGGTCTTGCTTGGTCGCCAGTTCTCCGGCCCCCGATTTCAGCACATTAGCCAACGCGCTAACCTGGGCTTCCGCTTGCGGCTCAGTAAAACCAGCCTCGCGCAGTGTTTTGACATAGGCAAGGGTGTCAAAGGTAATCGTTGTCATGACTGAGTAAGCTCATCCGAAGTGAGAGAGGGAGCCACACCACCTACTGATGCCGATGCATGTTCTAAACTATTGTAGATCATCCGAGGTGAGAACGAGCCCATCAACAGAAAGGACAATAAAAAAACCCACCACCTTTTCGCAAGGTGATGGGTTTTTTGTATTTAAGCGCCTGGCAGTGTCCTACTTTCGCATGAGAAATTCACACTATCATCGGCGCTGAACGGTTTCACTTACGAGTTCGGTATGGTATCGGGTGGTTCCCGTTCGCTATGGCCGCCAGGCAAACTGGTATGGGCTGATGCCCTATGACGAGTTGTGTGGTGATGCCCACAGAGTGTTTTGGTGTTATATGGTCAAGCCT
>CAIRSR010000079.1 GCA_903881315.1 uncultured Thiotrichales bacterium | reverse complement strand
CTGCCGTTCGTTTCTTTACCGCGACAAAGTGCTCCTGAAAGGCCACTGCACCGCCGGCAGGGTCATAGATATCGTTACCGCCCGGCATGAACCGGTTGCCGCATTAAAGGTGAGCCCAAGAGCCACTAGGTCGGCTGGCGTAACCGAAGAGGCTGTGGGGTTTGCGCCGTCAGCAATGGTGAATGCTACTAACTCGCCATCCGGTGTCGTAGACGTAGGCGAACCCGATTGCGGGGTCCAGGTTAGCGTCGGCGTAAAGGTGCTGTAGGCTACGCCAACGATGCCGGTTGTTGCGGGTGTGCCACTGATGCCGAGGGTGTAGGTAGCAACGGTGGGTTTGACTGTGACTGCTGTCCCCACCGTCGTGGTTGCCGTCTCCAGCGCTCCACCCGCCTTGTAGTTGTCAGCGACCGTGGTGTCGGCGGCAACGGTTTCTTCGCCACCGGTAACGGCACCCGTGATGCTACCACCAGTGCTGCTCGCCGTGGCGGCCGTAACAACATCGCCCGCCACCTTTGTAACGGCGGTGTTCACTGCGGTAGCGATGGTGTTGATGGTGGCGTTGGTTGTCGCAGCGCCGTTGTTGGTAAGATCCATCACGGCGGTGACGCGAGGATCTGCCAGGGCGCTTGTGACCGCCGTCTGCATGGTGGTCGCAAGGGTCGCTGTGATGGTTCCGGCGTTGGTCAGCGCAGTGACATTTGCCTGACTTAGGTTGGCGACTGTTGTTGCCACGTTGGCAAGAATGGCCTGCTGCGCGTCGGCAATCGCAGCAGTCGATATCGTTCCGGCGTTACCACCAGCGGTGAACACGTTGGTTATCACAGTAACGGTTGACTGGACGCTGTGGATAAACGCAGAAACCGCTGGCGTGGTGGTTGTCGTGATATTGGTTGTTGAAATGTCGATGGTACTACCGCTACCGTACATGCTCTGGATGGTGGCGATGACGGTGGGCTGCTGCGCAACGGGGGTTAGGGCCACAATCGTCGTGAGCGGCGTCAGGACATTGTTCGTCGCGTTTGCTGGTGGCGCGTAGGTGCGCATCGGCATGGCAGGCGTGTTGGTGGTGGTGTCCGTGCCACCATTCGAGACAATGATGTAGCGGAAGCTCGGGGGCGTGAACAGAAAGTAGCCAACGACATCGGTTGATGCAATGTAAGAGCTGGGGGTGCAGGTGGGTGCTTCAGCTTCAATGTGACAGTAACCAACCTTTGCGCCCTTCACCGGGCCCTGCATGACGTGACCGGCGATACTCGACACTATTCCGCCACCGCCACCGCCGCCGCAGCCAGAAAGAACCCCCACACACGCAGCGAGAGCAGCGAAGCCCAAGCGACCAACCAGAACCTTTGTGTTCATTCTCATACCTTGTCCCCTTAGCAGGAAAAACGAGCAACCCGAACCCCGATGTAACCATCAGCCCAGTACAGAGACGCCCCGGTGGGGCCCTCTGACAGTAAGATACGGACTTGGGTAATTTCGTACAGTATAGGCAGTTGTCGTATCCGTCGCAATGGCTGAACCAGGTGTAGTTGGTGGTATTTTGGCGCAGAATTACCAAAGCGGTGGGTTTTCGGTAGGGCTTGTACTCGGCTCGACTTTGCAAGAAGCTTAATAGTAGCGTAGGGCTATTGACGCCACGGAGGCAGGGGTGTTAGGTTTCCGCGAGAAGTATGGTAGTCGTTGATCGGGAGGGCATAATGTGTCGAAGACGAAGCCATCGCGGTGGGTGAGTGTTGTCATTGCGATTGTCTTGTCTGGTTGTGCTGCCTATGCGCCACCCATTCAAGAGATGAGCGATGCCCGACAGTCGGCGCGGGCTGCGGTTGACGCAGGAGCAGGGCGTTATTTTCCCACCCTTATCGAGCATGTGAACGCCGAGATCTTCGAGGCAGAGACGCGGTTGGCTGCGTCAGACTACCAGGGCGCTGCGGAACATGCGCTTGCGGCCAAGACTGAGGCAGTGCGGGTTCGTGGCTTGGCCCTCACCTTGGTGTCGGCCCTAGAGGTGGTAGCACAGGCAGAGCAGTATTCCCCTCGCTCGAAGGGCGCACGGGTGCTCGCGCAGCAAGCATTGGATGCGGCGGCGCGGGGGGATGACGGCAACGCGATGAGGTTGGTGACAGAAGCCCAGCAGGAGGCGGGGAAGGTGTTAGATAAACACGATCTAGAGCGGGCCGAGGCTTTGGTGATCGATCTCGAGAGCGATCCGATACGTCTCTCTGGTGTTGCCCTACGAGAGGCGCTAGAAGCGGCAAAGGTTGCCATTCAGCATCGTGAGGGCCAGCGCGCCTACAGCCTTCTTGCCCCCTTTGCTGCGCACTAGAGACCTTGCGTGAAACCTCTGGCACAGAGCCTCCTGGAAGCGTCAGCCTCCTACCTGCGTCTTTTTCGGGATTTTTTATCCTTTTTGCTACGGAGCGCACTGGAGGATCGCAGCCTTGAGGTGGCCTCTGAACTCTCTTATATGACGTTGTTGTCCCTGGTTCCCTTGATGGCGGTAGCGGTTTCTGTCGCGGGTGCCTTTCCGGTTTTTGCCGCAGTGCAGCGTCTGGTGCAGGATTTTATCTTCGCCAATTTCGTGCCGACCTTTGGTGTGGTGGTTCAACAGTATCTTCAGCAATTTGCCCACAATGCCTCGCGCCTGACGGTGTTTGGTATCTTGTCTTTGGTGATTACCTCGCTCGTGATGATGTCTACGATAGATGCGAGTTTTAATCGGATCTGGCGGGTACGAGCGAGACGTCGGGCGCTTGCCAATTTTACGGTCTACTGGGCAGTGCTCACCCTTGGGCCGATGCTGATTGGGGCGAGTCTTTTGCTGACGGCACAGATCCTCTCGATTCCGGGTGTTACTGCAGCCACCGAGTCTTTGTGGGGAAACAGCACATTGCTCGGCGTGACTCCCTTTCTTGCCTCGACGCTTGCCTTGTTTATCCTTTATATCGTGGTACCGAACCGTTCGGTTACCTTACTGCATGCCCTGGTGGGTGCCTTGGTGGCGGCAGTGCTCTTCGAGATTGCAAAACGTGGTTTTACGCTGTACATAACCAACGTGCCCACCTACGAGACGATCTTTGGGGCAATGGCGGTCATACCGGTATTCTTAATCTGGATCTACACCTCTTGGCTGGTAGCGCTGCTGGGGGCTGAGATTGCGCACGCTTTATCTGTCTTTCCGGTTTGGCTGCGCACCGGGGATGCTGCTGGAACCGAGTTTTTGTGGGCCTTTCGCGTAGTGGGTCATTTATGGGAGGCCCAACGGCGCGGAGACTTTGTCACGACCCAGGCGTTATTGTCGCGGGAACCGGGGTTATCAGAGGATATGCTGCTAGGCCTCATCACCACCTTTACCGCAGCCAAGCTAATCCAGCGTACCGCGGAGGGAACTTGGGTATTGGTGCGGGATCTCAGCGAAGTGACGCTACTCGATCTTTATCGGTTGTTGCCTCACTCTATGCGAGAGGTAGATACTGGAACCGGTGACGCTTGGGACGAAACACTAGCGCGGGTTGTTGCGGTGGTCAATGACGAGGCGCACCGAGTTATGGATATGCCCTTGAAAAGCCTATACTTAGAGGGATGGCCAGGAAGACGCGCTCTGGAGGGTTCGGCGCGTGAGGTTCCCGTCTGAATCCGCCCAACCATGTGTTCGATGAGACATGACCACAGTCAATGCCCACGCTGTCCCGAGAGACAACCCTATTCCCGCGCCTCCTTTCTGGGGCAGTCGGTGTCTTGAGGGGATCCCGCTCCGTGCGGTGGTACCCTATGTGAATCGCACCGCCCTTTATAAATTTCAATGGGGGTTTAAGGCGGCGGGACGCTCGAGCGAAGAGTACGCCGCCTGGATTCGTCGTGAGGTTGACCCCATTTTGACCCGTCTTGTGACCGAGAGTGAGGCCGGCAAGATATTGCAGCCGTCTGGGCTATATGGTTATTTCCCGTGCCAGTCCGAGGGCAACGATCTCATTATCTATCATGACGCCGAGAGTCGCCGCGAGCGCTTGCGCTTTACCTTTCCGCGTCAGACCAGTGCGCGGGGATTGTGTATTACGGATTTTTTCAGGGAGGTAACACAGGAAGAGGTGGACGTGGTTGCCTTTCAGTTGGTGACGATCGGTCAGTACGCAGCGGACTATGCGCGCGCGCTGTTTGCGGCAGATCGCTACCAGGAGTACCTCTTCTGGCATGGGCTTAATGTTGAGGGGGTAGAAGGGTTGGCGGAGTGGCTCCACAAGCGCGTGCGTACCGAGTTGGGTTTTGGTCGCGAGGACGCCCGCGAGATCCATGAGCTGATCAAGCAACACTACCGTGGTTCGCGCTATTCCTTTGGCTATCCGGCCTGTCCCAATCTGGCGGATCAGGATAAAATCTTGGAATTGTTGCAGGCGGAACGTATTGGTGTGGTTCTTGGTGAATCCGATCAGCTCTGGCCAGAGGAGTCCACTTCTGCTATTATCGTCCACCACCCAATGGCGAAATATTTCGGCGTCTGAACCACATGGTTACGATTCTAAAATTATTTATGGATATTTTGTTATTTAGGTTGGGCCCGGAGGATGTGCCAGTCTCAATCTTCTTATTAAAGGCGTCGGCAGTTTTTTATTTTGTAGTAGGCGTGTTGCTTGCTCTTCTGAATTTTTCTTTTCTTTCAGCGGTGGGTGTTTCTGCAATCGATACGGCGCTACTTTCATTGCTGGTGTGGATTACGCTAAAGCTTAAGAATTTTGATAATCGGTTCATCCAGACGCTTACGGCAGCTTGCGGGGCCTTGGGATTGCTGACTGTCATCGTTTTACCGCTGGATATATTGTATGCCTTGCTAGATGTAGATGACGAATTAGAATCGTTATTCTCTATTATGATGATGAGTCTAACGGCATGGAGTGTGACAGTATTGGGCCATATCTTGCGAAATTCCCTGGATATTGTTCCGTCACTGGCGGTTGGTTTAAGTATTCTGTATCTTGTGGTTTCTTTTATAATGACGGTGCTTTTGTTTTCTGTTCCCGTTTCCGCGTGATAGTGATGTGTGTTGGGTAGGGGTTGGGCCTAGTAAATATACCTACGGGCCATTGCTTGGTAGAGGGTACATAAATGACTTACTGTCTTTCTCTTAACCTAAATAGGGGTCTGGTTTTTTGTTCTGATTCCCGCACCAATGCGGGCACGGACAATATAGGCTGTTACTCGAAGATGCATTCTTTTGTCTGGGAGGGCGATCGGGTTCTCGTTTTGCTTTCGGCGGGAAATCTTGCCACCACGCAGGCGGTGATCAAGAAGATGAATAACGATGTCAGGCAGGAATTGGTTCCCAATCTGCTGACGGTCTCTAATATGTTGGATGCGAGTGACTATGTGGGCATGGTGAGCACCTCGATCCAACGTAGTCAGGCGGTGCGCGACACGGCGCATACCAGTTTCGATGCCTCGTTCATCCTTGGTGGGCAGATTGGAACAGCGCCACCCGAGACTCTGTTTATCTATCCGCAAGGTAATTATATCCACGAGTCAGATGAGCATCCGTTTTTACAGATTGGTGAAATAAAATACGGCAAGCCTATCCTTGATCGAGTGATAAAGAAGGATATTTCCCTAGAGCGGGCGGCGCGGGTTGCTTTGGTATCCATGAATTCAACGATACGCAGTAACGTGACGGTCGGGCCACCGATTGAATTGTTGATATACCAGAGAGATACCTTGACTCAACCAATGAAGATGGTCATGAGCGAGGACGATCCGTTCTCCAGAGAGATCTCGGATGCGTGGAGTCGGGGTCTGTTGCAGGCGCTTGAGATGTTGCCGCGTTTCTGGTGGGAAGATCTGCCCACCACGAACCAATGATGGAATAAATCGGTATTGATGAGGATTAATCGGAATTATGTCAATTCAAGTCGCTTTGCGTCACATCACTAATTATCGGTTCGATCGTCTTACCGCACTGAGTCCTCATGTGATCCGTTTGCGTCCGGCGGTGCATTGTCGTACCCCGATCCTGGCCTATACCCTCAAGGTTTGGCCAGAGAAGCATTTTATCAATTGGCAGCAAGACCCATTTGGTAACTGGTTGGCGCGGCTGGTGTTTCAGGAAAGAACGCGGGCGTTGCGTGTCGATGTGGAGGTGATCGCTGATATGACAGTGATCAATCCCTTCGATTTCTTTGTAGAAGAGTATGCGCATTGCTGTTCGTTTAACTATCCCGAAGCGCTTGAGAAGGAACTGACCCCTTACCTAGAAGTAGAAGAGCATGGGCCACTCACCGAGAGGTTTGTGGCGGAGATAGAGCGCGCAAAGGAGAGTACGGTTGATTTTCTGGTTGGACTGAATCGACGGGTACATCAGCGGGTTGCTTATACCATCCGCCTAGAGCCTGGGGTTCAGACCTGCGAAGAGACCTTGGCTCGGGGGGTTGGTTCCTGTCGTGATACAGCTTGGTTGTTGGTGCAGATCTTGCGCCAATTGGGATTGGCGGCGCGTTTTGTTTCTGGTTATCTGGTTCAATTGGTTGCCGATGAAAAATCCTTGGATGGGCCTTCTGGAACCGATCGTGATTTCACCGATCTCCACGCCTGGGCTGAGGTGTATGTTCCGGGGGCGGGATGGGTTGGCTTAGATCCAACCTCGGGGCTTTTTGCGGGCGAGGGGCATATTCCTCTGGCCTGCACACCGCACCCCACGAGTGCAGCCCCCATTGAAGGCTACACCGACCCTTGTAAGGTAAAATTCAGCTATAGCAATACCGTTACCCGTTTTAAAGAAACCCCGCGCATTACCAAACCGTATAGTGATGACCAGTGGGCGCATATTCAGGCGCTGGGTCGGCTGGTGGATGATAGATTGAATGAAATGGATGTGCGCCTTACCCACGGTGGTGAGCCCACGTTTGTTTCGATTGACGACATGGATGCCCCAGAATGGACTGTCGCAGCCCTCGGGGAGCACAAGCGCGAGCGGGCCGAGATTCTAATCCGTCGCCTCAAAAAACATTTTGCCCCGCAGGGTCTGTTGCATACCGCGCAGGGGAAATGGTATCCAGGAGAACCCCTGCCGCGTTGGGCGTTGGGCCTCTATTGGCGGAAGGACGGGGTGCCGGTTTGGCACGATGAGCAGTGGCTGGCGGAGCCGAACCACAATTATGACCACGATACGGAAGATGCCAAGCGATTCTGCGAGCACCTAGCGCTGCGTCTCGGATTGGCTGCGGGTTATGTTGCGCCAGCCTACGAGGATGCGCTCCATCATTTGTTGCAGGAGGCTGAACTTCCGGTCAACCTCGATATTGCGAAGGCGAATCTTGATGATTCGCTGGTGCGCCAAGCGTTGGCCGATAAGCTGTCGCGCGGACTCAATCAACCGGTTGGTTATTGTCTGCCGCTGGCCTGGGAGGAATTATCGAAGCGCTGGAAAACCTCTGGTTGGGCAATGCGCCGCGATCGCCTGTATTTAGTGCCGGGCAATTCGCCGATGGGCTTGCGCTTGCCATTGTCTTCGCTGCCGTGGACAGAGGAAGAGGAGCGCGAATTAGAAACCGAGATTGATCCGTTTGCCCCGCATACGCCATTGGCGGATTATCATGGAGAGGTAGCGGTTCGCTATAGTGGTTTTGAGCCAACCGAGGATCCGCACCCTGAGGTTCACGCGCAGGCGGTGCCCGAGCGGCAACGTGTTCCGGTCGAGGTGCCGCACACGGCGGTATGTGTCGAGGCGCGCAATGGTTGTGTCCACATCTTTCTGCCGCCACTTGCCCGCATCGAGCCCGCCCTAGAGTTGATCGCTGCTGTTGAGCAAACCGCAGCGGCGCTTTCTTTGCCGGTGGTCGTCGAGGGCTATGCGCCGCCTTGCGATGGTCGCCTCGAAAGGCTTTTGGTTACCCCCGATCCTGGCGTCATTGAGGTCAACATCCACCCCGCTCGTACCTGGGACGAGTTGGTGGAGAATACCTTGCTGCTTTATGATGAAGCGCGTCTTACGCGGCTCGGCACCGAGAAATTTATGCTGGACGGTCGCCATACCGGTACGGGTGGTGGGAATCATATTACCCTCGGTGGCATTACACCAGCGGACAGCCCCTTTTTGCGTAGACCCGATCTCTTGCGCAGTCTGATTACCTATTGGCAGCATCACCCGAGTCTCTCGTATTTTTTCTCTGGCCTGTTTGTTGGCCCGACCAGCCAAGCGCCGCGTGTGGATGAGGGGCGAACGGATATTCTCTATGAATTGGAGATTGCTTTTAGTCAGGTGCCGCCTGCTGAACACAATCAGCCGTGGATTGTTGATCGGCTATTTCGCCACCTCCTCGCCGATCTGACTGGCAATACCCATCGTGCCGAGATCTGTATTGATAAATTATATTCTCCGGATAGTGCTTTAGGCCGTCAGGGGTTGGTTGAGTTTCGTGCCTTTGAAATGCCGCCCCATGCGCGTATGGCGGCAACCCAGATGTTGCTGTTGCGGACATTAGTCGCTCGCTGTTGGGCGCAGCCGTATGCGCACCCGCTGGTACGTTGGGGGACAGCATTACACGATCAATGGATGTTGCCGCATTATCTGTGGGCAGATATCAAGGCGGTAGTGGAAGATCTGAATCGGGCGGGTTATCCATTGCAGTTCGAGTGGTTTCTGCCTTTCCTTGAATTCCGTTTTCCGCGATTGGGTGGTCTGCATCATAACGATATTTCCCTAGAATTGCGTGCCGCGATTGAGCCTTGGCTGGTATTGGGTGAAGAGACGACGCACCAAGGTACGGCTCGTTTTGTTGATTCCTCTGTCGAGCGCCTGCAGGTGCGCCTTACTGATCTAACGGATGGCCGCTATGTCTTGGCTTGCAATGGTCGGCGTGTCCCATTGCGGAGTACGAGTGTTCGTGGTGAGTATGTTGCGGGTATTCGTTATCGCGCCTGGCAGCCACCTTCGGCATTACACCCAACCATTGGGATACACACGCCCTTGGTTTTCGATCTTATCGATCTGTGGAATGGACGTGCGGTTGCGGGTTGTACCTACCAGGTAGTCCATCCGGGGGGGCGTAGTTATGATACCTTTCCGGTTAATGCGAATGAGGCCGAGGCGCGTCGGAATAATCGCTTTGCAAAGTCTGGCCACCAGCCGGGGAATTTTATCGCACAGCCTTGGGTCAAGATGCTGACCCAGTTTCTGCCAAACAATACGCGCATTGGCCCGATGCCGCCGCCGATTACTGAGCCTACCGGGGAATATCCGCATACACTGGATCTACGGCGACCGGCTTGATAGGGATAACCGCTCGTAATTATTTCTCGAATGACGGGGTGTTGTTCTCCTAATCACTAGGATCATCTTGGTGGTTCTGATCGAATGCTCATGGGTTAAGAACCCGTTACCGCAGCTCTCCATAAGAAACACGTAAAGCACCCGACCTAAATGACGCCTGAGACAACCATCGCCCCCCCTTTTCCTCTCATCACCATGGAGCGTTCTAAGTACGCGCCCAATCGGTGCGCCCTTGCTGATGAGCAGAATGGGGTCTCGTTGTATCATGCCAATAGCATCGAGTTTATGGATGTCCTGATTGGACAATTCCCGAATGGCGTCTTCGATATGATCTTTGCGGATCCACCCTATTTTCTTTCTAATGGGGGGATTACCTGCCATGCGGGTAAAATGGTCAGGGTAGACAAGGGGCAGTGGGATAAGTCAAAGGTCGCCGAACTCAATCTTGAGTTTAATCACTCGTGGTTATCGAGCTGTCAAAAACTTCTGAAGCCAAACGGAACGCTGTGGGTTTCTGGTACGCACCATGTCATCCATTCGGTTGGCTTCGCGATGCAGCAGCTCGGCATGAAGATTCTAAACGACATTGTCTGGGAAAAGCCCAACCCCCCACCAAATCTTTCGTGCCGTTATTTTACTCACTCGACTGAGACGATTATCTGGGCGGCGCGGGATGAAAAGTCTAAGCATTGTTTTAATTATGACGCGATGCGCGAGATAAACGCCGGTAAGCAAATGAAATCGGTCTGGTCGTTTACTGCCCCGAATGGTGGGGAGAAAGAGTTTGGGAAGCATCCAACGCAAAAGCCGCTTAGCGTTCTTTCGCGGATTATTCAGGCCAGTACCAATAAAGAGGATCTGATCTTTGACCCGTTCTCGGGCAGTTCAACGACCGGGGTGGCTGCGATTGCTTTGGGGCGTAGATTCGTAGGCTGTGAGCTAGAGAAAGAGTTTATTGACCTTTCTCTGAAGCGTCTTCTCGCGGCGCGAGAGGAAAAGACCTCTGCTGTGAAGCAAAAGGAGTAGCAGAGATGATCACCGGTGGTTCTGGCGGCGCTAATACAGCCACAGGATTACGCTTTGAGGCGCGGGTTGATCTGCAGGTGATCATCGGAAAGGTGGCGGGTTATCAGGCAATCAAGGCAGAAGAGCGGGCTGGGGTTGATGTATTCTTTGCGGGCGAGTTGGTTGCTCGCTGTTTCAAGAAGCATGAGTTTAATGCCTTCTTAAAAGAGAATGGTATTGATTGGAAAGCGCTGCTCTCCAAGCAGCTCTTGCCAGACCACGCGATGGTGGTTGGCAGTACGCTTTATATTATTGAGGTGAAGTACCAACAAGTCGGCGGTTCTGTTGACGAAAAACTTCAGACCTGCGATTTTAAACGAAAACAATACCAGAGATTAGTGTATTCGATCGGTCTCAGGGTAGAGTATATCTATGTGCTCAATGACTGGTTCGAGAAACCAGAATACAAGGATGTGTTGGATTATATCCACAGCGTTCATTGTAAT
>CAIRSR010000078.1 GCA_903881315.1 uncultured Thiotrichales bacterium | reverse complement strand
ATCCACGTCCAGATGCTCATAGGGCGGTTTCGGGCCAGTATAATTCAATGTGGTCTCGCCAGCGTAAGGATGCAAACCATGGCCATCGCCGACACTGTATTTGTACCAGGAGTGAGAGACAAACTCTTGAATCTCCCCCGGGTCATTCAGATTGACCGGATGAATCTTGCTCAGGTCTCGGTTCAAGATAACGCCACGCGGGAAAAAGAAAGAGTCAGTCTCCCCGATATCCTTTGAAGGCAGGTCACCATAACACAGGAAATTCCCAAGCCCCTCCCCTCGCGTCGCCCAATCCTTATAGAAACCGGCAATTGCGATCGTATCCGGGACGTAGACCTGTTCTACAAACTCTCGCATCTTGTGAATCACACCCTGGACAATCTGCAAACCCACCATATTGACCGCTGTTGCCTCTTGACCACCGCGCACAGGCGTATTCGGGAGATTCGGATCAACGCTGATCGCACACGGCACACCACCCACCACAAAATTGGGGTGCGGGTTCTTGCCACCAAAGATAGTATGCAGTTTTACGACATCGCGCTGCCAAGCAAGTGCCTCAAGGTAATGAACGACCGCAAGTAGATTCACCTCTGGCGGCAATTGATAGGCCGGATGCCCCCAATACCCCTTAGCAAAGATCCCGAGCTGACCAGACTCCACAAACCCTTTGACCTTCTTCTGCATATCCGCAAAATAACCAGGCGAAGAGTTTGGCCAACGACTAATACTCTCGGCCAATTGCGAGGTCGCCTTGGGGTCGGCCTTGAGCGCCGAAACCACATCGACCCAATCCAGGGCATGCAGGTGGTAGAAGTGCATGACATGGTCATGGATATACTGCGCCCCGATCATCAGATTCCGGATCAGTTGGGCGTTTGGCGGGATTGGGTAATGCAGGGCATCCTCTACCGAACGAATAGAGGCCATGGCATGAACCAAGGTGCAAACCCCGCAGATTCGCTGCGTGAAGGCCCAGGCGTCGCGGGGATCTCGGCCCTGAAGGATAATCTCTATACCCCGCACCATAGTACCGGCGCTGGATGCGCGGATGATCTTGCCTGCATCGTCCGTTTCTGCCTCAATGCGTAAATGACCCTCAATCCGCGTAACGGGATCGACAACGATCCGTTGATTTCCTGTCATGCTTCCCCCTGTTGACGTAGAAAATCAGAGAGGATGCGGTACTGGTTCTCAGTCTCCTGCCTCTCTATGCACTCACCATTGGCAATGCCTGCGCAGGTACGGGCAATGCGAGCGTCCAGTGCAGCGGACCACGCCAGGTTCTCGCCATCACTGGGTGACTTGGCGCAATCAAGCGCTGCTTTGGCGATAAAATGTTTGAGCTGAATGCGCCAATCCACTTCCTGGCCGCATCGGCAGAAACTTTCTATTCGTACCGTATTGGCCAACTGATACGCTGCCGTTAATTCCTGCTCGGTTACCTCATCGCGTTTCACAATCGCAGCGATGGTCTCAATTCTCGGTTCAACACACAGCGGCAACACGCTCTCCACAAAGGCCACTGCGACCTTACGTTGGTTCATGATGCTCAGATTACCGAGCATCGCCTTGAATTCGGTATCGTTTGTGATAGTCATGGCTAAGCCCCAATGTAGTGTGCAAGAAACAGGCACCGCGACTATCCGGTGCCACCCACATTATTCGCTTCCACCAAATGATCGGCAATCAGTTCAGTGAGGCCTACCAATGGCACATCCATTCGGTAGCGCTCCATGCCCTCTTCCAATACGATACGGCAATTCGCACAGGCCGTGACCAGACGCTCGGCCTTGACGGCCTCTAGTTGTTCTTTTTTACGTTGAAAGGCGATCAACTGCAATTCTTTCGCATCCTCATTGGCAGAAACGCCACCTCCGCCACCGCAACACCAGTTGTATTTCCCTGAATCGGGCATCTCGACAAAATCCTTGGCTACCATCTGCATAAGCCGGCGCTGGGGTTCAATCACTCCGCCCATCCTGACAATCTGGCAGGGATCATGAAAGGTCATTCTGGCGTCTTCGGGGCCGGAGGTCTTTAGAATACCCTGCTCACGGAACTCATCGAGTACTTCAAGGATATGCCGCACTTTGAAACGGTAGGGTCGTCCGATCAGATTGGGGCCTTCCCAGCGCAATGCAGTAAAGGCGTGCCCACACTCTGGGCTAATCACCGTTTTTACCCGCAGTTTCTCCGCACCATCGACGATACGAGAAACAATCTCCTCGGCAATCTCAGAAACACCAATCTGGATTCCACTGTTGGTGGCCTCGAAGGCTTCAGAACAGAGTGTCCAGGTCTTGCCTGCCTGTCGCATAATCTTGGCAACAGCCGTTATAAACTCGGGGAAGTTGATCACCTCCATCGAAGAGAGCAGCAGCATATACTCTGCACCCTCTTGATCAAGCGGAATCTCTATACCGGTTTCTGCTTTTATCTGAGAAAGCTGGAATTTTAGTGCGGGTAGCTTGATCCCCATCGGACTGCCCGTTTCGATGGCGCGTTTTGTCACGGTAATCATGCCCTGTGGGGCATGACCAGCAATCGCCATGCCTTCCCGCAGACGGCGCACCATATAAACAATATCATTGCCCACGGGACAAACCAAAGAACAGCGGCCACACATGGTGCAACTGTTGTAGACCAGCTCTTTCCATTCCTCTAACTCTGCATCCGTAATCGGTTTCGCCAAACCAATGGCCTTGAGCAGCCTCCCGATCAAGGTATATTCCTGCCGGTACAGACGGCGCAATGGTTCCAGCTTATGGATTGGCGTGTATTTCGGATCGTGAGTCTCGGTGTAGAACAGACAGGCTTCGGCACACAATCCGCAGTGGACGCAACTATTTAAATAGCTGGCAATCGGTGCGTCAATAACCTTCTTCAGAACATTGATGGCCCGGCTTAATGAAGCACTCATGGTATCGCCTTCTCTTAAGAGTCCCGAGAGGATGAAAATGCCCTACACAGGAACGCCCTTACGACCGTTGGTATTGCCATTGAACCACCGCGATGGCCATACCGTCGCGGTGTGAGCGATCTTAGTAAATGGGAGTAGCACCAAGAATATCTCAACGCTTACGATGTGCAGCGCCAACAGGGTGGTATAGGAAAGGAAGAGATGCTTTACGGCCAAATACCCAGTAAGCACCGGAAGAAAAGTAATTGTCCAGGCAAGATAATCGCCAAACCCCGACAAGAACCTCTTCACCGGGGCCCTTACCCGATCGACCAACACCACTAGCATCGCCACCAGGGTGACTACGGTAATAAAATCTATGATCGGAGCAGGCAAGGGCGGCCAGGAGAGGCCGGTCAATTCCTGGATCATCTTGATGTGCTGCGCAAACAGCAGAAACACCATCATGAAACCAATATGAAAAACATAGCCACCGATATAGGTAATGTAGGCCGTCTGGAGCATACCCGGAGGTGGTGCAAAGCGACGATAAAGCGTGTGCCAGCCAGAGGCACCGCTCACCAGACGCGGCTCTGCCAAATTCGGCTTGCGACCGAGCGAGTAGATCTCCGTTAAGCGTAACATCATCCCCATTAGGAATATCGCCACTGCGATCTGAAAACCAATGCCACGCGCAAAAGCGAGTAACTGGAATTCATTCATATCAGCATCCCCTTTATTTTTCCAGATCCGCCACGTTAGACGGCGCATGAACATGAGCGGCCATCATCTTAAATCCACGGTTGGTGACGGCCATAGCACCGCCTACCACCGCCCCTGCTACCAGTGCACCCTTGGCATGTTGGAGCGGGTTCGCCGATTGGGACAAGGCACGATAGAAACTACCGGCATCCCAAAAACCTGGTTCTGAGCAGCCTAAACAGCCATGCCCAGATTCTATTGGGAAAGACGTAGAATCATTCCATTTCGTTGTAGCACAGGCATTGTGGGTAACGGGCCCCTTGCAACCCAATTCAAATAGACACCAACCCTGACGCGCCCCCTCATCATCAAAGGTCTTTGCGAATTTCCCCTGATCATAGAAGGGGCGGCGATAACATCGATCATGGATCGTGTCAGCATAGAACGCCTTCGGTCTACCCAACGAATCCAGTTCAGGAAGCGTCCCAAAGGCGAGATATTGGGCCAATACCCCGGTCATGACCGCAGGAATCGGTGGACAGCCAGAGAGATTGATGACTGGTTTGTCATGTACCAAGCTCGAAATAGAGACAGAACCGGTGGGATTGGGGCGTGCCCCAGGCAATCCACCAAATGCAGCGCAGGTGCCAACCGCAATTACTGCCGCAGCACCCTTTGCCGTCTCCATCAATAGATCGTAATTAGATACTCCGGCAATGGTAGAGTAAACCCCACCGTCTTTCATGGGTACCGAACCATCCACCACGAGCAGAAACTTGCCCCAATTCTTTTGCACCGCTTCTTGCCGTGCGGACTCAGCATCGGCTCCGGCGGCAGCTTGCAGGGTGTGGTGATAGTCTAGGGAGATACTGTTGAAAAGAAGCCCTTCCAATGTGGGTGCATGAGACCGTGTAAGGGATTCGGTACAACCGGTGCATTCTTGAAAAGAAAGCCAGATGACCGACGGTCGTGGTGCACTAACGAGAGCCTTAGCGAAAGCCCGTCCTGCAGCAGGCGGTAAGGCCATCAGTGACGCCAGGGCAGCGCAATACTTCAAGAAGGAACGGCGCGAAACCCCCTGCGACGCCAATTGATCCAGTAATTCAACACCATGGTTTGCCACGATAGTTTCCCCTTAGACTGCATTCGAACCCATGCCTGCGTGGGACAAGGCGCGAATTGGCTTTGAACTGTCTAACCGCCAGCCCTCAATAATAGTATGAACGCACTGACAGGCTTTGGGTATCGCTAAAGCCACCTCTCTGGTGGGATACTCCCCCCAGGTCATTTCTTTGGGTTGGATCGCCACCAACGCACGGCGCGTTGGCCAACACCCCGTGAGCTTTGCGATGGTCATCAGGTCGGCTAGTCCTACCTCATGTACTGTTGACTTGCGATTGTGGGTCAGAAAGCGATCCATCAGAGCACCCTCGAACACCCGCAGGGTACCTGGTATTGATTCAAGCAGAGTAGCATCCACTACGATCAACGCATCGGTTTCCGCAATGGGTTCAGCCAAGGTGAAACTAAGCGTGCCACCATCCATCAGCTCGACCTGTTCTTCCTGCGTAAACCGCCCATGCAGGGCTTGAATCACATGGACGCCAATACCCTCATCAGAAAGTAGCGTATTCCCAATACCCAAAACAAGAACCTTCATCATTTTTTCTAACCATCGGTTGCAGGGCAATGCCGTGTTGTTTAGTGAAAATATCAGGCTTTATGCTATTGTTTCTTCACCGCCATAGGGTTTTACTGTCTCAGTCACTTCTCTGGCCAGTGGTGATTATGGATCAAAACATGCGTACAGAGGGGAGTTGGCGTGTTACCTATTTTTTGGTGATCAGTGTATCGCATTGCCTGGAACGCCGCCGCATAATAACACGCCGTAGCGCCGCCCAGCCGGTAAGTGGTAATACGTCTTCTCGTTACCTCACCCTAGTTTCTAAGTCCAAACGAGAAGAAGCGCAGCTCAGTCTGCAATGATGCGGGTGTGGGCCCGACTAGGAGAGTCACCCAATGGGTGAGGTGCCATTGGAGCAGAAAGCGCTGGTAAAAGCGATTGGCGATGTCTAGCAGCCTGTCGGACTTTACGGATAGCTTGTTGATTACGAAAGAGATTTAAAACCGATAGGTGTTGGCAAAAGCACAACAAATCAAGAGGTTGCAAAACAAGTCCGACAGGCTGCTAGGCACTCCCGTCTTTGCTTGGAAAGTTGCTCAGAACAGGAGCCGAAAACGTGCTCGCAATCCGATTACCCGCTGAAGTGGAGGCAGTCCACAGGGCCTCGGACGGATGAGGGCAAGGCCACGGTAAGCGTGAACGCCTGGCGTGGCGGAAATCGGCCAATGTTGCGGGAAATGGCACGGTGGTTGAGGGAACAGAAGAAGGCGATGGAGCGATGCACGTAGCCACTCTTCGGGCATGTCACCACGGCCACCATTTTTGTTCTCGACGGGCTTACTCTATGGATACAATGCGTGTGATTATGAGCACCAAAAGACGACTACGCCACTCGTGACGGGCAGCAACACCAGGACAAAATAATATGAAACGCTATCTTCTGATTATTTCCATTGTTTTGCTGGCTTTAGTTAATACGCT
>CAIRSR010000077.1 GCA_903881315.1 uncultured Thiotrichales bacterium | reverse complement strand
TACTGATACCAGAAAATCAATTCTGCAATTTTTAGAGGTGCCCTTTACAAGAATCATTCACAGGCTGCGGCCCTTGACGAGCCAACCACCCGGTAGACGTAAGCGCCACAATTGGAAATCCGGCGGGTCTTGCGCTGTCGAAAAAACCAACACCCGTCGCACTAGCCCGACGGGGTTCATTCTATCCTAAGGGCAGTCATCCGCGCTATCCTTCGCCTTTTCGCCCCGTTCTGAGAAACTGGCTAGCAGTCTGTCGGACTTATTTTGCAACTTCTTGATTTATTGCACTTTTGCGGATATCTATCAGCTTGGAATCTTTTTGTAATCAACAAGATAGCCGTAAGACCTGACAGGCTGCTAGGTAGAAAACCATTTCCCGAGGAGGAATTGTTTTCCACCTCTCCTCATTATCTAGTGAGTGCGTTATACCCCTATGATACCAACCTGTCTCCGTGAAACAGTAACCCGCGCAATCGCCGAAGATGTGGGGCGAGGCGATCTTACGGCTGCCTTGGTGGATGATCGCATTGAGGCCGTTGCCGTTGTGATTTCCCGTGAGGCTGCGATACTCTGCGGCTGTCCCTGGTTCGATGAGGTATTCCGCCAGATCGACCCCCGCGTAGAAATAGAGTGGTTCGAACGGGATGGCAACGAGCTTGTGCCACAACAAACGCTGTGTCGGTTGCATGGCCGGGCCCAATCCTTGCTGACCGGAGAACGAACCGCGCTCAATTTTTTACAGACCCTGTCGGGTACCGCCACCATCAGTCGGCGCTACGCAGAGGCGATAACCGGCACCCATGCCCGTATGCTGGATACGCGCAAAACCCTGCCCGGATTGCGTAATGCCCAAAAATATGCGGTAAGAATAGGCGGTTGCCATAACCATCGTCATGGTTTAGACGATGGCATCCTCATCAAAGAGAACCATATTGTTGCGATTGGTTCTATCCGCGCTGCGGTAACCGCAGCGCGGGTATTGTCGTCACCGGGTATGAGGGTAGAGGTAGAGGTGGAGCGACTCGATCAGGTGGGGGAGGCCAGGGAATCGGGGGCGGATATTGTAT
The DNA here is from genome assembly GCA_903881315.1 of uncultured Thiotrichales bacterium. Classification (GTDB taxonomy): domain Bacteria; phylum Pseudomonadota; class Gammaproteobacteria; order CAIRSR01; family CAIRSR01; genus CAIRSR01. Next base: position 6,343 of record CAIRSR010000077.1, on the reverse strand, counting down.
TGCTCGATAATTTCAACCTAGAGAATTTGGGCCGTGCTGTGCTGTTATGCCGGGGGAAGATTCTTACCGAAGCCTCTGGTAATGTGAACCTGACCACGGTTCACGCCATCGCAGAAACCGGGGTAGATTTTATTTCGTGCGGTGCCATGACCAAGGACATGCGAGCGATCGATCTATCCATGCGATTCACTCTAGGGTCGCCGGGCTAGTATTTGCACGGAGGCATTCGGTAGGGGCTGACTAACCCTCTGAAGCAGAGCCCAGCAATACGGATATTGTGCTTGGCCCTGGCAGTGTGGCTCCTATCCAATGGGGCGCACCACCACATAGCAACAGCAACATAAAACGATGGTCAGCCAAAAACAGAACCCCTCCCCGACTCGTCGGGGCTGTAAGCAGGAAACCAGGCAACCAGGTAATCCCTTTACCGTGCCTCTGCTACACTGGACGTCGGCTAATCAGAAGAATTGCGACCAGAGGTCTCAATAAGCCCTGCTACCTTGACCGTTGCATCAATGGCTTGTAGCGTGGCTAGCAGTGGCTCCAACAATCCCAAGGGCCAACTATTGGGGCCATCAGAAAGCGCTTTATCTGGGTCGGGATGGGTCTCCATAAACAATCCGGCAACCCCTGCCGCCACGGCTGCCCGAGCGAGTACCGGAACATATTCTCGCTGCCCACCAGATACACCATTCCCCCCACCGGGAAGTTGCACAGAATGTGTGGCGTCGAACACCACAGGGCACCCGGTAGTACGCATCGCAGCAAGAGAACGCAGATCGGCAACCAGGTTGTTATACCCAAAAGAAGCGCCACGCTCGCACACAAGGATGTTCTGATTACCTACCTGGCGCACTTTCTCTACTACGTGCAACATATCCCAGGGCGCTAAAAACTGCCCCTTCTTGATATTGAGTGGCTTGCCAGTTTTCGCCACCCTCTGGATAAAATCGGTCTGGCGACACAAAAACGCTGGGGTTTGGAGGATATCCACCACTTCCGCAACCCTTTCTAGCGGCGTATCTTCGTGGACATCCGTCAGTACCAAAACCCCGAGTTCCTGCTTAATCCGACGCAAAATGGCCAACCCTTGTTCTAAACCTGGCCCACGAAAGCTATGCCCTGAGGTACGATTCGCCTTGTCAAAAGAGGCTTTAAAGACAAAGGAAATGCCCAGCCGCGCCGTCATTGCCTTTAACTCTTGCGCAATCTGGACAGTAAGCTGTTCTGACTCAATGACGCAGGGGCCCGCAATCAGAAAAAAAGGATGTTCTATGCCAACGTCAAAGCCACATAGGTTCATAGCACTGGTTCTGCCCGTCGAGTGTTACCTTCCGCGCACTTTTTTTCACGCGCCGCACGGGCTGCCCCAATATACCCAATGAATAGCGGATGGCCATCGCGAGGTGTTGAGGTAAATTCTGGGTGAAACTGACAGGCAATAAACCAAGGATGCTCAGGCAGTTCAATCACCTCCGCAAGCTTTCCATCCATAGAATAACCCGCAATCAGTAAACCAAAATCCTGCAAGGTTTCTAGATACTGGTTATTCAATTCATAACGATGACGGTGCCGTTCGATGACAGCACCCTTTCCGTAGACCTCACGAATCCGAGAACCCGGGATTAGGCGACACTGTTGGGCACCAAGACGCATGGTGCCGCCAAGGTTATCATCCGCAGATCGTCGCTCGATGATGCCTTCTTTGGTAGTCCACTCAGAGATCATTGCAATCACTGGATACGATGTCTTGGTATTAAACTCAGTACTGTGAGCCCCTGATAGACCCGCTCGGTTGCGAGCAAACTCAATGACAGCAAGTTGCATCCCTAAACAGATCCCAAGATACGGCACTCCATTCTCCCGTGCATATTGCACTGCCATGATCTTCCCTTCGATACCGCGTTCCCCAAAACCACCCGGCACCAATATAGCGTCCATCCCTGCAAGGACACCCGTTCCGGTGCGCTGAATCTCCTCAGAGTCAACGTATACAATATTGACCTTGGTGCGGGTATGTATTCCGGCATGGATCAGGGCTTCTGACAAGGATTTATACGACTCCGCCAGATGAACATATTTGCCGACCATCGCAACGACAACCTCTGCATCCGGATGTAGCAGGCCATCCACAACCCGTTCCCACTCCCGAAGGTCTGCCATCGGCGCTGTGAGCCGTAATCTCTCTACGACGATGTTATCTAAGCCTTGCGCATGGTATAAAATCGGCAATCGATAAATCGTATCTACGTCCATGGCCGAGATCACCGCTTGCTCTTCTACGTTGGTAAACAGCGCAATCTTGCGGCGTTCCGCATCCGGCAAAGGTCGATCCGCTCGACACATCAGAATGTCGGGCTGGATACCGATCGAACGCAACTCCTTTACTGAGTGCTGGGTAGGTTTTGTCTTGATCTCGCCAGCCGATGGTATATAGGGGACGAGGGTCAGATGGATATAAAGAACATTAGTCCGGCCCCGTTCCACGCCCATCTGGCGAATGGCTTCAAGGAAGGGTAGGGATTCAATGTCTCCTACGGTACCGCCTATCTCTACCAACGCTACCTCGGCATCCCCCGCCCCTTCACAGATACAGCGCTTTATTTCATCAGTGATATGTGGGATAACCTGAACGGTTGCCCCCAGATAATCACCGTGGCGCTCTTTGCGAATCACATGCTCGTAGATACGACCCGTGGTGAAATTATTCTTCTTGCCAACGGTAATACGCACAAATCTTTCATAATGACCGAGGTCAAGATCTGTTTCAGCACCATCAGCGGTAACAAAAACCTCCCCGTGTTGGAACGGACTCATGGTGCCAGGATCAACATTGATGTAAGGATCTAACTTAATCAAAGTCACCCGAATACCGCGCGCCTCAAGCACTGCTGCCAAGGAGGCTGCTGCAATACCCTTACCGAGGGAAGATACAACGCCACCCGTTACAAAAATAAATTTAGTCATGTGGGAACCGTATTCTGGTAATGAAACATACATGTCAATGCGGAGGAGAGCTAACCTCAGAACGGCTTTTGTCAATCATCTTAGGCGTTTGACATGATACAAGGATCAGTTCCTTAATAAACTCCTGCATTCTTTCATCGGACAGATCGCCATGATCCTTGATAAGTTCCTTACTGACCTGAACGACCATATAGGGATTACGGCCCGCTGAATTGTCCGTCCGCTCAAGGATTGATCCTTTAAATCCAATCTGGCTTCCAGGGTAATCGAGAACCCAAGAGCTATACACTTTCTGCAACCCCGCAACCGGGTCACTCTGTCCGTTTGTTGGGGATTCTTCTGTGGCATAAAGATAATGGGTTCGGTATGGTGAGAAATGACCAACCGCAGTTACATTAAGGCTGCTTTCGTCGAAAACCTCTTTTACCCTGGATGTGGCATTGTGGCGACTGATTTCGCGTTCTGACTCAAATAATGTCGATATCCGACGTCCAAACGAAAATAAAAGCTTTGTTGCGTAATCCGTTTCAGAGGTCAAAACGGCTAACATGGGAAGTTGTGACCCAAAATAAGTGGTACGCCCAGCAGCCATGTCCAGCAAGGAGGTAAAGCGCATCGCTTCTAGCGCTGGATTAATCAGTACCACAAGATTACCAAATCCCAACACACGGCCCTGTGCACCTTCGGGGGCCATGGTTCGTATAAACTGGTTTTCCATCGTCTGAGAAACTGCAGTATAGACGGCAGTGCCTCCTAAACCATTCCCGATAATAGCAAGCCGCGTCCGACTACCTCCGGTAACTACACTGTCCTTGTCTTGTCGAATACGCTCTAATCGACTTAGGAATTCAGTGACGCCGACCTGACCGATCTTTTCCGCAGTATTTTTACGCTCCCAGAAACTAAGGGACTCAGCCAATGGCACGGTAACCGACTCTCCGCGCCAACCCAGATAAACCCCCACCACTTGGCGCGGTGATTCATTACTACCATTACTCAGCGCTCTTTCCGATTCACTAATACGACCTAACAGGGTGCGAAATGTATTCACGTTGTCGTCATTCTGCTCTGCGCTATGTTTCCAACCATGCATGAAAACTACGATCAGCAGATCTTTACTCACGGATTCATCATAAACAGTATTCAAGACCGCATCCATTTGCTTACGGTCATAAAGCATTCCTTGGTCATCGAATTCGACAAACCCAAGCAGATAATCTTGCACAATGCTAGTGCCCTGATCCAAACTGCCAGTTGCGGCAAGGGCATGCTGGTATCGTTGCACGGTGTGCAGCTTACAATCTACGGCAGATGTCGCCTGAATCGTGCATAAATCGAGTTTTGTCCGATATTGCTTATGTGGGGTACAGGCACTCAGCCCGAGAAGCAGCAACAGGATTGTGGCGAAGAGTTTGCGTTTGGTTCCGCGCATGTGTTTATCTCGATTTAGAATAAGCGTGTGATGCCTAGTACTATTTCAGGCCGTCTGTCCGGTAACACCCGAAGCGACGGACTATCCCAACAGAGGGGGGCGACCAAAACGCCCCCGCCCAACCTGGTTCCACGCGGTATCGGCAAGGGGTTCATCCGTTGCCCCCCACGCTCACGCGCCACACCAAATGCAGCACATAGACCAGTATTGCTCACAAATCCGGCACTAGGCCCAAGCTACACGTACACTTTGAAGCGCCGAGAGCGGTTGGTGCCAAAACCGCAGGCTGTTGGCTGCCGTGCGGCACTTGCTTAATGATACCGTGAACTGGGCGGAATGGCGCACCCTCTCTTCAAAACCTACGCGACTCTCAATCCCCGTGACCAGGCCCGCCGTGACTGCATTCCGGTCAATTAGGCATGAATTAGTTAGCAATTCCTGCCTGCAGCTACCCACAATAGGACACAAACCGTGTACACTAGTCGCCTTTCGAGGAATTGCCAAGACCCGAAGGCCCCGAGTGAACTTAGGCTGACACCAAGATGCGCAACCCTACTCGCCCCCCCATATCACGGCCTACCCAGCGCCCATTCGTCCATTTTCTCACGAATGGCGTTCCCCGATCTGCTTATATCGGCGCACTGTTCGGGGTGTTGGCCTTCATTAGCTGGCTTGGATACCTCTCCAATGGACAGTTTATGGGGGTACTTGACCAGCAAGCCCAGGCCATTGCCAAAAAAACCGTGGAGCAGACCGCCGCCGCGTTTGTTATCGCCAAGTCTATCAATGGCGCAGTATCCGTGGCCGCCACCTTCACTGTTGGCGCTGGTGCCCTTGTCAACGGCTCTATTGAGCCTGGCAAAGTGCTCGACCCCTTTGATCGATTGATCGACGACTTTTCTGATTATCTCCTGATCGCGGCCACTGCCGCCACCCTGACCCAATTGCTCCTCGTCATCGACAGCAGCGTAGGCTTTGGTGTCGTTGTTCCGTTTTGTTTCTTGTTAGGCATTATCGTTTATCTACTGCGACATCACAGAAGAGGTTGGAGGTTTCACATCGGCGCTCTGTGCCAGACGACGCTTGCCTTTGTTGTGTTGCTTCGGTTCGGTCTACCTTTGGTGCTGATTGCCTCTCATCAAGGTTATGAGACATTTCTGGCACCGTCCTATACCCAGGCGCAGTCAAAATTGAATGACATCCAAGAAAAGACCAAGGCCATGTACACGAGCATCACCGAGACCAAGGATCATAGTGATCAGTGGCTGTTCTCGCGTTGGGCCAATAACGCATCCGATCAGGTGGACGGGGTGCGTGCAGCGGCCTCCGTCCTTCGGGATAACTTCGATCATTTTTTTGACGCCATCTTCACGATGACCGCTGTGATGGCCCTGGAGATTGTTTTCTTTCCAATCGGGATTGGTTGGGTAATGTGGCGATTAACGCGCCGGATTACTGGTGCCTTGTGGTACCAAAACCCACCTGCGTACGCAGGTTAAACATCGGCATTGCATTGCTACTGCCGTCACTCACGAATGCACGACCTAACCGTTCTGCCTTGGCAGCAAGAGATCTGGGCGCACCTTGCGGGTCGCCTCGGGGGTGGCCGCTTACCTCATGCCTTGCTCTTCGCGGGGCCGCAGGGCGTTGGAAAAACCGCACTGGCACGCAGCTTTGCGCACAGCCTATTGTGTGAGCAACCAGCCAACACGGGTGTTGCCTGTGCTACTTGCGCCGCCTGCAAGCGTTTTCTCGTCGGTTCGCATCCTGATTTTCTGTGGGTACATCCCTCTCTTGGTGCCGACACAGAAACAAAGGCCGCTCGCAATGAGGAGTCTAGTGACGAGCACACGGGAACTGATGCGACCGGAGCCGAACGCGAGAAAGGCGAGGAAAAGGGCAAAGGTAGCCGCTATATTCGCATAGACCAGATCCGCGCCCTCG
>CAIRSR010000076.1 GCA_903881315.1 uncultured Thiotrichales bacterium | reverse complement strand
GGGAAGAATGGCGTTGGCAAAAGCACCTTGTTTGATGCCTTTGGTTTCTTGGCCGATTGCCTAAAGGTTGGGGTAGAAGAGGCCTGTGATCTGCGCAATCGTGGTGGTTTTGAGCGGATCCGGAGCCAGGGCCAGGAAGAGCCAATCTGGTTTGGGATAAATTATCGTGAACATGATGGCGCTCCGCTGATTGTCTATATGCTTGCCATCGACGTTGACGATGCCGGTCGCCCATTCGTGTTGGGGGAATTACTTGCGCAGTTTCGAGGTGGTCAACTCTTTATATTTCTTGATCTACGATACGGTAAAGGTTTTGCGTGGCAGGGCGATCAAGATGGTTATCCGTTCGCTGGAGCCCTGGATGAGTGGTATCTGGCCGCGCAGCAGGGTGCGCTACCGGAAGGGGCTTCATCTGTCGATCTAGAAGACACCCGCAAACCCGGCATTGCAACGCTTGGCGCTATGAAACAACACCCCAGGATAGCGGCCTTTCGTGGTTTTATTGAGGGGTGGTATTTAAGCTACTTTACCCCCGCTGCTGCCCGAGGTCTCCCGCTCGCGGGCCCACAGCAGCACATCAATACCCACGGCGATAATCTTGCCAATGTGGTGCAGTTTATGGCGCGGGAACATGGCCAGGCGTTTCAATCGATCCTGGATAGAATCGCCGCCAAGATCCCGGGGATTAATCGGATTAGCGCAGAGAAGACCATCGATAATCGCCTGGTGCTCCAGTTTAATGATCGGGGCTTTCACGATCCATTCTATGCCCAGCAGATGTCGGATGGGACGCTGAAGATGTTTACCTATCTGTTGTTGATGGAAGACCCAACCCCGCCGCCCTTTCTCTGTATCGAAGAGCCCGAGAATGGTCTTTACCATAAACTACTGGAGGCGCTCGCCACGGAGTTTCGGGAACACTCCAACCGCAAGGGGGGCTCGCAGATCTTCATGACCACCCACCAGCCCTATCTGGTCGATGCGCTTTCCCCAGAGGAGGTCTGGATCCTAGAGAAAGGGGAGGACGGCTTTGCAACGATTCGCCGCGCCAGTGATGACACCACGGTGAAGAATATGGCCGCCGAGGGTCTGCCGTTGGGAGGGCTTTGGTTTAGCGATTACCTAGACCCGAGGTGAGCGGATGCACTTCGAGATCTTGGTGGAGGATCAGTCTGGCAAAAAGGCGCTGGATCTCTTGGTGCCAAAGATAGTGGGTGCTGAGGCTGACTTTCGGGTGATAGCGTATAAGGGGATTGGTCATCTCCCGAAGGGTCTGAAACCAGGCAGTGATGCCAAGAAAAGAATCCTGCTTGACCAGATCCCGAGATTGCTGCGCGGGCATGGCAAGACCTTTGCTGGGTATCCACCGGATTATCCCGCCGCCGTGATTGTGGTCTGTGACTTGGATAAAAGGAATCTGAAGGAATTTCGCGCCGAACTCCTGGCGGTGCTAGAGGCTTGTCAAACAAGACCAGAGACGAGGTTTTGTTTTGCCATCGAAGAGGGGGAGGCCTGGCTGCTCGGTGATATTCCGGCAATTCGCTCGGCCTATCCACAGGCCAAGAAAGAGGTTCTGCACCGTTATCAGAATGATTCTATCGGTAATACCTGGGAGCGCCTAGCCGATGCGGCGGTGTACCCTGGTGGCTCGAGTGCCCTTGCCGCCAAGGGTTGGTCAGGGATTGGTGCTGCGAAATCGCAATGGGCTGCCAAGATCTGCCCCCACATGGATGTTGAGAACAACGCATCCCCGAGTTTTGTCTATTTCCGCGATAGGCTGCGGGAATTAGCAAAACGGCAGGGGAGGGTAGACGGATAATTCTCATGGGCTGCGATAATCTCATAAGAGAATTCCGGCCAAGGGTTAGCTTGGCAGGTAAGATTAAAAACATCAACTTTAGCGGCAGCCCTCTTCCGATTCCTGGGGGGATCTATAATAAGGTCAGCCTGATCATTGGCTGGCCAATAACGGTATCTGGACGAGAGACAGAATCAGGTCGGCGGTTATTCGCCCCACCGCGCCAGAAGTTTGTGCGGGACGTTTACGTGATCAAGAATTCGCGCTACCACAAAATCAACAACATCATCGACCGAGTTTGGGCGGTGATAGAAACCTGGGTTGGGTGGCAAAATCACCACGCCGAGCTTGGCTAGGCGTAACATATTCTCTAGGTGGATGACCGAGAAGGGGCTTTCGCGTGGCACCAGAACTAGGCGGCGGCTCTCTTTGAGGCAGACATCGGCAGCCCGTTCGATAAGGTTGTCGGAACTACCCATTGCGATGGCGGCCAGGGTTCCCATGGTGCACGGGCAGACCACCATCGCCGCCGGTGGGTTCGATCCCGAGGCAAGCGGTGCCGTCCAATCCTGGTGGTGGAAGACCCGCAACAGACCTGCGTCGGCGCGATAACGCTTGGTTAGGTATTCCTCTATTTCCTGAGGTAATTCAGGCAGCGCAAGGGTTGTTTCCATACTGAACACGGTTCGCGCTGCCGGAGATATCATCAGGTAAACCGATCGTTTTCTTTCCAAAAGACATTCTAGCAAGCGCAGGCCGTAGGGAATGCCAGAAGCACCCGTGTAGGCAAGCGCAATCGGTTCGGTTCGCATGGGTGTCCTGTCTGGCGGAATGGCATCGTCACAAGAAGAATGCACGGCGGTCATATTGCCGCTTTCCATGTCACGAGTGCAACCCATTGCCAGCGGATTGTCTGTTATAACAGAGGATGGGCCTTACCCAGAAACGGCACCGCTATGTTACTCATTTTCCGCAATCTAACGCTGGCCTTGCTGCTGATCGGAACCGGGTGGATGGGGTTGCAATTGGCGCTGCCACCCGGTTATGCAAGTCCCCTCTGGCCGCCTGCGGGTATTGCCTTGGCCGCTGTTCTGATCGGTGGCCGTTCCCTACTGCCTGCAATCTGGTTTGGTTCGTTTTTATTGAATACGTGGTTGGTAATGAATGTGTCTGCCGTTTCCGGTTTGTTGGCGGTTGCAGCGGCGGCGGGCATCGCAACCGGTTCCACCTTGCAAGCGCTGGGAGCGGCCCTTCTCTCAGAGCGTGCCTTGGGTCGCGGCGTGCCACGCCTGGATATGCCGTCCTCTATTTTCCTATTCCTTGGTCTGACCGGGCCGTTTGCCTGTTTGGTTGCGTCTAGCATCGGGACAGGGACTTTGTTATCACTCGGTATGCTGCCGGTACCAGTGGCATTTTTCTCTTGGTGGAATTGGTGGATTGGCGATAGCCTCGGTGTTATCGTTCTAACGCCATTGCTATTTTGTTTTCTTGCGCACCCGCGAGAGGTGTGGCGCTCCCGCCGCTTGAGCATTGCCCTGCCGCTGATTATTGCGTTGGGTGTGCTTCTGGCGGTTTTTGTCGCAACCTTCAAGAATGAGGAGGCCAAGGTTCAATTGGCATTTGATCACCAGGCGGCTTTTGTGAGTAACGCCATTGTGCGTCACCTCCAGAATGCGGTAAATGCGTCGCATGATCTGAATGGCCTATACAAAATACACTACCAGATCCAACGAGATGATTTTGCTATTTTCTCAGAGGATCCATTATTGAATCGCCCCGAGATCCAGGCCATTGAGTGGGCCCCTCGGGTGACAAGAGAAAGACGAGTCGCCACTGAGAGCCAAGCGCTGCCTGATGGCCTAACCAGATTCTCTATAAAGCAGCGTGATGCCAAGGGACACCTTGAGCCCGCTGCGGATCGCGCAGAATACTTTCCGGTCTATTTTGTGGAACCGCTGGCAGGAAACAGTAACGCTATTGGTTTTGATCTGGCCTCTGAACCCGTGCGACACGCAACACTCGACCTTGCCCGTTCTTCTGGGCATCTCGCAATGAGTTCGCGGATCCATCTCATCCAGGATCCCAGTCATTATGGTGTCTTGTTGATCGAGCCGGTATTGGCCAATGCGACGGAGGGCGGGAGAAAGGCGCTTTCAGGATTCACTATCGTGGCATTAAACCTCTACCGACTGGTGGAGCGCGCACTCGCAACACTCAACCATGATGCAATCTTTGTGTCGCTACAAGATCTATCCGCCAGTGCTGGGGATGGTGATCTTTTTGTGGAAAATACCATCGCACCATCGGGTAAGGCCACCTTTCTTAAGGCCTGGCAATACCAGATAGCGGTCGGTGATCGTACCTGGCTTGTCAGCATTGTCCCCGGTGATAGTTTTCTTGGTCAAAATATGTCGCAACTGCCCTGGATCCTGTTGGTCACGGGGCTATTTTATGCAGGATTATTGAGTAGCTATTTGCTTACCCTCAACGGGCGCTCTGCCTCGATTCAGTCTCTGGTCAAGCAGCGCACTGCAGAACTGACGGCAACGCAGCAGGCACTGCAACAGAAAAACGAGCACTACCAGTTGCTTATGCTAACATCAAGGGATGCGATTCATATCCTTGATGCCAATGGGAATCTGGTAGAATGGAACCGTGCCTTTCAGGAACACCTAGGCTATTCAGCGACAGAAATGGCAAGGCTGCACGTTTCTGATTGGGATGCGAAATGGAACAAGGAAGAATTGCTGACAAGGATTGGGGTGATTATGCAGCAAGGGGTTAGTTTTGACACCATTCATCGGCGCAAGGATGGGAGCCTATGCTTTGTTGAGATCAATGCAACGGGCATTTTTACCAATGGGGCCTATTATCTCTATAGTTCTGGTCGAGATATCACCGAGCGCAAGAATACCCTAGAAGAGTTGCGTCGGGCAAAGGAGACTGCGGAATTTGCCAATCGTGCGAAGAGTACCTTTCTGGCCAATATGAGCCATGAGATCAGAACCCCTCTTGACGCTATTACCGGATTCTCTGAATCGTTACGGGAGCGAAATCAACCAGATGATGAGCGGAGTGAGGCAATCAATATCATCTTGCGTAACAGTCGTCATCTTCGCGCCCTCATCGACGATATTCTTGATCTCTCTAAGATAGAGGCGGGGCAGCTTATTGTCGAACGGGTCAAGACCTCGATCTGTGGGTTGCTTGCCGATCTTGAGAATACGCATCGTTCTACCGCGTTGGCAAAGGGGTTAGAGTTCGTCGTACATTATAAGACCCCGCTGCCGAGCACGGTGATAACCGATCCCACACGCCTTCGTCAGATTCTCTTTAATCTTTGCAGTAATGCGGTAAAGTTTACGGAGAAGGGCGGCATCAGTATCTCCGTGCGCTGCGATCGTGAGCAAGAGCGATTGGTGATTGCTGTCGCAGATACGGGGATTGGTCTCACAGACGAGCAGCGCGAGGGTCTATTCCAGGCATTTCATCAGGCAGATTCTTCGATTACCCGTCGCTATGGTGGCACTGGGCTTGGGCTTAATATCTCACAACGTCTGGCGCACAGCCTTGGTGGTGTTGTGAGCGTAGCAAGTACGCTTGGCGTTGGTAGTGTATTCGCGGTAACCGTTGCGACCGGGCCTTTACATGCAGTGGATTGGTTTGATGAGATTACGCTGTGTCCGGAGACAGGTTTTATGCTCAAAGAGGCGCCTCTTGTTCCCCCGCAGTGTTGTGGGGCAGTGTTGTTGGCGGAGGATAGTCCCGATAATCAACGTCTGATTTCTTTGTATCTTCGTCGCACGGGCGTGAGTGTGCAGTTGGCAAATACTGGCCGCGAGGCAGTCGAACTGGCCATGGCGGGCGAATTCGACCTCATCTTAATGGATATGCAGATGCCGATAATGGATGGCTTAAGTGCAACCAGGCTGTTGCGTCAGGCGGGTTTTGCTCGTCCGATCGTGGCCTTGACCGCCAATGTCACCCCAGAAGACCGGGCCCATTGTTTGGCGGCGGGTTGTGATGACTTTCTTGGTAAACCAATCGACTTGCCTGCGTTTTATCGAACACTAGTGGTCTATCTTCCCGCTACCGAACAAGATGCCCCGATTGTTGATCCGACAATCGAGAATCAGGAATACCAACACATCGCCGAGCAATTCAGCAGGGAACTTCCGTACCAATTGACCCGTTTGTCTGATGCGATTGGCGAGGGGCGGTGGGAGGAGGTGCAGCAGACGGCTCATCAGTTGAAAGGGGTTTCTGCGAGTTTTGGACTGCCCGAGGTGACGCAGATTGCGGGGCAACTAGAAACGGAGGCAAAGCGGCATGACCGAGAGGCGGTGCAAGGCCTGATCGCAGCAATCCACGCGGCGTGTCGTGCGGTGTAGGTGGGATGTTTGGAACGAGTAGGCCAATGCTGGTATGCTGGAGAGTATGGGGGAGATTTTTGAAAGCCCTGAACGATGTCCCGTGGGTTAGGTATCCGAGCGATTATGGGTAAATCACCGCAACCAAACCCATCCGAAGCACCGAACTTCGACCCAGACACGGTTACGCTGGTCGCAGATGATCACTTTTTTGCGCGGAATCTGTTGGTGGAGATGTTACGCGCCATCGGGTTTCAGGTCATCCATTCGGCTGCCGATGGCCCGAAAACGGTACTCGCCTTTGAGTTGTATCATCCAAAACTCTTGTTTTTAGATATTGAAATGCCTGAGATTAGTGGGTTAGAGGTGTTACGTCGCATCCGCGAGAGCGACAAAGAGATCTTTATCGCAATTGTCAGTGCGCACAGTAGTGTTGAAAATGTGCAGGAGGCACTAAAGAACGGCGCGAACGGTTTCATCGTAAAACCCTATACCTACCGTAAGGTTGTGGAGATCGTCAGGAAATGGGCGGCCAGTAAGCCTGCTTCTTCACTACGGTCAGGTGACTGAGGGGTTGGTGTCTCGTGGGTACGCAGAATCTGCTCCGGTGGGCCTCGTGCCAAGGACAAGTCGCAGAATATCCGCCTATCCCTTTGGGGTAGATGCCGAGATTACTATCCCCCGAAAAGTTTTGCGAGCTGCCGATCTTGCTATTTACCTCCGAGTTTAGAACAGTTTAGGGCTTTGGTGCCGACTGTAAGCCAAGCAAGTCTGCTAGGGAAAGGTGAATCTATGGCAGAACCTTGATAAAGTAGCGACCGCCCCCGCATTTTGGTAGAGAATGCCGACGTAGGTGGCGGTGCTCGTCCGTAGAATGAGTCTATCAACCTGTCTCGGATCGCGTACAATGACCATACAAACCGCGATTTCCGTTAGGAGGAAGTCATGAGAGTAGAAGAAGTGATGACCCGCTGGGTGAAGACTGTTGCGCCAACCGATCGCCTCCATGAGGTATCGGCCAGCATGTGTCTTCATCGCATTCCTAACCTGCCAGTAGTCGAGGATACCGACCGCCTCGTGGGTATCATCGCGGAGAGCGATATCCTGCGCTACCTGTTTCCGACCCTAGATACCATTATCAGTTCTGGGTTAGACAAGATAGACTTCGACGCGATGGAAGATGATTATCAGTTCCTCAACAAGATGAAGGTAGCTGACCTGATGAATCGTAATGTCCATATCGTTCACCCTGAGATGCCGGTACTGAAGGCAACCTCGGTGATGGTCTATCACAAGCTTCGCCGTATCCCGGTGGTTGAGGACGGGCGTCTTAAGGGTGTGCTAAGTCTTGGTGACGTCCACAAGGCGCTGCTGCGCAAAGCAATGTGAGCCGTGGCACAGGCTAACTGTGCCGACAGCGTGGTCATACCCGCGTTGTTTGTGGTTGATTATTGGTGCTTCGCCTCACCAAGGCTGTGCCTGTGATCCTTAAGCAGCCTTTTTTCTGGACCTCTGCTTCGCGTACCGATGTCGGTAAGGTACGCAGGCACAATGAGGACGCCTGTCTCGACTTGCCTGGGTGTGGCCTGTGGGCGGTGGCGGATGGGATGGGCGGTCACGATTCCGGTGAGGTTGCGAGTGCTGCGATCGTCGAGACCCTTGCGGGCATACCCTGTTCGCCTAGTCTGCGTGGTTTTATCGATGAGGTGGAGGATCGACTCCTTGCCTGTCACGCCAAACTCCGCAAGCTTGCCGCTTCCCGTGGGGCGGGGTGTTTGGTTGGGGCGACCGCAGTGGTTCTGATTGCCTACGAGGGGCTGGTGGTTTTCCTGTGGGCAGGAGACAGCCGCTTGTACCGTTATCGCCGAGGCCAGTTGCAGCAACTCACCCAAGACCACACGCGGGTCGAGGAGATGGTGGCTGCGGGGCTTATCACGCGAGTTGAGGCACGCTCCCACCCCAATGCCAATGTCGTGACGCGGGCAGTGGGCGCGGGAGAGGTCTTGTACATTGATGTAGATGCCGAGCCGCTAGAACCTGGTGATCGGTTTGTGTTGTGCAGCGATGGTCTCGATAAAGAGCTTGATGACGGTGAGATCGGTGCCATCCTCGCCGACCATGCGGGGGACAACGATGGCGACGCAGTCGAGGCGCTGATCCACCAGGCACTCTCCCGTACGGGCCGCGACAATATCACGGTCGTGGTGGCAACCGCACACCCTACCCTCAACGGACGCCCACCCCGATGACCCAGCGACCGCTACGCGCACTCGCCAAAGACTATGCTGAGGGTAGGCTTGGGTTTGCCGAGTACCGCGCTTCGCGTGGTGACCTGCTGGATGCGGCCCTGACCAAAACCCGATCCCGATCATCGCGCCCGCCCTGGTATGGTTCCCATGCGGTCGTTGTCCTGTGGGTAATCATCGCAGCGTTTTTGGTGGGTATCGGGCTTCATTTTAGCAACGATAAGGGGGCTGTGCGGCACATAAACGTCGCGCCCCCCGTGGTGCATCGCTAAAAAACTGACACCGAGCGCTTTTATGACCCTGCGCATTCTCCCTGATACAAACGCCTTGGCCGATGCGCTTGCCCGACAGGTTGCTCAGTGGTTGCGGGCGGCGGTTGCTGAGCGTGGTGCCTTTCATTGGGCGCTTGCGGGCGGTAGGACGCCAGCAACACTCTACCGGATACTCGCAACCAAACCCTACGCTGACCTTCCGTGGAGCCAGGTGCATATCTGGTTTGGCGATGAGCGAGCGGTTCCGCACCACCACCCTGACAGCAATTTCCGTATGGTGCGCGAGACCTTGCTTGATTTTGTCCCGATTCCGGGGCAGCACATCCACCCGATGCCCTCCCGCATGGAGGATCTGCGCCAGGGGGCGCTTGCCTATGCGCAAGCGCTGGCGGTGTCGCTCCCGCGTGAGAACGGCTTACCGAGGTTGGATCTAGCACTGCTTGGTATGGGTGCGGATGGTCATGTGGCGTCCCTTTTCCCGGGCAGCGCGGCCTTGCGCGAGACGCACCAAGCGGCTGTTGCTAACTACGCCCCCGCGCCAGCAGCATGGCGGATTACGCTCACCACCCCTACCATTGAACAAGCGCGACGCATCGTTTTGCTCGTGGCTGGGGCCGACAAGGCCAGTGCCGTGGCACGCGCCCTTGACCCAAACCCACGCCCGCCCCCTTTGCCAGTTCAGCGCCTAAAACCTGTGGGTGAGGTGATATGGTATCTGGATGCGGCTGCGGCTTCGCTGTTGCCCACATGAACGTCCTCGTCGGTGATATTGGCGGCACCAAGACCTTGCTGCAGATAGCAAGCCTTGATGGGGGTGAGTTCCGTGCAAGCCATGAGGTGCGCTTCGAGAGTCGCGCCTGGTCTCAGTTTGTGCCGTTACTTGCGGAATTCTTGCGTACTGCGCCTTTGCCCATACCCGAACTTGCCTGTTTTGCGGTGGCGGGGCCGGTGGAAGGGACAAAGGCAAGGCTGACCAACCTCCCCTGGACGGATCTGGATGGCGAGAGTCTCGCGCACCATTTCGGACTGCGCCGGGTGCTGGTGATCAACGACTTTACGGCGGTTGGGTTTGGTATCGCAGGGCTTGGCGCGACTGACCTCGCCACCCTCCAAACGGGGCAGGAGCGCTTGCACGCGCCGCGTGCGGTACTTGGGGCGGGCACTGGACTTGGTCAGGGGATCTTGGTGTGGGTGAATGGACGCTATGAGCCGTTGGAGTCGGAGGGTGGGCATGTTGATTTTGCGCCGCTTGATGATGAGCAGGAACAGCTATTGCGCTTCCTCGGTGATCGCTACGCGCATGTGAGTTACGAGCGCCTGTTGTCGGGTTCTGGTTTGGTGGAGATCTACCATTTTCTCTGTTGTTCGATGGGTGCCGGGAAGAACCCGGCACTCGAGGATGCGGCGGCGATTTCTGCTGCGGCGCTCGGGGCGAGTGACCCATTGGCCGTGCATACCTTGCGCATGTTCGCCCGTATTTATGGTCAGCAGGCGGGCAATCTTGCGCTGACCTGTCTGGCGCGTGGGGGGGTTTATGTGGCGGGCGGGATTGCATCGCATATCTTGCCCTTTCTGAAAGACGGGGAGTTTATTCGATCCTTTCGCGCCAAGGGACGCATGGAACGATTACTGCGGGAAATGCCGGTGCGGGTTGTCTTGAACCACCGCGTTGGGTTGATTGGTGCGGCAATTGCGGCGAGTCGTTTGTAACGCAATCGGGTAGGGCCAGGCGTGTGACCACGCCTGGCGATTGTGTTATGGCGGTGCTGTGATATCCGTTACATTCCACACGAGTGTCCTTACGTCAGCCATTGCCACTACGATTGCGGTAGCGTCGATAGATTTTAACAATCGGCGCATACGAAGCGCTATATTTTGTTGAACGCTACCGCGTGGATTGAGCGGTGATGCTGGCAGTTCAAGGTGCAGGATTACGCGCAATTTCTCGCAGGTTGCGACTCGACGAGCCAGTTCTTTTTCTTCAGAGTCGTTTGCGTTTATCCCCGCTGGGATGATAGCAGCTAGGGTGTCGAATACTTTATGTGCAATCTCATCAGCTAGGTCAGAGGGCTTGGTGCGTGGGCGTGCTCGGTAATCCTTTACCTCAATCAACCAGGTTATTTTTCTTGGATCGACCGCCAATATATCCAGTGCTTTAATCTCATTTCGCATTCTTGAGAACTGATTCCTGTAGAAAGACCAGTCATCATACTTGCCGACATGCCAGCCTTCTGGGAAGTTGAAGCAGAGGCTACCTTCAGTAAGGGTTGGCATCCTTAATCTCCCATACCCAGAAACCGATCGGATTGCATCAGCTCTTCGTCTACCAAAGTAAGATCACCGATGTCATCAATGGTTGATCCTTGCTCAACGGTTACGCCATTATCGGATTCGTGCAGCCCAAAGAATCGGACATCGACCTTTTCTGCACCTGCCTCTCGTTTCCGATCAAATAACAATATTTCAATCTCACGCAACAGAAACAGACTGTGCGTTGCGATGAATGTCTGAATACCAGCGGCGCTCAAACCAAGAATACTATTCGCAATACCTTTTACGATCGCGGGGTGGAGATTGGCCTCGGGTTCGTCCCAGAATAGAAATCCTTTGTCAGAAAGACCGCCGGTGGCAATTAACCTCGCGATCATACCCAATTTTCGGAGACCCTCGGCTACCAAAGGCATCTCCATACGCCCATCTGCATTTCTCAGATAAAATCTCCCGCTATCTTCAAGCACGATGGATCCACCCATTGCTTCTTCTAGTGGTTCTACAAGGGTTTTAATGCGTACCTCCCTTGGCCCTCGCTGCAATGCTGCGCCGAGGAGAAGACAGGTATCGCGCCAGGTCTCTTCGAACGCAAGATGGTGTCCTTCGTACAGGGAGACAAAACCTGGATAGATCGTCAGTAATTCGCGGGTTGGCAAGTACACGGGAGAGACGCCTAACCAGGTGAGTGGTAGCTTTCCAATAGCGACCTCTGATCTACTGTTGGCGGCAAAACTAAAATCAATATCCCAATCGCTATTCGCAAATGCGAGACTGATGTCGCAGCGGGCACGTCCTCGCTGGCGGCTCGCCAAACGACCGAGGGTTTCCGGACGGAAGACATTGACCAATTTCTCAGCAAGACGGGGCTGGTAAATGGATTTTGTGGGCGTTGCTGCCGTGGATTTCCGTCCTTCGGCGCTACTCGCAAGCACGGAGTAGGCGAGTTTCAGGAGGTGGGTCTTGCCCGTACCATTCTTGCCGACAAAGACATTGAGGTGTCGCCCAACCTTCAGGGTTGCTTCGGGAAAAACCGTCAGGTTCTTGATGCTGATTTGTTGCAGCATTCTCGTATTCCCAAATAAAACGGATGACTATTGCCTCACTATAGCAGATCATTCCCGCAGATGGATTGTATTGTACGGCGTTACTAGCGTGCCTCCAAATCAAAATAACGCTGGATCTTGCTCAAGGTCTGTTGATAGATTGCGTTGCGGTCTAGCTTCTGCGCCTCGTATTTATTGATCTTGGTGGCGGTGTCGATCTTCCGGTCGGTTAGCATATTGCTTAGGTATTCGGCGGTACGTGGCTCCTCGGCAATAAACGGTGCTATATCGCATTTCTGGATCTCAAACAACTCGACATCGGTAATCGCCGAAACGGTTGCGGTGCGGGGCTCACCGGTCAATAATGACATCTCACCAAAGACCTGGCCGGTGCCTTGGCGGGCTACCTCTATGGTCTGTCCATTAGGTAGCTTGACGGTAATGCCGACCACCCCTTTGGCGACGATATAGAGCGAATCGCTGGTGTCGCCCTGGTGTACGATGGCTGTCCCTGGCGAGAAATGCAAATGGTGGAGATGTTCGAATAGATAATCCCTGGCCTCTTCGGAGAAGGGCGCAAATATCTCAAACTCTCTGACTAGATCAAAGTTGACCTGGAAGCGTGAGACCTCGTGCTGTAGATCTTGGGCGGCCCGATTTAGTTTAGAGATTGCCGCGTAGGCATCCTTTACCGCGTCCATGGTGCGCACGGTGTCTTGGTGTAACTTGGTGACTGCCCCGTTAATGTGCTGTGCGTTTTGTGATTGATGATCGACCGTGATGTGAATACTCGCTAGATGCGGTGAGAGTCCCTGGACATGCTCGATCACCTGCGCCATTTTGGTAATGATCCGGCCAACGTCATCAGAACTATTCCGCACCTCCTTCATAAACTCTTCCATTTCTTGCACACCAACAGTGATGGCGTATTTTATCTCGCGCACCATGGTTTCAATATCGATGGTGGCCGCTGCTGTTTGATCGGCGAGGCGGCGGATCTCGCGGGCAATTACCATAAAACTACGCCCATATTCGCCAGCGCGCTCGGATTCAATCAGGGCGTTCAGGGCAAGGAAATTGGTTTGATCCGCGACCTTAGAAACGGTGGTGACAATCGAGGTTACATCCGCTGCTTTACTATTGATAACCTGCAACCGATCGTGAATGACCCGGGAGGCATCGGTCATGCTCGCCATGACCGAACGCATCTGCACCAGATCGGTTTGGCTACTATTGGCAAAGGTCGTGGTAGTGTTGATAATCTCAAGGACGTGATCGAAGGATTGTTTTAGATTGGTCGCGAGGTCAGAGATCTCCTGCATAGACGCGCCCACCACGCCCATCGATTTCATTTGGGTAGTGGAGATCGATTCTTGGTGTTTGGCGGAGGAGAATAGATCCGCACAAGAGGAAATCACCTGGACGCTGGTACGTTGTACCTGACCGACCAAGGTGCTGAGATTCCCGGTCATCATCCGGATTGCGTCCGACAATCTGCCAGTTGCGTCGGCAGTGACCTCGGTGGTCATGCGGATCGTTTCGGATAGTTTATCCGTTGCATCAGCGGTTACGAGCTGTTGCCGATTGACGAGTTCCTCCATGGCTGCGGCTGCAGACGACAGATCCCCATCGGCGATCTCGAGCGCCACCGAGGAGATTCGCCGCAATGGCTCATTCAATTGTCGTGCGATGTACCACGCCGCCAATGCGGTTAGCGCACACACCACCAAACCTGCTACGCAAAGTGTCCACAGGAGGTTGGTCAAGACGGCGTCAACGCTGGTGGATTGGTTTAATTGCTGACCAATCAACACGGCGGAGAGCAGTGTAAGCCCGCCTATAGCAACACAGGGTAGTGCGATTATTTTATGTGTCAGTTTCATAGATACTCGAAATTAGGTACCCTGTGCTTTACACCAACGACAACAGCTCGCCTATCTGTGCGCTTGCTGCCTTCCTGACGGATTCGCGCAGTGCTTCGCCAGATCTCTTGAACAGGTGATACGTGCCGCCGTCTTTTTCGATAAAGAAAAAACCTTTTGTTCTTTTGTTGCAAAACGAAGACAACGATAAAATCTTGTCAGGTGAACCTCTTGCAGAACTCCACCCCGATGCTGACTTTTCGCATGATGTAGGCGAAATCGGGAGACGTAGGCTGCCATTTCTGGCACGGTAACGGTATCGAAGCGCTATCGCTGGAGCCTACGAAATGAATCCTACACAACGCGCCTTGATCATGCAACGCTGGGGCGTGGTTCAGCACGAATTGATCCCCGAGTTGCGTCATCGCTGATGTCGAAGCTCGAGAAATTGATCCATATGCTGGAATGGATACGTATCGAGGAGTTTGTCTGGGCTTCATGGTGCGGCATAGGGCATGTGCCCCATGAGCGCTCCTGGCTGGCCAATGCCTTTGTCGCCAAAGCGGCAGGGGATGGCCACCACGGCGGGGTTGAACGAGCGACTGGTCACGGATCGGGCACTACTGCGTATCTGTGGTTTCCCTCTCGGCAAGAAACCACCTTCGGAGTCCACCCTTTTGCGTGCCTTTGAAGAATTTGCTGTTGGCAAACTGGCCGAACGTGTTCATGAAGCCCTTGTCACGGAACACCGTGGCGATGAACTGGTTGGCCATCTCAGTCGCGACGGCACTGCCATTGAAGCCCGCGAACGCCCCAGCCGGGTTGTGGTACCGGATCCCCCTGACTCTGCGACTGACTTGGACATGCCTGACGTCTCTATCGAACCGATCGAAACGCCGGAACCAGCTAAGCGCAAACGCGGGCGATCTCGCAACGGTGACAATCGGCCTGCTGCCAAAGAACCGCCGTTGGCTCTTCAGCGCAAACAAGCCCTGGCGCAGGTGATCGCTGACCTTCCCACTGCCTGCGATCGTGGTACCTACGGTAGAGCGTTCTCAGCAGGAATGTCTTACCGCAGCCATTCAATGATCAGATTTCCCCTACCGAGCGCCGACCAATCGATGGCGGAGAGTGGGCCAAAGTTATCGAGTTTTATTTGTTCGATCATGGATAGCTGCTTGTGGGCGTTATTCCAAGCGATTATTGGGTTATAGCGAATGGGGGAAAGTGCGCCGCACTTCTCCCCACAAGTCACAGCCGTTCACAACGGTTTCGATACAGTAAAGGCTGATAACCTCTATCATGAGGGTGTCTCTTTCCTCATCAATGGTGCTGAAGCAATTAGATCTTTCGCGGGCACATCCCCCCGCTACGATCAGCAATTCCCAGCGAACAGCCGCACCCGTGCTGACCCCCTAAAAATCTCGGCCATTCAGCGGCCAGTCCTTTGGGACAATATACGCTCCACCTTTTGGATCAAACGGGAGTGTCCACGTTCTCGCGACAAGGGCCTTTCCCTGATCGGTTCCCGTTATTGTAACGAGTAGTGGGAATACCGTGCTGTTGGTCTGCGTCGTGTCCATCTCAAGTTTTGAGTCAATGGTGGTGCTATTGTCATTACCAACGCCGCTGTCATCGTAGGAGGCAATAAATCCCGCGAGGTCGCGAATACCTTTGCCTGAGGGGGCAAGGATGGCATAGCGACTACCACAATAACCTTGATGGCAATCCCCTGAAGTGTTCTGCCAGCCCCAGTAATTGGCAGGCCCGAGTTTGGATAGCTTCCACCCCGTAGGTGCTTCACCACTCGCGCCGATCATGATCTTTGGGTTGGCGGCAATGATCTCGGGATCGCCATTGCGTTCTTCGAGAACAAAGGCACCAACCAAACCTTCCGTGACATGCGCACCATTTGGCTCACCCTTATTATCAATCGCATTACCCACCACCAATACATACAATCTTTGGCGAGAGGCAGCAGAGATCTTCTTGGTGCTGTCAACCTTCATGCAGTAGCGCTGATTGTTCTCCCCGGCTACGGTGATCCAACAACTGTGCTTTTGATCATACTTTTCGTACATGGTATTGAGTGCTTGCTCTGCGGACATCTCGGCAAGGGCAAGCATCGGCACACAGCATGATGAAACAACCATCGCGGCAAGAATAATAGAGCGCGGGAAACGACCCATGATTATTCTCCTAGATAATAATATCAGTAATCTTTTGGCATACGGCACAGCGTTAAGAGAGAGACAACTATACCAGCAATAGTCGTGAGCTAGCCGTACAGCAGAGAAGAACAACATCTCGTAGATAAAACGGAAACGTGGTGTCGCCTACAATTGTGACCAGTTCTTTCTCAAACACTTGTCTGGTGCGCCTGTCTTGCCAGGCTTGCCTCTAACCACTGATTCAGACCGCTTACGATCCAACTGCCCTGGCTTGGGTTCACGCGCAGGATGAATTTTTGACTCGTACGCCATGGGGTTTTCACCAGCAGGTAATAATCAGGCAGCGACTCAAGCTCATCGATCGTCATCGTGAGAAAGTTCTGCATTTTTCCCTCAAAGCTCATGCCGACCTGGTGCGGTGTCGTGAACACAACCTGGTATTGCCAATAGTAGGCGCGGCGTATGGTAAAGCGAACAAAGTGCGGGGTGCGGGTAATCGCAAGCAATGGGACGTTTAGTTTGGTCAGGGCAGAGGCCGCCGCGAAGATCAAGGCGACACAAAAGAGGCTACCCCCCATAAAAATTGGCATATCCATTGCCGTGCGGTAGATAATCACCCCGATGAGATAGACCCCAAGCAGGGCAAGAAGACCTGCCAAGACACTCCCGAATATCTCAACAGAACTTTTCTTGGCAGGAAGATGGATGGTGCTCTCATTCTCCGCATCAATTACCGTAAGATTCAGTTCTGCTGGTGGTATCGCCCATGACCATTGGTGTTCTGCAGTAAGGGTGTTTGCATCATAAGCAACCTTTGGGAAATCCTTCTTGGCCTTTCTCCAGTTGTCCCAGAGTTTGATCGCCCAGGCTAAAAAGAGACCTAGAAAAAAGTACTGAACAGCCACCGGAGCGTTGCTGATAAAACTCATCGTTACCCCCTGATCTGGTTATAAACTACTCGTCCTCTTGAATATAGCAAGAGCAGCATAAAATGATTGACTAACCACCCCGCCCCTTCGGGGCACCCCTCCACGGGAGGGGAATTGGGGAGGGGTTTTTACTTTTTACCTGCCATCGTTTTATGTGACTCCCGCTCTACCAGACCTGTTTATCTGGGGGGGGCGCGTTTCTTCAGG
>CAIRSR010000075.1 GCA_903881315.1 uncultured Thiotrichales bacterium | reverse complement strand
GGGTCACGTCCAAAAATGTAGTAAAGCTCAGAAGAACACTCCAGATGATCTGTACCCAGATCCCAGACCCACTTCCCCAGGTGGACAATCATCTGGGCCGTAGCCAGTTTTTGCTGACTCAGGCGTAGGGTTTCCTCAACCTTTTTGCGTTCGGTCACATCACGGAAAATACCCAAAATAAGCCGTTGATCCCCTATGTCCGTAACGGCGGCACGGATTTCAACAGGTACTCGGCTACCATCGGTACGCATCACTACGATATCTTCCACGGTATCCTTTTTGTACTGAACGTGCTCACGGAACAGTTGGGCATAATACGCAGCCTCCTCAACAGGGTGGAGCGCGGTCTGATGTAGCCCGACAATTTCGGCAATGGGGCGGCCCAGTAAATTCTCGGCGGCGCAATTTGCTTCGAGAATCATTCCAGTGTCGGCGTCAGCCACAAATATAGCATCATTGGCCGATTCCAATAATAAACGATATTTCCTTTCCTTTTTGATTAGTTCCTCTTCAGCCTGTTTGCGCTCAGTAACATCCCGACCGATAATCAGGAGACGGCCATTCGGCAACGGTTGCGTCCCAAATTCGAAGAACCTGATACCGCCATTCCTGTGCCGGAGCCGCCATTCGCTAATTTCGTAGGAACCCGCTTGTAGCTTCTCTAGATATTTCGATAGCAGGGGAAGATCAGATTCAACTACTAGCATTTCCAACGTATGCGCGATCAATTCTTCTTGTGAGTACCCCAACAGACGAGTGGCCGCCACGTTGACCAACTCGATCCAACCTTGTTGGTTGGCAATGATGATTAAATCCTGAGCAGTCTGCATGATGAGTGCTTGCCGATGCTCGCTTTCAATCAGTTCAGCCGACTTCCTCCAGAGATCAAGGAAAATTTGCACCTTGGACAAGAGAATGGTGTTATTAATGGGTTTCTCGAGATAATCCACGCCACCACACCGATAACCTTCAAGGCGGTGGTTTTCGTCTTGGTACGCAGCCGTGAGGAACATGATAGGCACCAATCGAGTAACGTCAACGCCTTTCATGTATCTTGCAACCTCATAGCCGTCCATGTCAGGCATATCCACATCCAATAACACAAGCGCGAAACTCCGCTCCAGCAGAATAGCAAGCGCTTCTACTCCGGAAGAGGCGGTGACACAATCGGCATCAACCGCGCTGAGCAGAAGCCGCAGGGCATCAAGGTTTGGCGCATGATCATCCACCAACAAGATGGCGGGGCGACGATTTGTTATGGACACTGCCTCACTCCTAGAAACGGCATTTGGGGATCGCTTGCGCTCGTCAGACCTGTTGCGACGCAGCCAAAGTAACGCGTAAGGTCTCAAGCAAAGAGGGGAACGGGGCGGACTTGGTCACGCATCCCGACGCCCCGTCTTGCTGGTACCATTCCGACTCTTCCGGCGCGCCCGTTGCGGACAGTATGATGATGGGCAAATGGCTGGCGCGTGGATCACCACGTAGCGCAGCAAGACAACCCACGCCCTCAATCGATGGGGTTTGTGGATCGAGGACGATGGCGTCAATTTCACATTGACCGAGCAGCTCCACTGCTTTCTTGCAATGTGCCGCCAACAGGCATCGCTGAACAAATGGTTTCAGCGCTTGTGCAAGAGAATACAGGGCGCGCATATCGGGATCGATGATGAGAAGATTGATGGGAAGCCTCGTTGGATCGAATAGTGGCGTTGGTTCTAGGTCATGCGCTGGCCCGCCGGGTAGCGCAGCACAGGAAGAGGCGCTGGTTGCGTCCTGTGTGTAATTGCCGAGACACTCAATGATGGTGGAGAGAAGGCGCGCCGGAACGAGCGGTTTGGCAAGATAGCGGTTAGCGCCGTAGGACAGGCACCGCTCGCGATCCTCTGGAAGCGCGCGGGCCGTCAGGACGATGATCCGCAACGCATCGAAACGCGGTTGGGCGCGAATGGCGCGCATGGTCTCATACCCGTTCAGCACCGGCATCATGATATCCAGGAGTAGGAGGTTGATGTCAGGATTCTCCTCCAAGAGATCCAGTGCCTGCTGGCCATCACTTGCTGTCCACAGGTGGCGCACTCGGTGTCCAAGGACTTGCCGAAGCGCGTAGAGGTTGTTGGTATCGTCGTCCACCGCAAGGCACTGAATGTTCCGCATACTGAAATAACTGTCAAAGTAGCTCGTATTGTCGTTGTTGCTAGCGTCGCCGATGTCCCTCTCCGGTTCGGTAATCTGGAAGTGATTCATCGGGAGAAAAAAGCGAAAGATGCTCCCCATTCCTGGCGTACTTTCCAGGGTCAGTCGGCCCCCTAGTAGAGTGGCATAGCGACGCGAGATGGCGAGGCCAAGGCCAGTTCCACCGTACTTTCGGTTGGTGGATCCATCCGCTTGGCGGAACGCCTCAAAGATCTGCTCATGCTTATCCGCATCGATCCCGATCCCGGTATCCCGCACCTGAAAGACCAACCATTCTTCGGAACCAGGTAATACAGCATCGGCGGCAGACAGGGACGAGCTTCGCCCAATCCAAAGATGTACCGATCCCCTCTCTGTGAATTTCATGGCATTGCCAACGAGATTACGAACCACTTGGGCGATCTTCCCCCAATCGGTGTGTATTGCCTCCGGCAATTCCAAGTCTAGCTTGATCTGAAATTCTATACCCTTTTGTGCCGCAACAGGACGGAACTGTCGGGAGAATTGTTCGGTAAAGCGACGAAACGTCTTTGTTTCATGGTGAATATCGATCTGCCCAGCCTCGATCTTGGATAGTTCGAGGATATCGTTAATGATAGAGAGCAGCGATGTGCCACCTTCATAAATAATGGATGCTGATTCCGCCTGTTCGGCGGTAAGATTTCCTGCCGCATTCTCGGCGAGGATCTTTGATAAGATGAGCATACTGTTCAGAGGGGTGCGAAGTTCGTGGGACATATTCGCCAAGAACTCTGTCTTGTAGCGGCTCGCATCATCTAACTGGCGCGCCTTATCTTTGAAGACCTCAGCCGCTCCGGCTAGCGCACCGATCTCGTCGTAACGATTCCGACCCGGGATGGATTGATCCAAATTACCACTGGCAAGCGCCATGAAGGACGCACTAATCGCTTTGAGGGGACGTGCTAGTGAACGTATTATCCACACAGAAAAGAGCAGCACGGCCAACCCCGATAGCACGGAGATTACGAGACTGATCGCTGATAACTGCTGGTACTTTTGCTGGCTATAGTCGGAGTGTTTATCTCTCAGTTGGATGATGCTGTTGCGTATAGCGACTTCTTTCAGAAGCAACTGGCTGGATAATCGTTTCTCTAATTCATTTCTGGTTCCACATAAAACGGCCTCTCCCATTTCTTTGTGATTGGAGACCAAGAGGTGAAAGATTGCTGAAACATCGCCAATACCCTCAATCACTCCAGCTATGATCTGCTGTTCACCAGTGTCTGTAAACTGCAACCTCGCTTTAGTTAATAATGAATATGACTCTTTCTCTATGTTATCCCATTGTGACAGTATGGCACTGGTCTAGTTTGATTCGGTTTGTAACTTGTTGATTCTTCCTGGTGCATTAGATGTTTTTCTGGAGCATTAGAATCTGTTCCCAAGAGAAGCCATTTTCTATAACACCTAAGGCAACTGCG
>CAIRSR010000074.1 GCA_903881315.1 uncultured Thiotrichales bacterium | reverse complement strand
TCGCCTTTGTCACCCACGGGTGCTCAATGGCCTCGCCTGGCTCCATCCCAAGCTTCTGCATAAGCACCCCGATGCGTTCAGAGGCAAAGATCCGCATCAGGCTATCCTCTAGGGAGAGATAAAAACGGCTTGAGCCAGGATCCCCTTGACGACCAGAACGACCGCGTAATTGATTATCGATACGCCGCGACTCGTGGCGCTCGGTGCCAATGATGTGCAACCCACCGGCCCCCAAGACTGCTTGATGCCGCTCGCGCCACGCAGCCTTGATCGTTTCTATCGCGCCTGGATCTGGGGTTTCTAGTGCGGCCACCTCTGCCTTCCAATTCCCGCCGAGCACAATATCGGTGCCGCGACCCGCCATGTTGGTGGCGATGGTAACCGCACCCAAACGACCCGCCTGAGACACAATCTGCGCTTCCTGCTCATGGTATTTTGCGTTAAGAACCTGGTGCGGAATACTCTTTTTGGTCAGCAATTGCGACAGGTACTCCGAGGTCTCGATGGACGTAGTACCTACTAACACCGGCTGTTGCCTGGCAAGACAATCCTCGATATCCGCAATGATCGACTCAAACTTCTCTTTGGCCGTAAGGTACACCAAGTCACCCCGATCATCGCGGATCATGGGTTGATGGGTTGGGATAACGATTACTTCTAACCCATAGATCTGCTGGAACTCGTAGGCTTCCGTATCCGCCGTTCCGGTCATGCCGGCCAGTTTTTTGTAGATGCGGAAATAATTTTGGAAGGTAATCGAAGCGAGCGTTTGATTTTCTGCCTGAATCGCTACCTTTTCCTTGGCTTCGACGGCCTGGTGAAGCCCCTCTGACCAGCGCCGCCCGGGCATGGTGCGGCCAGTAAATTCGTCTACGATGATCACCTGGTCATTTTGTACCACGTAATCTACGTCGCGACGGAAGAGCACATGGGCACGCAATGCGGCGTAGAGATGATGTAACAGCGAAATGTGGCTCGCATCGTAGAGACTCTCTCCCTCTTTGAGGATCCCATCCCGCATCAGCAATTCTTCGACCTGTTGATGCCCCTCTTCGGTCAGGAGCACCTGGCGGGTCTTTTCGTCCACCGCATAATCGCCCGGGCCTTCTTCCGTCTGCTGACGCTCGAGGTGCGGCACCAACCCATTCATGCGCACGTACAGCTCCGAGCTTTCCTCGGATTGCCCAGAAATAATCAGCGGGGTGCGCGCCTCATCGATCAGGATAGAGTCAACCTCGTCCACGATGGCATAGTGCAACGGTCGTTGCATCTTCTCGGCCATCGAAAAGGCCATGTTATCGCGCAGGTAATCAAAGCCGAACTCGTTATTGGTGCCGTAGGTCACATCTGCCGCATAGGCCGCCCGCTTTTCCTGCGGATCTTGGTGGGAGATGACGACACCCACCGTCATGCCCAAAAATTGGTAGACCTGCCCCATCCAGGTGGCGTCACGCCTTGCCAAGTAGTCGTTCACCGTAACGACGTGTACCCCTTTCCCAAGCAATGCGTTCAGATAGACGGGAAGGGTCGCGACCAGGGTCTTGCCCTCGCCAGTGCGCATCTCCGCGATGCGGCCTTCGTGCAGCACCATGCCACCGATAAGCTGCACATCGAAGTGACGCATCTCCAACACCCGCCGCGAGACCTCACGCACCACGGCAAAGGCCTCGGGCAGTAGGTCATCTAGGGCCGCCCCCGCCGCAAGACGATTGCGAAATTCATCGGTCTTGGCACAGAGCGCATCGTCGGATAGCGCCATCATCTGCGGCTCTAGCGCATTAATGGTATGAACTACCTTACGCATCCGGCGCAGGACGCGCTCGTTGCGACTGCCGAAAATCTTTCGTAAAAACTTGGTAAACATAGACGGGATCTTTGCTTTACGTCGGTTGATTGGGGCTTTCTTGTCGGTTTGTTTCTTTGTCTACACTCAATCTGCTGTTGCTGAGTCTCTGTTTCTGGACAGCTCGGTCACAACCGGCGCGTGATCTGATGGGCGCGGGAGCGCACGCGGGCCCTTATCGATGCGGCAGGCTACACAACAATCGACGAGCGGACGGCTCACCAGGATGTGGTCAATACGCAGCCCAAGGTTACGACGAAAGGCCACGGAACGATAATCCCACCAGCTAAAACTACGCGGCTCCTGCTCAAACAGCCGAAACGCATCCGCGAGCCCAAGACCCAACAAACCTTGGAAGGCCGCCCGCTCTGGCTCACTCACGGCAACGCTTCCTCTCCAAGCAACGGGGTCGTGTACATCCCTATCCTCTGGCGCGATGTTATAGTCGCCGAGCATGACCAAGCTCGGCGTTCCAGGGCAGGCTCGCGGCGAAAGCTCTTCGCGCAACCAGTCGGTGAGCAAAGAGAGCCAGTGTAACTTATAGACGTATTTCTCGCCCCCTACCTCCTGGCCATTGGGGACATAGAGATTCACCACTCGTATCGCTCCCCCCGGGAGATCGGGTGCTGCATAGCTCGCGGCCAAAAAACGGCGCTGCGGATCATCAAGGCCCGGCAGGCCGATCTGAACCTCGGTTGGTGGTACCAAACTCAACAAAGCCACGCCATTGTAGGCCGGTTGACCACTGTACAGCACATGATAACCCGCCGCCTGTAACGACTTCTCGGGAAAATCTGCGTCCGACACCTTGGTCTCTTGTAAGGCTAGCACATCCGGACGTTCCTGCCCGAGCCAATCTAACACTTGGGGAAGACGCACTCGTAGCGAATTCACATTCCAGGTTGCGATTTTCATCATCGGTCAAACTACTGCAGCAAAATCATAAACGAGGCATCCCCGCGTGAGATATTCAGCAACAGATTCCCCTTTGCCCCTCCCGATCGTGGCAGGTCGGCCAAACCATGGACTGGCCGACGATTCACTGCCACCAGCACATCGTCCACCTGTAACCCAATGCTCGCTGCCGGACTGCCAGCTTCGATCGTAAGAACCACTACCCCGTCCTTTCCAAACGAGCGCGAGTTCTCATCAATCGTTCCAAACAGCACCCCGCGCAGACGCGCATCCACGCGCTCACCGGCCAGTGTTTCTTGGCGGGTCGCGCTGACCTTAATGGTAAGCCGCAAGGGATGCCCATCGCGCAACATCTGCAGCTCAGCCTTGTCTCCGTCCGACAAAACCCCAAAGGTATTGCGCAAATCGCGACTACTGTGAACCAGACGACCATTGATGGCGACGATCACATCCCCCACGCGCAACCCGGCCTCGTCGGCGGACGAATTAGCAACCACCTTGGCCACAACCGCGCCCTGGTGCGAGGAGATACTAAAGGCAGATGCCAATTCCGGCGTTATGTCTTGGAGCACAATCCCGAGGCTGCCGCGCCGCATCTTTCCGTGCGCAGTCAATTGACCGACTACTTGACGCACCATGTTGACGGGGATGGCAAAACCGATCCCGACGTTACCCCCATTGGGCGCTAGGATCGCGGTATTGACGCCAACCAACTCACCGCGCAGGTCTACCAAGGCACCACCAGAGTTCCCTGGGTTAATGGAGGCATCCGTTTGGATAAAGTCCTCGTACCCCTCAATGCCAAGCCCCGAACGACCCAGCGCACTGACAATGCCCGATGTCACCGTCTGCCCTAGGCCGAATGGGTTTCCGATAGCGGTGACAAAATCCCCCACCCGTAGCCTATCCGAGTCCCCGAGGGGGATAGCAATCAGATGTTCCGTCGGGATCTTGATGACAGCAATATCCGTGTCCTTATCGGTGCCGACCGGCTCCGCCTGGAGGACGCGACCCTCATGCAAGGTGACAGTTATCTCATCCGCCTTATCGACTACATGGTGATTGGTGATCACGTAGCCATGGGTCGCATCAATGACCACGCCCGAACCGAGACTCTTGGCAACCCGCTCGCGGGGCTGCGCGGGTAGGTCAAAGAAACGGCGGAAAAAGGGGTCATCGAAGAGTGGGCTTTGTCGCACCAAAACCCGAGAACGGGTCGAGATGTTCACCACAGCCGGCAGGATGGGCTCTAGGATAGGGGCAAGACTAGGCAGCTCATGCCCATCCTGGAGACGCATCGGCAACGCCCCAGCCAGTGGTGACGTTGTTACCAAGAGCAGAAGAATCGCGGTCAATAACCGCATCGGAGCGGCCATGTTACCGATCATTCAGCGTTCACCTTAATGCGGCGCACCGCCTCGGCGTCCGTCCGATCCCGTTTCGGCAGGATGACGGTCAGCACACCGTGGTGGTAGCGCGCTCGCGCACGGGAGGCCTCTACGGCCATAGGCAACGGAATTGCTCGCTCGAAGTTACCGTAAGCACACTCCAACAGGTGGTAGCGACCACGCGCATCCTCCCGTTGTACTCGTTTTTCACCCCGCACCACCAGAAAATCATCCACCACATCCACACCAATCTGTTCTGGGTTCATCCCGGGAACTTCTAGTTTAACGACCAGGGTGTCGGTCTCTTCACGAAGCTCGGCGGCCACTAAACCCCAGCGCGGCGCATAACGCTCGACCAACATCCCGGGCCCCTCTACTGCTTGACGCTCCTGGTGGAAACAAGTCAGCGCACCACCCGCTCGCTCGGTGATATGACGCCACCCTTCCGCGAGGTGCTCCCATGTCTGCTGCTGGCCCTGACGAAACTGGTTCATGGTACTCATGCGTCGATTCCTCAATGCCTCAATACAGAGTAACAAAAATCAACGTCAAAGCCTATTAACAGCACTAGGTATAGACCCTCCTGGTTTGGTTTCTCACCGCCTTTTTCTCGACGGGAGGAGGCGAATTCAAGATCCGTGGGCTTGGTAAACGCACATTATCCTTTCCCCACGATGTCCTGTTCCACGCCCATGCGTGCAACCAATAGAGGATAACCCTGACTATTATCTCAGTGACCGCGATAGTGGTGGCAATCGCGATAGCGCCGGTCACAATCCAACTAATAATAAATATCGAGAGAGTCCCAACAATGCGCCACGAAACTGCCTTCAGTAAAGCTCGTATCGTTGTATCCATGATCTTTTCTGATTGCCTTTTGTGAAAGAAGAAACAATCAACACCGTACCGGTCTTTCTAGCACTAATCGCCGCTAATGATTCTCCAAACCGAGCGCCTGCCAGATAGCGCGGGTAGGATTGACCTGATTCATCGTATAAAAATGCAGACCCGGCGATCCCGCTTCTAGTAGGCGGCGACACAGATCGGTGACCACATCCAAGCCAAAGGCGCGAATCGAGTCTAGATCATTCCCATACCCCTCAAGCCGACGACGTAACCAACGCGGGAGCTCTGCGCCACAGAGGTCAGAGAAGCGCGCAAGTTGCGCATAATTTGTGATCGGCATAATGCCCGGCACGATCGGGATATCGATCCCCATCCGCTCACAGCTTTCAATAAAGCGCAGATAGGAATCCAGATTATAAAAATACTGAGTAATCGCACTATTTGCGCCAGCACTTACCTTGCGCCTAAAATTCTCGAGATCAGCGGCAGCGGAAGACGCCTGCGGATGAAACTCAGGATAGGCAGCCACATCGAGATGGAAATAGTCGCCCGTTTCACTGCGGATGAACTCCACCAACTCGTTGGCGTAGCGCAGCTCTCCCACCTCGTGGGTTCCTGACGGGAGATCGCCGCGCAGGGCAACGATATGCCGAATGCCCTGTGCGCGATACTCATCCAGGATCTCACGAATCCCTTCTCGGGTAGACCCAATGCAGGACAAGTGCGGTGCTGCCGCAAACCCTGCGTTCTTAATATCCAATACGGTAGCCATGGTGCGGCTGCGCGTAGACCCCCCCGCCCCGGAGGTAACGGAAAAAAACCGTGGTCGGAGACCCGACAAATTCTCGCGCGTCTGGCGCAGTTTCTCCGCGCCCTCCTCGTTCTTGGGCGGAAAAAACTCGAGACTAAAAACCCGGGGGAGACTACGCTGTGATTTCATATTGGTTGGTTTCTCCCCATCAATAACGATAATGACTGGGTTTATAGGGGCCACTCTTGGGAACACCAATGTAGGCGGCCTGCTCATCACTCAGCTCGGTTAGGTGTGCCCCAATCTTCTTCAGATGCAGACGCGCCACCTTTTCATCCAACGCCTTCGGCAGCACATAGACACTGCGTTCGTAACGAGCGTGGTGCGCATACAGTTCCATCTGCGCCATCACCTGATTCGTGAAGGAGGCCGACATCACAAAGCTGGGATGACCCGTAGCGCACCCTAGATTGACCAAACGCCCCTTAGCAAGCACGATGATCTTTTTGCCATCGGGAAAGATCACATGATCGACCTGCGGCTTGATCTCTTCCCAAACGTACCC
The DNA here is from genome assembly GCA_903881315.1 of uncultured Thiotrichales bacterium. GTDB lineage: Bacteria > Pseudomonadota > Gammaproteobacteria > CAIRSR01 > CAIRSR01 > CAIRSR01. Next base: position 19,317 of record CAIRSR010000074.1, on the reverse strand, counting down.
TTCTAGGGAGGCAATATCGATCTCAGAATCAAAATGACCGATGTTGCAAACAATGGCCTCGTTCTTCATCCGCGCCATATGGTCGTGGCTAATGACCTTTAGGTTACCGGTTGCAGTAACGAAGATGTCACCGATGGCAGCGGCCTCCTCGATGGTCACAACCCGATACCCCTCCATGGAGGCTTGCAGCGCACAGATTGGATCGATCTCGGTGACCAGCACGGTCGCGCCCATTCCACGAAAAGCCTGGGCACAACCCTTGCCTACGTCGCCATAGCCACTCACCACGCAGATTTTGCCGGCAATCATCACATCGGTCGCACGTTTAATGCCATCGATGAGGGATTCGCGACAGCCATAGAGGTTGTCGAATTTGCTCTTCGTCACCGAATCATTGACATTCATCGCCGGGAACAGCAACTGCCCCTTTTCCTGCATCTGGTAGAGGCGGTGAACACCGGTCGTTGTTTCCTCCGTCACGCCACGAATACCCGCCGCAACGGCTGTCCATTTGCCGGGATTCTTCGCAAAACTACTGCCCAATAGCTTGAGGAATTCCATCCAGTCTTCGGAATCACCCGCCACAGGAGCCGGCACCGCACCCAAACCCTCAAACTCCACACCCTTGTGGATCAACAAGGTAGCATCACCACCATCGTCTAGGATCATATTCGGGCCACCACCATCCGGCCAGAGAAGGGCCTGTTCGGTGCACCACCAGTATTCCTCAAGGGTTTCCCCTTTCCAGGCAAACACCGGCACCCCACTCGCCGCAATCGCAGCAGCGGCATGATCCTGCGTAGAGTAGATGTTGCAAGAGGCCCACCGCACCTTAGCGCCAAGTGCAGTCAGGGTCTCGATCAACACCGCCGTCTGGATGGTCATGTGCAGACTACCGGAGATACGTGCGCCCGCAAGCGGTTGGGCGTTCGCATACTCTTCACGGAGCGCCATAAGCCCCGGCATTTCGGTCTCGGCGATGGCAATCTCTTTGCGGCCCCAAGCGGCAAGGCCCATGTCAGCGACACGGTAATCAGAGGCAAGTTCTACAACGGGGGGTTGGTTACTCATCAGAGGCGGTCTCAGCGGTTAGATTGCGAGTTAATCATCAAGAGCGGCACGCAGCACAGCGGCTTTGTCGGTGGATTCCCACGGGAAGTTGGCTTCTTCACGACCAAAGTGGCCATAGGCGGCGGTTTTGCGATAGATAGGATGGAGCAGGTTCAACATGGAAATAATCCCACGCGGACGCAGGTCAAAGTGTTCTCTGATAAGCTCGACTAGGCGCTCGTCGGCAATACGACCGGTGCCAAAGGTCTCTACCGAGACCGAAGTCGGACGGGCAACCCCAATGGCATAGGAGATCTGCACCTCGCAACGCTCCGCCAACCCCGCCGCAACCACATTCTTAGCGACGTAACGAGCCGCATACGCAGCCGATCTATCTACCTTGCTCGGATCCTTGCCCGAGAACGCTCCCCCACCGTGGCGACCCATCCCGCCGTAGGTGTCAACGATAATCTTGCGCCCGGTCAGACCGCAATCCCCCATCGGGCCACCAATCACAAAGCGCCCGGTTGGATTGATGTAGAACTTGGTATCTTTGTTGATCCACTCAGGCGGCAGGACAGGCAGGATGATCTCCTCCATGACCGCCTCACGCAAAGCAGGCGTCTCAATCTCTGGACTATGTTGCGTGGAGAGCACAACCGCATCAATGCTGACCGGACGATGGTTCTCGTAGCGGAAGGTCACTTGACTCTTCGCATCAGGACGCAACCAGGGCAGGACGCCACTCTTGCGCACCTCGGACTGACGACGCACCAAGCGATGCGCATAGGTGATCGGAGCCGGCATGAGAACATCAGTTTCGGCAGTCGCATAGCCGAACATCATGCCCTGATCGCCAGCGCCCTGCTCATGGTCTACGCTCTCATCTACTCCCATGGCAATGTCCGCAGACTGCTTGCCAAGGGCGGTCAGCACCGCACAAGTGCCTCCATCAAAGCCCATTTCAGAACTGGTATAGCCAATATCCTTCACCACAGCGCGGGCTATTTGATCCAGATCCACCCAGGCATTGGTCGTAATCTCCCCCGCAATAACCACCACACCGGTCTTGACGAGGGTCTCACAGGCAACACGGCTAGCTCGGTCGTGCTCGAGGATCGCATCCAGTACGGCGTCTGAGATTTGGTCTGCCATTTTATCTGGGTGCCCCTCCGAGACCGACTCGGAGGTAAAGAGGTAATTACTGGCCATCTGGTCTCCTGCTAGAAAAGTGACGCGCACGTTTGGTGATTTGATACGCTGCAAATGGAAAATGCGCCTATTGTACACGGAAGATGCCTACATCTATATTGCCTCGGACGACATGGCCATTAGTTCTTCTCTGGTTCTTCTAGCAACCCATGGCGCGCAAAAAGCTCCATCAGGTGCTTACAGCCCGCAAGGAGTTGGCCATCCGGTGGCAGCTCGGCGGCCCCCCCCTTTACCACCGCACGCGCCGTATGATGCGCCAAGTACACGACCAACTCGGCGACTAGCTCGTCGAGGTTGCGTGTGCCGTCCATCAATTGCACCAACTGCCCAGCAAGAGGGTCAACATCCAAAACCGTGTGACGCACCGTAGCAAGATGCCCGAGGTAGGCACCCGCTTGCGCACGGGCCAGCGCATGCGCCCGTGGGTGCGACGAGAGACCATGATAGACCGTCTCTCTGGCAGTAACGAGATGGATGGCACGGTGGGCATAGAGCGAGAACAACTCTTCGATAAGCCCCGCGACATCCCACTCCCTCGCACCCGCTGCCCGTTGTAGCGCCGCCTCTTCAAGTTCTGGGTAAGCAACCGCATCGGGGTAGGCTTCCGCCAGGCACAGGAGTGCAGCCTTGGTTAGGGGGTGCGTGACGCTAAAGCGCACACCGTCGGGGGCCGCGAAATCCTCCGCCACGACCCGCGTCAAGTCCACCCGTTGCACCGGAGTGAGCAACGCAGAAACAGCGAATTCTCGCAGCCGAGAGAGATCCAGCTCGTGACTTAGTGGTATATCGGCGCGACACAGCAAGGTTTTACGTGAGTGACGATAACGCAAAAAATCCATGTGCTGCTCTTGCTCAATGAGACCCTCTAGGGAGTCTACTAACACCATCGCGCTTTCTGGCAGCGTGGAGGGAAACATGGTGTGGAGATCCGCATCCGCGAGGTAACCCAACCCATGCTGAGACGCCCGCTGCATGAAATCAGCGAACAGAATGGGCGCGCTAACCTCCCCTAGGTACTCATGAAAAAGATACCCCGGGTGAGCATGGCGCAATTCAGCAACCTCTCGGGAGAGGTATTGGGCGAGCGGCGCATCATCACTCGCCCAGACCGACGCCAATCGCTCTAAGAGCCCACGCACCGCAGTGAGGCGTACACCTGGATCGCGGATTGTGCGCGTATGGTAGCGCAGCAGGTCGCGCACCATACCGCGCGGCGCAGCACCCGGCAAGGTGTTGTAGCTAATGTAGGCAATGCCTTGGGGGGCGAGGCAAGCACCACAGATCCGCAACAACTGCTCCTGCGCGGGAAAGGGCACCCACGACCATACGCCATGGATCAAGATGTAATCGAATTCGCCAAGGGCTTCGGGTTCTAGAGAGGCAATATCCGCCTGACGCAGTTCCAGGTTGGATAACGCCAAGCGCTCCGCCAGCGCCCGACCTGCGGCAAGCGGTGCCAGCGCCTTATCGATCCCGAGGAAGCTCGCCCCCGGGAGGTACCACGCCATCGGTATCAGGTTACCGCCACCCGCGCACCCAAGCTCAAGCACCCGCGCACCCGCTGGCAAAGCAGGCTCCATCCCAAACCAGCGTCCGATAACCGCCAGGGACGCGGGATGGGTGTCCGCAAGAGGCGTACTGTCATAGGGGATGGTGTCGTACAGGTCGATGGCGTGCTCCTAGAACATAGGTCACAGCGGAGAAGAGGCATCAAAGGGCTTGACCAGGCGCAACCCAGCCGCACCATCTTGGTAGTAGCCCGGGATACGCTTTACGTTACGGTAGCCCGTGCGCTGATAAAGGGCAAGAGCCCCCAGGTTATCTTCTCTCACTTCTAACACCATGCTCGTCCTCCCGTGGGCGCGGGCTGCCGCCTCAGCAGACTCGAGTAGGATGCGCCCAATGCCGATGCGCATCACGTCGAGTGCTACGACAATAGAGTATAGACGGGCCGACGCCACACCCCGACGGTAGAGCACCACCGCATCTCCGAGCAGACTGCCTGCCCCATCCACCACCAACACGTCCGCATGGGCGCGCCGCAACAGATACAGGAAACTGCGCCGACTGATGCGATCGGTGGGAAACTGACTCTCCAAGCGCAGCAGCAGCGGGATATCATCGACCGAAGCCGATCGCACTCGATGGCTGTCAATCCTGGGGATGCTTTGCGCGGGCAGCATCTTCGCGCGAACCTCTATCGTTCAGGGATGGATTGGGCTCGGGAGGGGTAGCCAGATCCGCCGCACACTCTCGCTGGTAGTTTGCCATCGCTGCCGCTGGCACTTCATCCTCATGCGCCCACTGGCGACACTTCGCCTCATCGCTCGCATTGTGCACAAGAACGACAGCAAGCAACAAAGCCAGACTACGCTGCCCTCCCTGCCCCAGACCTAACCAAACCAGCGCCAACAACGACAACAGCGCCATCCCGAGCGGCCAGCGATAGAGCGGAACCGGAACCAGCGTATTGCGGGTAGCTGCCTCGGTCTTCTCTAGTGCGTCAATATCACGATAGATGCGCTCTAGGCCTTGGGTGTCGGTAGCGCGAAAATAAGCCCCACCCGTCATTGTGGCGATTTGAGCAAGTACCTCGTCGTTTATCGCAAAGTCATCGCGATATTCCACATGCCCATCGGCATCGGGGAACGGCACCTTGCCCTTCGTGCCCACACCAACGGTATAGATACGCACGTTGTACTTCTCGGCCAGTCCCGCCGCCTCAATCGGATCCATGCCTGCGTTGTTTTCGCCATCCGTCACCAACACCAAGATGCGCGAACCTTCGGGACGGTTTTTCAGCTTCTTGACCGCAAGCGCAATCGCATCACCAATGGCGGTAGCATCCCCGGCCAGCCCCGGCTCGACATACCGCAAAAGCTGTTCCAGGGCATTGGTGTCGAGGGTTAGCGGTGCCTGCAGGATGGCGCGGTCGCCAAACAGGATGAGGCCCAACCGGTCGCCGCGCCGATTTTCCACAAAGCGCCCGGCAACCCCCTTGACCACTGCCATACGGCTCACCTGCTCTCCATTCAGGTTAAAGTCGAGCGCCTTCATCGACCCGGAGGTATCGATGGCCAGCATCAGATCGTGGCCACGACTGTTCGTTGCTGTCTGTTCTTCGAGCAGGCGCGGTGCCATCAACGCCAGCACCAGAAATCCCCAGGTACAAGCCAGCAAGACGATCTGCGGCCAAGCATCGGACGGTGCCCCAGGTGCCACCGACGCAAAGCCCTTGTAAAGATACTCTAGTGACGGGTGCAACAACACGGGTTGCCCCGCTTCGTCTGGGCGGGCGAGGCGGCTCTGGCCCGAGAAATAGCGCCACACCAACCACGGGAGGGGAAACAGGAGGGCAAACCAAGGCCATTGGAAATCAAACATGGAAGTAGCGCGTACGATGAGAAGAGACCCACTCCATGGTCGACTTGCGAGCCCCGAGCAACCACGCCTTCCCGGCGGCAACGTAAGATGCGTGAGATGGTGTGCGCTCTAGCCAAGGCAGCGCGGCCTCTATTAGGGCAAGCAAATCATTGGGCGCAATACCCTCGGCGCGGGCCTGATCACGCGGCGGGGCATAGGGCAGGTCGATGAGGACGCGCCCCCGTTCTAGCCAGGGGAAACCGGCTGGATCATTGGTGGTGAGCCAGGCAAGCCACGCCTCACCAGTCAGGCTCGCAGAGGCCACTCGCCCGTGGCGCACCATAGCAATCCGCCGCAACAATTCGGAGAGGCAGGCCACAACCTCTTTAGCCTCCGCATGGTGGACACGAACACCCAACTCGCGCAATTGGCGTCTCGCATCGCTCTGCCAATCGCGCCGCAAGACGTAGACCCACATCGCAGCGAACAGAGCAACCGCCACAACCGCCACCAGCACAACGCCAACTACCCACCAGCCTGGAGCCGGTGGCCACCAAGGAATCGAATCGAGACCCCGAATGTCACGGAGTTGTTCTAGTGCCGGGTTCATCGTTGTCCTACCATCCGTTGGGCACGCAAGCGTAAGCCCCCCTGTAGGGCATCACGCACATTGTCGTTGGTTGCGATGGGGATAACCGCGACCCCCAAGCGGGCGGCTATGGTCATCAACTGGGCGCGGGTCTTCTCCCAGCGCTCCCGATACAACGCACGACCGCTGGCATTGTCGGTGTCGATCTCTAGGCGTCGCCCATCCGTGCCACCAAACAGCACCCGACCCATCGGCGGAATATCACGATCCGCCGGATCGTCCACCGGGATCAGCACCACCTCGCGGCGCTGGCGCAAACGACCGATATGGCGCTCAAATTCAACCGGATCACGGTTCATATCCCCTATCAGGAAAACCAAGGCACCAGTCGCGACACTGCGGTTTAGGAGTTCCAACGCATCCTGCAACGGGTCGGTGTGGTGACGCCCAGGATGTACCGGTTCAGTGAGAACACGCAGCATCTGCCACAACGAGCGACGCGCCCGCGTGGGACGAAAGCTCTGCAGCCCCATCACCGGATCCCCGTACAGCAGCGCCCCTACGCGGTCTTGGTTGCTATTGGCCGACCAGCCGAGCAGTGCGGCAACCCGCGCCGCCTGAACCGATTTGAAGGTGTTGCGGGTACCAAAGGCCATCCTCTCGCCAATATCCACGCACAGGATAACGCTCCGCTCGCGCTCCTCACGAAAGACCTTAAGGTGCGGCACACCGGTGCGAGCCGTTACTCGCCAGTCCATGTTGCGGATCTCATCACCTTCTTGGTACTCCCGCACCTCCTCGAAGTCCATGCCTTGTCCACGAAATACCGAGGCATAGAGGCCGCACAACGCCGAGTTCACCGGATGGTGAGAGGCAATCCCCACGGTATGCGCCTGATGGCGCAGCTCAAGTAGATCGGTCAGTGCAGGACGGAGGGACAATGGAGGGATCTCTGCAATTCACGCCGACAACGCATGCGGTTGTCTGCCTAGGGAACAGCCACTACCTGCAACAGTTTCTTGACAAAATCACCGCTCGTCACCCCGTCCGCCTCCCCCTCGAAGGTAAGCAGGATACGATGACGCAAGACATCGGCAGCCACTGCCTGGATGTGCGCCGGAGTGACGTAACGATCGTTGTTTAACCAAGCACAGGCGCGTCCGCAACGCGCCAAGGCAATACTCGCACGCGGTGACGCCCCATAGCGACACCAACGCGCCAGATCAGCGTCGTAGGGTGCGGGCTTGCGGGTCGCCAGCACCAGATCAACAATGTACTGCTGGATGCGTTTATCGAGGAAGACCTGCGACACCTCATGACGGGCAGCAAACAACTCATCTTGAGAAAGACGCTGCACCGGAGGACGCGGCGGCGTTTGTTGCTGGGCAGTATCCAACGCCAGGATGGCGAGTTCTTCCTCACTGTTTGGGTAGCCTACCCAAACATGCATGAGAAAACGGTCAAGCTGTGCCTCAGGAAGGTGATAGGTACCCTCGTGTTCAATCGGGTTCTGGGTCGCCATCACCATGAACAGCCTGGGCAACCGATAGGTGGTTTGCCCCACCGTAATCTGGTGCTCGCCCATCGCCTCGAGCAAGGCCGACTGCACCTTGGCCGGAGCACGGTTGATCTCATCGGCCAAGAGGATGTTGTGAAACAAAGGGCCTTGGCGAAATTGGAACTCACCCTTTTCTTGCAGATAGATATCGGTGCCGACAAGATCCGACGGCAAAAGGTCGGGCGTAAACTGGATGCGGTGAAAATCCCCCTCAATGCCCTCAGCGAGCGCCTTGACTGCCGTGGTTTTCGCAAGCCCCGGCATCCCTTCAACCAACATATGGCCATCGGAGAGCAGACAGACCAACATACTGTCGATGAGGTGCTGCTGACCAATGATACGTGTCGCCATATGGGCGCGCAGGGTATTAAACGGCGAGGACTCCATCGCGGCTAGGTTCCTAATTCGGTTGATAGCAGACCATACACCAATGGACTGCTAGAGAACAAGCGGCAAACACACCGTAAAAGTCGTTCCCTTCCCCGGCTCAGAACTCACCGAAATGGTGCCGTAGTGCTGCTCGGTGATGATGAAATAACTCACAGACAAGCCTAATCCAGTCCCAATACCAACCGGCTTGGTGGTAAAAAAAGGCTCAAAAACCTTGGTGCGGGTGGATTCGTCCATACCAACACCGGTATCGGCTACATCAATACAAGCCTTTCCGTCCTCCAGTCGGGTACGTAGAGTGATCCGATGAGGAGGTGAAACCTCGGCAAGCGCCTGTGCCGCATTCTTAACAAGATTGAGGAACACCTGTTCGATCTCGGTACGATCACAAGGCACTAGTGGGAGTACCGGGTCAAAATCACGCACAATCTCGATACGGCGAAAATCGTAATGGCGCCGCAGATCGTAGTCACTCGCGGCAAGACGCACCACGGTCTCGAGGATCTCGGTGATATCGAAGGGCGCGAAACTGGCCTCGCTACAGCGTGAAAATGCGAGCATGTCGGTAATAATGCGCGTCGCACGGGTCGCAGCCGATTGGATGGTTGCCAAGAAGTGCAATATCTCACGCGATTCTAGATACTGCACCAGGTGATCGAGGTCAATCCCGGCCTCGGTGGCGGCACGACGATTGGCAGGCAGGCGCGGCGACAGGCGCCGCACAATATTCTGCGCACCTTGGAGTATGGCGCTCAGCGGGTTATTGATCTCATGGGCCATGCCCGCCGCCATCCCCCCAAGCGACATCATCTTCTCGGTTTGCACCATCATCTGCTCGATCCGCACCCGCTCGGTGACATCATCTACCCGAATGACCGCGCCGCGCGTTCCGTGAACATCCACGGGATAGATAACAACATCCGCCTCCTTGGTATCCCCTGAGATCTCAAGGGAAAGCCGTGCGGAATGCACCACCCCCTCGCCATGCGCAGCGGCAATCACATAATCCGCCTGAGAAGACAAGACCGGAAACAACGAGAGGAAGTCTTGACCAGCCGCCGCCGCCGCCGATACCCCCGTCACCTGTTCAGCGCCACGATTCCATTCGGTCACGCGCCCGTCCGCATCGACCCCCATCAGGATAGAAGGCATCGCATCAATGATGTTTTTGAGATAAGCCTTCATGCGTTGCGTTTCAGCAATTGCACTGCGTCGCTCGCTGACATCCACGAAGGTCACCACCGAGCCAACCACGTCCCGCTCTCGACGGATGGGGTGCAACCAGCACTCCACAACCGCCGCACTTTTGTCCGCTCGACACAGCCTGGTGTAATCCACATGAATCCGGCAGCCCTCACGCAATACCGCATCTAGCGCCCGAACCGCCTCACTCCCACTACCTTGGAGGGCAGCACAATCGAGTTTGCGCCCCCCGTCTGGCCTTATTGGATCGTCGGCACGGTAGGTGTGCGCATCCAGAAACAAGGCGTGCGCATCCGAGCCCAAGAATTCCTCTAATGAGTACCCCAGCATTCGCAAACACGCTGCGTTCGCAAAGGTCACTTTGCCCGCACAATCGACACCATAGATACCCTCGGCAGTGGAATCAAACAACAGACGCACCTCTTCTTCGCGCTCGCGCAGGGCACGCAACGCGGCCTCTCGCTCATCGGCAAGATGCAGTCTATCGAAACAACGCTCCAGGGTAGCCAACAGGTCGCTTGGCTCAAGGGGTTTGACCAAGTAGTCGTAGGCACCGTTCCGCAGCGCATCCAGCGCCGTTTCGGTGGTCGCAAAGCCGGTCATCATGACGCACACGAGCCCCGGTCGCAGGCGCCGCATCCGGCGCATCAGCCGCACCCCGTTACCAGAACCCATCCGCACATCCACCAAGACTACCCGCGCATCGCCTTGCAGCAAGCGCGTTTCTGCCTCAATGGAGGTATAGGCAACCTGGGGGTCGAAACCATGCGCCTCCAACAAGAGCGCCAGACTGTCGGCAAGATCCCGTTCATTATCGACCACTAGTATGGTACGGTTCACGCCATTCTCCACATTGGTCTCCACTTCAGTCGCACCCGTCCTGGGCGAGGTTTAGTACTGTGAGGCAACCTTGGGCAAATGCGTAAGCATCCCTTTTTCATTCTACAGGCACCCGTGAGGCGTTCATGAAATTGTCCGACGTTCATCTTACCGAGCACCTCGAGCGAGGGGAAATCATCATCGACCCGCCCCCCACAGCGGAGTGCTTCGGATCATTTTCTATCGATCTGCGACTCGGCAATACCTTCCGTGTCTTTACTGACAACGGCTGTCCTTACTTGGATCTGGGATCGAGCGCCGGCATCCAGACTGTATACGAAGAGGTGATGCAAGAGGTGGTTGTCCCAGATGGTGGCGCATTCTATCTACATCCTGGCGCACTGGCATTAGGGGCAACCATAGAGCGCATCGTTCTGCCAAACCACCTGGTTGGGTGGCTTGATGGCCGCAGCAGCCTCGCCCGGGTGGGGCTAATGGTGCATCTCACCGCACACGCCATCGACCCGGGCTGGAATGGCCAGATCACCCTCGAATTTTTTAATAGTGGCCGATTGCCGCTGGCCTTGCGCCCCAATATGCGGATCTGTGCAATCAGTTTTGAGCCCCTCTCCTCACCGACGAGTCGCCCTTACCACAGCAAGAAAGGTGCAAAATATCGGGATCAGACGGGCCCCTTGCCCAGTCGTATCGTCAACGACCAAGAGCAAAACCGATAAAAGAATTCTACGACAAACCAGAAGGTGAAAGACATCGCAATGGAAGAACAGTATCGCCCCGATCTCATCGAACCCGTGGTTCAGCGCTTCTGGGAAGAATCCCACTCCTTCCGCGCTGCAGAAGACCCGAGCCGAGAAAAATTCTATTGTCTCTCCATGTTTCCGTATCCTAGCGGGCGGTTGCACATGGGGCATGTGCGCAACTATACGATAGGGGATGTCATCGCCCGCTACCAGCGGATGCGTGGCCGCAACGTCCTCCAGCCGATGGGCTTCGACGCCTTTGGCCTGCCCGCCGAGAATGCGGCCATCCGCCACCAGGTGCCACCGGCGCAGTGGACCTACGAAAACATCCGCTACATGGTCGGGCAGCTCAAGCGCCTCGGTTTTGGCTACGATTGGGAGCGTAAGATCGCCACCTGTGACCCCAGCTACTATCGCTGGGAGCAGTGGCTGTTTCTAAAGCTCTACGAAAAGGGCCTGGTCTATAAAAAGAAGGGGGCGGTCAACTGGGATCCGGTCGACCAAACCGTACTGGCTAACGAGCAGGTCATCAACGGTCGGGGCTGGCGTTCCGACGCCCTGGTGGAGCGACGTGAGATCCCCCAATGGTTTTTACGCATCACCGCCTACGCCGATGAGTTGCTGCAAGGTCTCACCAGCCTCCCCGACTGGCCGGAAGAGGTGCGCACCATGCAGCGCAACTGGATCGGGCGCTCGGAAGGAGTCGAGATCCTGTTCCCGGTGGTCGGCCACCCCGATGCCTTGGCCGTTTTTACCACACGACCCGATACCTTGATGGGGGTCACCTACCTCGCCGTAGCCGCCCTGCACCCACTGAGCCTTGCCGCAGCCGAGAATAATCCGACACTTGCTGATTTCATTGAGGAAAGCCGCCAGACCTCGACTGCCGAGGCAACCCTAGAAACCTTAGAGAAGAAAGGCGTCGCTACCGGACTACAAGCACTGCACCCAATCACTGGCGAGACCGTCCCGATCTATGCGGCCAATTTTGTGGTGATGGAATACGGGACGGGTGTCGTGATGTCGGTTCCGGCGCATGACGTGCGTGATCACGAGTTCGCCGCCAAGATGGGTCTCCCGATCCGACCGGTTGTCATGCCCGTCACCGGCGGAGACTGGGATTTCGCGGCGACCGCCTACGTGGAGCCGGGTGTGCTGGCGCACTCCGGGCCGTTCACGGGTCTTACCTCCGAGGCGGCCTTTGCCGCCATCGCAAGCCACCTCGAGGCCACTGGTCGCGGTCGCCGCCAGGTGTACTACCGACTGCGCGACTGGGGCATATCGCGGCAACGCTACTGGGGTGCGCCCATCCCCATGATCTACTGTCCGACCTGCGGCGATGTACCGGTGCCAGAAGCATCCCTGCCGGTGGTTTTGCCAGAAGACGTCACCTTTGTCGGGGTAGCCTCCCCCATCAAGAACGACCCCAATTTCTATCGGACGGCTTGCCCCCATTGCGGTGCAGAGGCTACCCGCGAGACCGACACCTTCGATACTTTCGTCGAATCGTCGTGGTACTACGCCCGCTATTGCGCCCCGGATCAGCCGGGTGCCATGTTCGATGAACGGGTCAACTATTGGCTACCCGTCGATCACTACATCGGTGGGATCGAACATGCGGTGCTGCATCTGCTCTATGCGCGGTTCTTCCATCGGGCGATGCGTGACTTAGGGCTGGTGCCTGGGGATGAGCCCTTTGCCAAACTCCTGACCCAAGGCATGGTACGCAAGGACGGCTCCAAAATGGCCAAGTCCAAGGGCAACACGGTCGATCCAGAGGAAATGGTAGAGAATTTCGGCGCAGACACGGTGCGCCTGTTCATGATGTTTGCGGCCCCACCAGAGCAGTCTCTGGATTGGTCGGCAACTGGGCTTGAAGGCGCACACCGTTTCCTTAAGCGCCTCTGGCGCTTGGTGTGGAGTCATGTCACCGCCACTCGACCAGCACAAGACGGCGCACCAAAAGACCACGCGCTCACCCCAAACCAGGCTGAGCTGCGACGTGAGGTGCATCGCACCATCGCCAAGGTGAGTAATGACCTACACCACCGTATGACCGTCAATACCGCCATCGCAGCGGTAATGGAACTGATCAACACCCTGTATCGATTCGATGACCCATCCGCCACGGGCTACACCCTCCGCCAGGAGGCATTAGAAGCCGTGGTACGCTTGCTCGCACCAATCGTCCCCCACATCACCCACGTTTTGTGGCAGGCATTAGGACACACCGACCCGGTCATCGACGCCCCCTGGCCCACCCCAGACGAGGCCGCTCTCGCTCGCTCCGAAATAGATTTGGTGGTACAGGTGAACGGTAAGGTTCGCGGTCACATCAAGGTCGCAGCGGATGCCACCCATGCCGACATCGAAACCACCGCGAAGACCGACACAAATGTAATCCGCTATTTAGAGGGCAAAGCCATACGCAAGGTTATTATCGTACCAGGCCGCTTGGTGAACATCGTCGTGTAACGCGATTGCACAACGAAAGGCAACGCTCGCCGTCCTCGTGCGTGGTCACGAGTGACGGCAGCCGAAACAAAGTATCCTCTCGGCACATAAACGCAATTTTTACGGGTGCCGATGGGGAACGCTAGGAATACGAACCAGGATACCTAACGTACATAATCGAATACTTGCCGTATCACTATGAACCAGCAATGGTAAGACCCATACCACCAGCTAGATACACATTTCCTCATATACCGATATCATTATGTCTAGTGACTGATTCCAGGTATAATTCTCTATAACATGGGCTCGGCCTAATCTTCCCATATGCTCCCTAAGCTCAGGCGAATGCACCAACTTTAGTAGAGCCTTGGCTGCGGCGGCGGGATCATTTCGCGGAACAATAAATCCTGTAACCCCATTAATGACCACTTCCGCTGGGCCATCTGCATCTGAAACCACAACAGGCTTAGCGCACGCACTTGCCTCGATAATCGCAACACCAAAACTTTCTAACCGACTCAACGCAACATATATATCTAATCGATTAATCATATCGGGCACAGACGCATGAGGTACCGGCCCGTAAAAAGTAACCAAGGTCTCGATCCCAAGACTTCTAACCAAATCTCTTAAATCAGCCTCTTCTTCACCGCCACCCGTTACCTCAAGCGCCACCTTTTCGCGCCCCGAAAGCGCCTTCACAACCATAGCAAACGCTTCAATCAAAGTATCAATACCATATTTATGGCTCAAAGCTTTGACAGTTCCAATAACTATTACATCACCCTCTCGCACTTTAACTGGCCTGAAAGTTTCCTCATCCACCCCGAAAGGGGTAACCCTTATACGCGCGTGATCGTAAACACGTTTTGCTTGGCGCGCCATGCAATGGCTTGTCGAACCGAGCACACTAGCTACTTTCATATTTTCCTGAACAAGACGTTTATGAACAAATGATTTGTTTGGAAAATCATAGACGTCAGATCCCCAAACTGACAGCATCAGAGGCTTATAACCTGATAATCTGAGCAATAGACCATACCCAGTTGCATAATGCGCGTGCAGCACATTTGGCTGGATTTCCGCTAACAACTTTCGCAGCGAAAAAAGAGAAGCCACATACCCAAAAGGCGCATCTACAGGGAGACTGTAAAGAGTAACTCCCTCATTAAATAGATAGTTTGTCCTGTGCGCAGAAATTAAATGAATCTCTAGTCCTCGACTAGCCAACCCATTCGCCCATTTTATCGTATGAACACTATCCGCGTTCGCAAGCAGCGCTATTCTCATTCTAAAACACCCCATCACCAAGCTCAGCACACCAGTTGTGGCAACACCGCGCACTGCTAGAAAAATCTCCCTGACGGTTACAATCCTCTACAAAACGCAACCTGCACCCATCCCACCCCAGCCAACGATAGATTATGCACCAAATTGATTCTTTGCGCCTCGCATCAAACCAGAACCCAACTCATACACGTAGGCCACAAAAGGCTGCCAAGCACTTAGCGGCCGCCTCAGCATCTTCACGAAGAGCAACCCTGGATAAAACACATACATATCCGAATACATTCCCCATTTTTTATAAAAAATCAACAAAGAACGGGCAATCATTTTCTGACGCCCCAAAGAACAAAAGACTGTTTCTGAACTTTTTCCACCATAATGAACCTGAAAACAACTCACCACGCGAATAGGCGTACGGGCCACATAGAATCTGTAAAAGAAATCCAAATCTTCAGCATACAAAAAATAGTCTTCACTCCATCCCCCAATACTTTTAAAGGTGTTTTTTGTTAGAATAACGCCTGCCCCCCTAGACCAAACTAGATTTTTTCTGTACAACGCGCGGTAGGTTGGCGCTCTCATTAGTTTTGCCTGAAATACGTTCGTGACGCCCTCGTCTATCTGCGGCAAATACACCACCCCATCTTCTACATCATCGAACGCGCCCGTAGACGCGGCCAAAATGATACTGTCTGGATTGATAAAGTACAGTATATCTCCCTTTGATATGGAGGCACCGATATTACATGCCCGAGAAAAACCGACATTTAATCCTGGGCATTGATGAACAATTCTATGTTCTCGACAAAATAACTCCAAATTAGCATCACAAGCATTGTCCACTACTACAAGTTCCCATTGCATATCTAACCGACTTAACACCAACGACCCATACAATTCCTTGATAGCACTCGTCGTGTTATACGAAACAGTGACAAAAGAGATCATATTCATAAGCTCCAAATTATTCTAATTCATATCATTGCTCAAAGCGTCATATCGCAGCGATCCTGCGGCACCAAAAAACCGTTGCATGCAGGAACCGATGAGACGTCATTCTCGCGATACCCGACGGTGCTTCCCAATCTGGCACTGCGAAGACAACACACCGCATCTTATGTCTTCACCTCATCCACCATCCTTCCTGTCTTGTGGCAATAACCTACACTACTGTCCGATTGCCCGAATCCTCTGCACACAGAGATTTGTGTGCCGCACACACTATCAAGAAAAGCACGACGCACTCTGACAATATGTAAGACACAATCACTCCAATGACACCACCACCACCACCACCCAAGGTGGGGCACAAAACCAAATAGACTATAGCACCAAACGTAACGGCTGCCGAATATTGCACGTCCCTCCCACTGGGAAGCAACCAAAGACCACCATACACGCGACTTAGCGCACTAATCGGTAATATAATTATCAATAGATTGAGATACTTTGCAGACAGATAATCATTAGCCCCAGTCGCAAACCTAATCAATACCGCACTATTCAACCAAATCAATACCGCTATGGCCGCCGACACCCAAACAAATATCGAACGAATTCTTATGAGCAGCATATCTGCTTCTTGCTGCGAACTTTTAATCGTCTGGATAATTCTTGGGTAAAACGATTGCGTTAGCGGCCCTAAAAGCCCTGCTACTGCACGATACATCCTATCAGCAACCGCAAATTCGGACAACTCCCTCGGAGTGACAAACAAAGAAACCGCAAAATTATTCCCGTACATGTAAACCGAACTCAACATTGACGCAGGCGCAAGCACTACTGAACTCATAAAAATCCCCCACAATGTCATTCCTTTTTGATCACCTAACAACCTTTGTTTCTTTTCAATTAGCAGCCAAGCCAAACCAGTACCCACCATATACACCACCCCAGCAATACATAGCGTCCCACTCAAAATCATTCTTCTATCATAAATGGAAAGTAAATACCCACCCAGAACGACTATTATCTGAACACTTGACTGAACAAGCGCCAAAACCCCTATCATATCCTTTGCCTGGAAATACCAAACAGGCACCAAAGACCTTGCGAACCCCACAACTGTGGCCAATAAATATATACTGCCCACGTATCGATGATCATCAGCGTTAAATAATTTGCAAAAAACAAACACACAAAATATACACATCAGGAATGCAACGAATTTAATCGCAGACGTTTTACGTATCAATACTGCATCAGAAACCCCCCCCCTAACTGACTCCCTAATGGCATACGGAGTAATTCCCAGATCGATAAACACGCCAATAATCATTGACAACGACATGGCTAACTCATATTCTCCATACTCACTCATGCCAAGAATTTTTACCAAAAGTGGGATAGAAATTACTGTTATGCTGTAATTAAGGGCGGTAAGCGCGTAATATTTCCAACTCGACAACACCAACTTAACGTAAGTTTTCATTAGCGTATAAGTTACTCGTTAAGAATATACGAAACGCCATAACCGCAAACCAACTTATCATGAAACTCCCAAACGAGAATGCGCTAAAAAATAGCGCAAACCCAAGCCAGCCCACCATATACATTTTTTCTGCGTCGCACATGACCCCCGCTCTCCTGAATATGTACCCGATATACGCACCAAAAGCAAACGACATAAACACAATTCCACTCACCCCAAAATCCGAATAGAAGTCCCAAATAATAGTATATGTGTTATGCTCCCTTTGTAGATTTGGGGCATCCTCCTCTATCCGAGAAATATACATAGCATCAGACTCACCATAGTACCTTTTATAAGCTCTCGCAAACGGCGTAAATGTATATGCGCCATAGGTATAATTCATATCCTTATCGAACTTCGTACCAAGCGCGAAAACCGAGGCAAACATTGTGTGAGTAATTGCCTCGGCTTGAGCAAACACAGCCGGAATCTCATACCTGAAGTCGCCATTTCGATAGATTCCTTCGCCAAAAACGACATCAGGAGCCTGCCGTATCGCTCTCGGAACCATTATCACAATACCCATAAGGAAAATTACCGCAAAATACAGTTTCCATTTTTTCTTACGCACACGCCCATGCTCTCGGCGACTTTCTAAAAAGATATATCCAAAAATCATAAAAGTCGAGTATACTACACCTACTCTACCAAACACAGTCAGATCCAGAAGAAAAATATCGGCAGCCGTTAAGCACAACATAACCAACAGCTCTCTGGATCGATTCCTTAGCCGCATTGCGAGCAACATCGCAAAAAACCAATAAACTAGGGAAGAAGCATACGTTAGCGGTTTTGGGCATATTTGTATTTCAGCTTGCCCTATTAACTCGGAGCGAATTCCAAACGCATTCGTCATAATAACATCAATGCTGCCATAGAACTGAATCAGCATAAACCATTCCAACATGATGGCAACTGTAAGAATAGTCCAACCCAACCATAACCAGTTAATTCTTATCGATCCAGATGTCTCTTTTGCTACGCCCACCAAAGCACCCACAAAATTCCCCGAAAGCATACTCACCACATATAGCAACAGAGCCACCAATAAACTCTGCGTCACTGGCGGCCAATCATATAAGGCATACGATGCAACAAAAAGAAGCGCATATACACCATAAAAACGCGCAACAAAAACCAGCCCTTCAAATTGTTTAGAGTGCATTGTAATTTCGTTATTTAATGATCGATAGGGACAGAAAGCAGCACCAAGTATCCTGCGAGCAGATACGCAATAAGGACTGAACACTATACACCAGCTTTTAAGGATATGGCAGCCATCCACGTCACCGTCGGCCCTATGCCAAAATCTAGAATTGAGAAATACCCTACTATCACCCAGACCAGTGACAATACACCGATGCGCTCGACCCCAAACAGATGGACTAACATCGGCATACACAAAATGGCCACCAGCAATGTCGCAGCCTGAGCGCCAAAGCTGTACACCACATTTCTCGAAATGCTAGGAATATCTTTTTTAACGCGACTCATCACTACGAGAACTCAATGCGCAGCGCAATGTAACTGCAAACGGGACTTGACGAACACAACCGTGATCTGCAACGCTAAGCACACTCTGGAGTCAATCACGCTCTCGCAAAACACACCACCAACAAACCATAGGCACGTCTAATCGTATGAATTGTCCTTCCTGCAACGGCCCCAATGTACTCCGCTCCCGTGCCCGCAGCCCATTGGAGCGAGCCGCTCGCTCACTCGGAATAGCCCGTTTCTACCGCTGCCACGACTGCAGGTGCCGCTGGAGGAAGATCTCGATCTCCTGGAAAACCACCGCTCGGAGCCTATCCTCGTTACTGCACAAATTCCTGGCGGGCGCGGGCTACCTCTTGGTGATTGCGGCCCTCTTGTACCTCTTTGTATTTTAGCTAACTCTCTAGCGGCGAGATCTCTTACTTGGTTGCATCATCGCCATAGCCATAGCCATAGCCATAGCCATAGCCAGAGCCATCGCCAGAGCCATCGCCAGAGCCATCGCCTATTTTGCTCGGCTTAACGCCTCGCAAAATAACGACCTGCGGTTCATGGTTTATTTCCATGGCGCTTTTTCCCACGCAAGAACAGCTTCCGGCGTGCAAGAAGCTACGCAGGTGATGGCACGCAGTTCTATGTCGGCGGGCGGCCCTACGCGGGC
>CAIRSR010000073.1 GCA_903881315.1 uncultured Thiotrichales bacterium | reverse complement strand
TAAAACAAATCCCCGCAGTTGCCTTAGGTGTTATAGAAAATGGCTTCTCTTGGGAACAGATTCTAATGCTCCAGAAAAACATCTAATGCACCAGGAAGAATCAACAAGTTACAAACCGAATCAAACTAGACCAGTGCCAACGACACTAAGTATAAACAATAATGTAATGTTTATGTTTATAGAAAAGAATTGTCCTGGCTGTCTTCTCATCATTTCATTATACCTCCACTATCTCAGTTATTTTTCAAGCAGTAATAATTGAACCTTGTTTTAGTCAGTTACAACGCCCCCGCAAACTCCCGCCCATTGCGCACACAATCCGCAACCGAGATACCATCCCGCCAATTGGCGCGGGTGTACAACCCAGGCAATCCCGCCAGTGCGCGATCGATTACCGCAATGCGCTCCAGGTGGCCTAACTCATATTGCGGGATTGCGCGGGGCCAAACAGTAACCGAACGCATTACCGGTGTCCCCGTAATCCCCAAGATTGGCGTTAGATCGCGTAACACCCGTCGCTCTATCTCTGCTTCACTTAACGCAGCAACCCCCGCGTGACGCGCCCCGCCAAGGAACGCGGTCAGCAACACATGCCCAAGGGGCGCACGGTCGGGGAACAGCGTTGAAGAAAACAAGGCCCCCAAGGTCTCTACCCCACAGCGGCGCGGCACGAGAAAGCCAAAGCCATCTAGCGGGTGGCGCACCTGCTCGCGCCGGAACCCCAAGGCGACCGACGCCACCGCCGGATAGGGAATGGCGCACAACGCGCTTGCCGCCTCTGGTGCGAGGGGGGCAAGCAACTCAGCAGCGCCCCCCGCTGACACACACAGAACCACCCGCCGCGCCTGCACCTCTTCCGTCTCTGCAAAGCGCAGACCCCAGAGGTCGCGAGAACCGTACGCAAGTGATATAACCTGTGCCCCAGTGCGGACACCCTCCGGCCCGAGCGCGTCCGCGACACCGCGAGCGAAGGTCTGCATCCCCCCGGCGAAGGCGATCATCCGCCCAGTAGGGGCGGGGCCAGTCCGCCTACCTTGCAAGACGCGGCGCACCATCCCGCCGATCAACGAGCCATATTGTGCTTCTAGCGCATAGACCTTAGCGGTTGCAGCCCGCACCGAAAGCCGCTCCGGGTCGCCAGCATAAACGCCAGAGATAAAAGGGTCAATCGCCCAATCGAGAAATTCAGAACCCAGGCGACGGCGCACAAAGGCAGCTACACTCTCTTCGGCACTCGCACGTCCAATAAACGGCTCAGCGCAAAGCCGCAACTTGCCCCGCGCTGAAAACAAAGGCGTCATCAAAAAGCCTGTCGCGCTGAGCGGCAATGGCGTAAGCGCATGATCACGGAGGATATAACGACGCTTTCCGGCAGGGTTCGCGACCTGAAGCTTGCCCGCTAGGCCCACTCCCTGGATAAGTGCGCCGAGGGCATCGGTATTCTCCAACGTGGAGTTCGGCCCTTGCTCCACCAGAAAGCCATCGCACAGCCGACTCTGCAGGGTTCCACCAACCTGCGCGGATGCCTCAAAGACTCGTACCGAATACTGACACCTTCGCAAAAACCACGCGACCGCAAGGCCCGAGATCCCCGCGCCGACAATGGCATAATCAAGGGGCTTGTCTGTCACGGGAAGGACTCGGTGGTGTAACGCGACACGCGCAGGGTGGCAGACCAATGGTTTGGGAGTAGGCCCGCCTTACGCTTCAACTGCATCCAGAAATCCCGAGGGTTGGGTAGACTCTCCCAGACCGAGGGCAGGAACGTACCGCGTCGCCCCTGATCCTCTAGGATCAAGCCATCCACGCCCGGGCGAATCTGCGCGAGCAAGTCTGCCTCTGAGTGGAATGTCATAGGACTCGGCAGACTCAACACCGAGATGTGAATATCGAGCTGAGTACGCTCCTGTGTGGAGAGCTTAGGAAAACGCGGGTCGGAGAAAGCCGCTGCATAGGCGTTATAGGCAACATCGGCAACCAGCGGTCGGTGGGGCGTAAGGCTCCCAATGCAGCCACGCAATTGTTTTTCTCGCTGCAAGGTGACAAAGGTGGCGCGCAGCTCCTGCAACGGGGCCGGATAGTCCGCAAGCTTTACGTCTTGCGGGCGGCCATAGGACAACCCATAATCAATGGCTTGTCCCGCCACATCAAGCAAGACGCTGCGTAGGGCAGAGGATAGCTCGTCGCTCTGGCCCTGCGCATCGGTGGTGGGTATCTGTTCGGTACTCATGACTTCCCCTTCGGGGTTGCGTTTCATAAAGGCATACGCGCCATACCCTACAACCCGATCGCGGGTTCCGGCGGTATCCCCAGAATTGCGGAGATCCAGGGTGCGTACCGACATCCCCAGGCGACGCGCCACGGTCAACAAACCATTGATGGGGGTGCGCCCACAGGCGTGTTCGTGATGGATGGCCTCGGGCAGCAGCTCTTCGATGGCATGAGAGGTGGCGGCATCAAGCCGACGTGCGGTCTCGTAGTCGTGGTAGTGACTGAGATCAGAACTAATCACGATGAGGGTCTCGGGGCCACCCCACAATCGTTCGAGCACCGTCGCGACCGTTTCGTACGCAACCTCCCCTACCACCAGCGGCACTAGGGTAAACTCCCCCAAGACCTCTTGCAAAAAGGGCAGGTGTACTTCTAGGCTGTGTTCTGCGGCGTGTGCTTGATCGAGAACCAATATCTTAGATAATCCGGCCAAATCTTGCGCCGCTGCTGTATCCACGGTAACTTTACCAAGTGGCGTAATAAAGGAAGCGGCGCTGGAGAGGGCAATCCCCGCAAAGCCGACCCGATGGGCTGGCCCGAGAAGAACCACTCGCTTGATAATCCCCCGCGCCCCAGCCAAACAGGCATAGCCAGACGCAGCTATCGGGCCGGAGTAGACATAGCCGGCGTGCGGCACAATCAGTGCCTTTGGAATCTCCCGAGAGGTTTTTGCCGAGCGCAGAAAGCCGCTCACCATGGCTTGTAACTGACGGGGGTCAGCCGGATAAAATTGGCCAGCAACGGCAGGGGAACGCGCAGTACTCATCGGCCACTCCTTGCGGTGGCAGTGTAATCGCGAGGTACGACCACCGCCATTGTCTTGAGGATGACTGTTACTCTAACGCGCAGGCACCGAAGTCTCACCAGGGGGCAGACATTGAACACCCATGACACCAGCACTGTTCCCACCCGATATTGGTTGTTGCGCGAGGACGGACGTGTTCAGTGTACGCTATGTCCACGCGAATGCGTACTCCAAGAGGGCCAAGCTGGTTTCTGCTTTGTGCGAAAAAACCAAGGGAAGCAGATCGTTCTTACGACCTACGGACGCTCTAGTGGTTTTTGCATCGACCCCATCGAAAAGAAGCCACTCAATCATTTTCTGCCCGGGACACCCATTCTGTCCTTTGGCACCGCCGGCTGTAATCTGGGCTGCAAGTTTTGCC
Source organism: uncultured Thiotrichales bacterium (assembly GCA_903881315.1). Taxonomy (GTDB): domain Bacteria; phylum Pseudomonadota; class Gammaproteobacteria; order CAIRSR01; family CAIRSR01; genus CAIRSR01. The sequence continues at coordinate 9,826 of CAIRSR010000073.1, read as the reverse complement.
AGAATTGGGACATCAGCAAATCCCGCGAAATGGACACCCTAGCCGCAACCGCTTCGCCTGAGGTGATTGCACTTGGCGCTAAACGCCTTGGCTGTCGCAGTGTCGCCTATACCTATAACGACCCGGTTATCTTTCACGAATACGCCATTGATGTGGCGGCTGCTTGTCGCAAACAGGGCATCCGTTCGGTCGCGGTCACGGCGGGTTATGTCCACGCCGAACCACGGGCCGAATTTTATCGCCATATGGATGCCGCCAACGTAGACCTCAAGAGCTTTTCCGAGGATTTCTACCATCGTCTTACCGGCAGCCACCTACAACCTGTCCTCGAAACCTTAGAATATCTAAAACGCGAAACTAGCGTTTGGTTAGAGGTTACCACCCTGCTAATCCCTGGCGAAAACGATAGCGCTCAAGAGATAGAGGCAATGACGACCTGGATCAGGGAACACCTAGGGGCAGATACGCCGCTTCATTTTAGCGCCTTTCACCCCTCCTGGAAGATACAAGACAAACCACCAACCCCCGCCAAGACGCTATTACACGCCCACGCTATCGCCCGCAAGAATGGTTTGCACTATGTATACACCGGGAACATCACCGACCCAGAGAGCAGCTCAACCTACTGTCATCAATGTGGTCAGTGCCTCATTGGGCGCACTGGCTACCAGCTCTCGACCTGGAATCTGACTGCGGACGGTCGATGTAATCGATGCCAGGCGTCCTGTGCTGGGGTCTTTGAATCACGCCAGGGTAATTGGGGGGCACGGCGTCAACCAGTACGTTTTTAAGGTGTGCGGATATCCTCTTCGCGCCGCACAATCGCAAGGATCCGCATACTGCATCGTCTCACTCATTCACTGCCCGCAAAAACGCCTCCCCATACCGCTCCAATTTTGTTGGGCCGATGCCAGGGATACGAGATAGGTCTTGTAAGGTTTTAGGGTGGGCTTTGGTTAGGGCTATCAGGGTGGTATCGTGAAAGATAACGTAGGGGGGGACGTTTTGTTCCTTGGCGAGTTGTAGGCGAAGGGCGCGGAGCGATTGAAAGAGGCGGTTCTCTTCGGCAGTTTCTAGCACTGGTTTGTCAGCGTCTGCGAAATGAGCCGGATGGCGATCGATGGTTTCAGTATTTGGTTTTGCGCCACGTCGCTTTTCTCCTCGCAGCGCTCGCGTGGTTTGCGGGCGCATCTCCTCGCGCAACCTGACCACGGCCTCGCCGCGCAATACCGGTCGGCACAGCGCATCGGGCCCAAGCCGTAAACCGCCATGGCCTTCCATATCGGTAAGAAGAAGGCCGTGTGCTATCAATTGCTGGAAGATGTCGCGCCATTGCGAGCGATTATACTCCTTGCCAACACCGTAGGTAGACAGTCGATCGTGCTGGAACTGGGTGATGCGTTCGGTGCTTGCCCCGAGCAGAATGTCGGTGAGGTACGCCGCTCCAAACCGCTGTCCGGTGCGAATCGCGGCAGACAAGGCTTTTTGCGCAGCGACCGTGCCATCGAAACTCGCAATAGGATACAGGCAGGCATCGCAATTGTTGCAGGAGTGGCGCGGGGTTTCTCCAAAATATTCAAGCAAGATCTGACGACGACATCTTGTGCTCGCACAGAACCCCACCAACGCCTCGAGTTTACGAACCTCTAATTGTTTGCGCATCTCATCATTGTCGCTGCCCGCGATCATCGAACGCATCAGGGCAATATCCCCGACGCCAAATAGCAGTAATGCGTTCGAGGGCAGGCCGTCGCGTCCGGCCCTACCGGTCTCTTGGTAATAGGCCTCAATACTCTTCGGCAGATCGTAATGCACGACAAAACGCACATCGGGCTTGTCGATGCCCATGCCAAACGCAATCGTCGCAACCATGATCACCTGGTCGTCTTTCAGAAAACGGTCTTGGTGAAGGGAGCGCATCTCCGCAGAAAGGCCCGCATGATAGGGCAGGGCCGTGAACCCGTGGCGCGACAGCCATTCTGCAATGTCCTCGACACGTTGGCGCGACAGACAATAGACAATACCAGAATCATTTTTATGGTGTTGACTTAAGAAGCGCAGCAATTGATCGCGTGGCTTGGCCTTTGGTACAACGTGATAGCGGATATTCGGGCGGTCGAAACTGGTGACGAAGATCTTCCCCCCACCCAGCCGCAATTGACGAACGATCTCTCCCTGGGTCGGGGCATCCGCCGTTGCGGTCAGGGCAATGCGCGGCACATTGGGAAAGCGCTCTTGCAGCACTGCAAGCTGCAGATATTCTGGCCGGAAATCATGTCCCCATTGCGAGACGCAATGCGCCTCGTCGATGGCGAACAAAGACAGTCGGCAGTTCGCCAACAACTGTAACGTACCGTCCATTAACAGCCGTTCAGGCGACACATACAGCAACGAGACCGCCCCCGCTCGCACCCGCCGCAAGACCTGCCCCGCCTCTTCGCTACCCATCGCCGAATTGAGCGCAAAGGCCTCCACCCCGAATTGGCGCAGGGCCTCCACCTGATCCCGCATGAGTGCTATCAGGGGTGACACCACAACCCCCATCCCCTCGCGGCACAGCGCCGGAATCTGGTAACACAACGACTTGCCCCCACCCGTCGGCATCAATACTAGTGCATCCCCCCCTGCTACCACATGCCGAATGATCTCTTCTTGGCGTCCCCGAAACGCCGTGAAGCCAAATACACGATGCAGGATTTCATCCGGTGTAGGACGCATCATATTGTCACGTTAAGAACCGACCAGAAAAACTAACCTTTACGCCGCAGCATAATGACGCGGGCCTTGGTGTAATATCACTACAAAGGCATCACCGTCCACCTCCGTAGCGCAAAAGTCATGGTACGTTTGGCAACGACGATGACCAGCACGCTCTGCGGGTTGCAGAAATGGTCTGCCCTCATCCCGCCATCCACCGAAAGGGGGTTACGTTGCCTATGATACTAGCAGGTGCAAAACGGCGAAGCCTATACATGGGACTCCTCTGCGCCTCGGTCGGGGCGCTGAGCGGGCTCTATGTGTCAGCCAGCGCCATTGGTGACGGCTATGGGATCTTCATCGTTATAGCGCCGATTGCTGCATTCCTCTCGGGCAGTCTTTCGTGGTGGGTCGTCATGGAGCGCGTCCATAGCGAGAGCCTACCCCGCGCCGCATTGACTGGTGTCCTTGCCACCATCATTGGCCATTATCTCTGTTGGTATCTGATCTTTTTTGCCACATTTCTCTCACATACCATCACCAAGACCCATGATGCCGTGAGTGGCGCACCTCTCAATCCCATTGAGGCGCTCTCTGCCGCTGGCATCTATAGCCTATTTAGTCTCCTCTTCCTTGGCCCGGCAACCGTAACGACAGGTATTCTCATCAGCATCGCATTCACAATTGCGCAGCGTCGCAAAACCCTTTCACAAAACCAGTAGCATTACCCGATTGAGATCTTTGGGTCTGGCGGATGAGGCTAACTCATATCCAGCACCTTCCCATCCATCAGGCGCAATCTGCGGCTTAGGGTTTTACCGAGTTTTAAAAGAAACTTCGATCCAAGCACCGGATCATCCTTGATAAGTTTGTCTAGACTATTCTTCTTTAGCACCAAAACCGTGGTTTGCTCCGAGGCAATGATTGTGGCAGAGCGTGGCTCGCCATCAAGCAAGGACATCTCACCAAAAGATTTACCCTTATTCAGCGTGGTCAGGCTCTTCTTTTTCTTATAGTCGTCTTTGACCACATCCACCTGACCTGCGACGATAATACACATATATGCCTCACGCCGACCCTCCTTCAAGATTACCTCTCCTTGCGGATAGGTCGTGAGTTTTAGGTAGCCGGAAAGGTACTGTCTTTCTGCAACTGAGAGGCCATCTGCCCAAGGGGTGATCGAGAAGATCTCGCAGATGTTATCTGTTTCTTCTGCGAGTACTGGGTCTGGTGCTTCTGAGGGCTCTGCTGGAGCCTCGACTTCATTTGTTTCTGTCTCCGCCTCGACTTCAGACGTGATTTCGTTCTCGTTCATTGAGCTTCTCTCAGGCATGATAATGCGACCACATAGGCCTTGGCGCACCGCAAGCTCATCGACACAAAACCAATCTGACCCATCATAATCACCCCGCCCTAACACGCAGAGAACCGCCACACGACCCACTCAAGGCACCTAACCGTCCTTGCCCATCATACACGGATCTATGTTAGGCCTAATGCCGACTAGTCACGAAACAGTGAGATAACGACCATCAATACAACGGAAGCGCGTTACCAAGCCTCTCAACCCCCGCGTAAACGAACAACAGCGAGGAATAGGGGCACAGTACCGTAGGCAAGTAGCCACCTGTCCGTGTTATGATTCTATGCAATTCCAATAGGTTATCCTTATTGTCCAGCTTTGCGCCCTGCCCGATGGTAAGATCTTCAGGGTTCAAGCTGGACTTCCCAACTAACCACCCCTTCCCGCCATATCAACCATGGCAAGGGGATGAGAGACTTCCCATGAAAGTGCTTGTTATTGGTGGCGGAGGGCGTGAACACGCCTTCGCCTGGAAGATTGCACAGTCGGCGCGAGTGAGCTGCGTCTTCGTCGCCCCGGGCAATGCGGGTACAGCGCGTGAGCCAAAGGTAGAAAACATCCCCATCAATGCAGAAGACCTGCCCGCCCTTCTTGCCTTTGCCAACGAGCAGGACATCGATCTTACCCTTGTTGGCCCCGAGGCCCCCCTCGTTGCGGGCATTGTTGATCTCTTTCAAGCCGCCGGGCGGCGCTGCTTTGGGCCAAAGGCCGCATCGGCCCGCCTCGAAGGCTCGAAGGCCTATGCCAAGGACTTTCTCGCTCGCCACACCATCCCAACGGCAGCGTATGCAACCTTTACCGATGTAGCACTTGCGACCGCCTACCTCCGCACTCGCGGCACGCCTATGGTGATCAAGGCTGATGGTCTCGCGGCAGGCAAGGGGGTGATTGTCGCCAAAACCCTCGAAGAATCGATCGCTGCCGTACACGATATCTTGGGACAAAGGAGCCTCGGCAACGCCGGAGCAGCGGTGGTCGTCGAGGAAATACTTGAGGGCGAGGAGGTGAGCTTCATCGTCCTTTGTGATGGCGAGCATGTCCTGCCGCTTGCGAGTTCGCAGGATCACAAAACCCGCGACGACGGCGACCGTGGCCCCAACACCGGCGGCATGGGGGCCTACAGTCCCGCGCCGATAGTGGACGCAGCCCTAGAGCAGCGGATCACGGCAGAGGTCATTATGCCGACGATGCGTGGGCTTGCCGCCGAGGGGACACCCTATGTGGGTTTCTTGTACGCTGGCCTCATGATTGGCAAAGACGGCGTTCCTCGTGTCTTGGAGTACAACTGTCGTTGTGGCGACCCCGAGACCCAGCCCATCCTGTTGCGCCTCTGCTCCGACCTGGTGGAACTGTGTGAGGCGGCCATTGATGGGCGTCTGCACGAGACACAAGTTGCGTGGGATCCGCGCCCATCCCTGGGGGTCGTGATGGCGGCCAGGGGCTACCCGGGGGCTGTGCAAAAGGGCGATCCCATTACTGGTTTAGATTCACCAACACCTGCCGACTGCAAGGTATTTCATGCGAGCACTACCCTGTGCGATGGGCAGGTGGTGACGAATGGTGGGCGGGTGTTGTGTGTCTCGGCACTGGCCGATTCTGTCGCAGAAGCGCAAGGCCTTGCCTATCAGTTGGCAGAGAACATCCACTGGGAAGGGGCGTTCTATCGACGCGACATCGGTTATCGGGCAGTGGCTCGTGCATCAGATTCTACTGCAACTGGAAATGGGCGCTAGCGCTACGCCCATCTGCGTCGATCACGGTAATCCTCGAGAACCCGGGCCCCTCGGGAGTCCAGCTTGTCTCGCGCTTCGTCTCTGTGACGGCGAGGGGGCGGCCATTGATCACCCAGGTCAGTGGTCGCCGTCCACCCGAAGCGGTAAAGGTAAGCGGCGCAAGACTGCCATCTTCTCGCTCTAACACAACCCCTTCGGTGGGAAACACCAGGCGCAATTGCTCGGAGTCGGACAGAGTCAATGGCCGATACTCAGAATCACCTGCCCGAATCCGCCGCAACAAAGGCGGCGGGTGGCGTGCCTCAAGAGAGGTAGCCTCCCGTCCAGAATCGTTTTGCCCCTGGCCTTCTGCGAGCAGATCGAACACCCGATAGAGCAGTGGGGCGGCGGTGTTTCGGCCATAGTGGTCGGGGCTCGGTGTGCCATCGGGCCGCCCCACCCAGACGCCAACGGTGTAGTGGACGCTCACGCCAAACGCCCAGGCGTCGCGGAAGCCATAGCTCGTGCCGGTCTTGAACGCGATCGCCGGGCGGCGGCTGATCTCACCTGCGGGGAGTAACCCAGGTGGTGGCGCTGTCCCTTCGAGAATTCTGCGCACGGTCGTGGCCGCAGCCACCGACAGCAGACGATTCGGCACCGGCGCGACCGTTTCGGGCTCGACGCGCAACGGAATCACCGTGCCGTTCTGGGCGTGACTAAGGCCAAGATAGAGACTCGTGAGATCCCACAGACTGATCGACGCGCCACCCAGAGCGACAGGTAGCCCAGGCTCCTTCGTGCCAACTGGGAACACCAGTCGCGCACCGACATGGCGCAACCGCTCAGTGAAGCGCATCGGGCCAACCCGATCAAGCACCAGCACGGCGGGGATATTGAGAGACTGCTGGAGCGCCTCGCGAATGGTGAGTTCGCCATGAAAGGAGCGATCAAAATTCGCCGGCGCGTAATCACCAAACTGGGTAGAGACATCGGCAACCAGCGTCTCGGGGTGGATCACCCGATCCTCAAAGCCCATGCCGTAGATGAAGGGCTTCAGGGTAGAGCCAGGGGAACGCACCGCTTGCGTCATGTCTACCCAACCATCACGGCTGTCATCATGAAAGTTTGGGGCACCGAGGTAGGCCAATACGTTACCTTGCTTATTCCCGACCAGCAGGATGGCGAGACCACCGTGCTCGACCAACCCGACCTGTTCGCGTCGCGCCAAGTCCTCAAGCTCGCACTGTAGCGCATAGTCGATGGTGCTGGTAATGGTGGTAGCGCCCGGGTGACGCGCACGTAGTGCCTCGGCGAGGTGATAGGCGTGGGTAGGGAATGGATGCAACCGCGTTGGCAGCGGCTCAAGCGTCGCCTCCTCGGCCAAACGATCCGGTAGCGCTCCGGCAGTCACCGCCTTCGTCAATACCTTGTTGCGTGCTAGCCGCGCCTTCTCTTCTGAGCGATTGGGTCGCAGCCGACTCGGTGCTTGGGGGAGTGCTACCAGCAATGCCGCCTCTGCTGTGCTTAACTCGCGGGGCGACTTACCGAAATAGGCCCAGGTGGCCGCCCGCACCCCCTCGATCGTCCCGCCAAATGGGGCAAGGGTTAGGTACATGCCAAGGATGGTTGTCTTGTCGTAGTGTGTCTCGAGTTGCAGCGCCCGCGCCATCTCGAGCAGCTTGGCCGATAACGACCTTGGGTGCGGTTCTAGTAAACGCACCACCTGCATGGTCAGGGTCGAGGCACCCGACACGATGCGCCCCGAGAGCAGGTTCTGTCCGATGGCGCGCAGCACGGCTTGTGCATCAACCCCGCTGTGCTGAAAGAAGCGCTTGTCCTCAATCGCAAGAAGAAGATTGATGTAGCTTGGGTCTACTTCCTTGCTCTCGGTGGCAAGACGCCAAAACCGCGCATGGCTCGCTAATACCCTGAGCGGTGTGCCGTCACGGTCAACCACCACCACCGAGAGGTCGTGCAGACGCCCCATCGGTAACGGGAACAACCGATCGCACACCCACAACGTACTGGCTAACAACAAAACCGCAACGACACCACCACGAATGAAGCGCAAACCAGGCAGACGCCACCCGTTCCACTGCCACGTTGCCCTCCTTGGCAGAGACCAGGCAAAGTTTTCGAGAAATGATAATCTCACGGTGTCGCAGGTAGAACCGTTACCCGACCGACCGCCTGCCGCGCAAAGAAGCTTGGTTTGTACATATCCTCGAGCCGCGCACCCGGTAACTCATAGGAGCCAGGTGTGACAGCGCGAACCAAGAAGGCGAGTTTACAGTTGGGTTTCTCGACCGTGAGATCAATCGCCGCCACGTAACGGTCATCACGCCGCTCGGCGGCCTGTGGATCGGTGAGATCAGTGAGCCAACCCATCCCGTCAGTACCACTGCCTCCGAGTGCGCTGTTTTCCAATTCCCAACCGGCAGGCAGCGATTGGGTCACGATTGCCTGGTGGTTGAGCTTGGTCATGGCTGCCCCTTCGAGTACCACCACGAACACATCGTTTTGTTTGACAGCGTCTAGGTTGAGCGGGCTGCCATCACGCTTCCAGAACCAACGCTTGATGCGCAAACCCGCTGAGGCCGCTGCTTTGGGGATGGTCGGTACGCCAAAGCTCGCGACTGCCTGCCAGACCGGCTGATGTCCCACATTCTGCACCGTAATCCCCGCAGCAAGCTCCGTCGCCGTTGGGGTCAAACGCAATGGATCAACCCGTGCGCCAGGCTTACCGTTCACCGTGAGGTCAAGCGCCCCCTTGCCCTGCATCAAGGTGTTTGCCGCCATCACCAACCAGGCCTGTTCTTGGGTGTTGGTGCCAGCAACAGCAGATTTCGAGGTGGGCAAACGGGCCATTAGGGTGGCAAGCCGCGCTTCGCTCGCAAGTCCGGCCTCGGTGAGCAGCGTTACCAATGCGGCAGCGTCGCGCAGCGACGAGCCATAATCGTCGGGTGAATAGTTACGGTCTAGCTTCGACAGCGCCGTGTCAAACGCTACCAAGGCACGATCGTGATCACCCAGTCGAGCGAGTGCGGCACCCACCTGTCCGCCCGCAAGCGGAGAGATCTGCTTGATAAAGGCGTCGTGGAAATAACGTATTGGCCCAGGCGTCAAGACTCCGGCCAGTGACAGGGCATACAGCGCATAGGCGCGGCTCGAGAGTTCCGCATCACTCGAGCCTCCCTCGATCGCGTGTTGGCGCAACCAAGTAAGACCCGCGAGATACGGTGTTTCTGGTACCGGATGGTGGAGTGCGCGGGCTCGCGTTAAGAACTCCATGGCATAACCAGTTAGCCACGGTGCCGCCTCGTCGCGGGCCCCCCACAGACCAAATGCCCCATCGTAGCGCTGCTTATCCAGCACGGCGGCAATCGCCCCATCAACCCGCGCATCCCCCCGCTCAGCGGCCTTATCAAGTGGTTTACCGAGGCCAATTGCTACCTCATTGACCACGAGCAAAGGCATCGCACGACTGACCAGTTGTTCTAAGCATCCGTAGGGGTAGCGATCGAGTGCCGCCAAGAGACCGCTGACATCGAACGGTGGCGCTACGCTAAAGCTGTAGGCAATACCTCCTGTCCCTGGCACAAAGCCATCTAATAGATGGGCATTGGCCGCCACGGTTTCCCCAGGGAGCAGTTGACGAACCATAAACTCATTCTCAACTGGGCGCGATGGCCGTACCGTGATCCCAATCTCTTGGTGAACCTTGACCGCTGGTGGCTGCGTGATCGTTGGCGGCATTGACTGCTGCGCTGTTGGCTGTGTCGCTACCGACTGACCAAGACCAACCACAGGCGGTATTGGCTGTCCCGCTGCTGGTTGTGTCGCCACGGGTTGACCAATTGTTGGCTGCTTGGTCACTGGCTGCCCAACCACAGGCGGTGTGGATAGCCCCACTGTTGGCTGCGCTGGCTGTCCCGCCGCTGGTTGCAAAGCCATGGGTTGACCAATTGTTGGCTGCTTAGTCGCTGGCTGACCAACCACAGGCGGTGTGGATAGCCCCGCTGTTGGCTGCGCTGGCTGTCCCGCCGCTGGTTGC
>CAIRSR010000072.1 GCA_903881315.1 uncultured Thiotrichales bacterium | reverse complement strand
GGTGCGTTTGCCGTTTTGGCCATCCACCGTACCTGGGGCGAACCCGAGATACAAAAGGGCGGCCTGTGCGATGCGGAGGGCTATATCGGGTATCTGCACCTGGCATTTGGCGAATTCTGCCGCGAGGCGGGTGTCGTATTGGTTCTTGGCGTAGTCCGGGCCATTATAGCCTTTGGCGAAGGCGGCCCAGTTGTGGCTTTTCATTGCCCCATCCAGGTGAACGCCCTTGACGAATCTCGCCATGGCGGCCAATTGGGTGTTTTCATCCCGCACCATGCCCTGGATCATCTCCTCGACCGAGCCAAAACCAGCAGCGCTATAATTAAACCCCATCACCTGACCAATCCCCCACGAGGCGCTGCGTAATGCCGCCTCGCGGTTGAGTGATATAGCCAGTTCGAGGCGCGGATATTCTTTCTCGTCGCCCGCATAACCGCCCGCCGTGGGATTGCTAATATCGGGATGCGCGGTATCATGGACGCCCTTGGTCTCTTTATGGAAGATGTGGCGTTCAAACAAGATGCGCGGACGACGGTCGGGGAGAAAGCCAAAGCCGCGCGTCTCGACGCGCAGCACCGTCCATACCTCAGCGTCGCTAACACCGAGGAGATCACAAACCGCCGCCATCCCTTGCTTATCTAAAGGCAAACCTTTTTCTGCAAAATTCATCTGTATCTCCCATCAAGTAAAATGAATAGATTATGGTAAACGAAATCCATCGAGCGGTATTTTCCCGAGACCAACGTAGCAGATGGTTCCGGCCTACGATAACAAAGGCACTATCAAATGATGGCCTGGTTTCCTGCGCAATCCTGCCCCGATGAGGCGGGGAGGGGCCTCTGGAGGGATTGATCCTTATGCCTGTCCGCATGTTAGCTGGCTGCCGCTGGTGTTAGGACGCACCAGTAGACGAGCCTTGCCCCACCGCCAAGGCGCTGCCTCTCCAACCACGAGATCACTGTAGCGAAAGAAAAGATTGGATGTATATAGACGAAATTCGATTTTTGCCGCCCCAAAAGGGATAGTGCCACTACCTCATGCGCCTATCACGCGGCGTATCGAACCTCAAGGCAGCGTCACGACCAGGGGTGGCGTCCAATGGTTGGCCTGGTATTCTGCGACGATGGTCGTGTAGATGCCGCCGCGTACATTAAACTCGGCGCGCAGCCGCATAAAACGCGGGGCAACCGCCGCCACCAGGTCATCGAGAATCCGATTGGTGACGGCCTCATGAAACGTCCCTTGATCCCGAAACGACCAGATATAGCCCTTGAGCGCCTTGAGTTCTATGCAAAGGATATCGGGCACATAATCGAGATAGAGGGTTGCGAAATCGGGCTGGCCGGTCTTTGGGCAGAGACAGGTAAATTCCGGTATGCGGATGTGAATAGTATAGTCCCGCGTTGGGGAGGGGTTCTGAAAGGTCTCGAACGTGGCGACAGCTTGAATCGGCATAAGGGATTGGCTCGGGAGGGTGATAGGGGTGTTATTTCAGCCAGCCACCCAGGGTAATCAGGGCCACGATGGTAATCCATATGGTAAGGGCGCGCATTACCAGGTCGCGGGCGTTTTGCACAACCGCTTCTTGTTCTTCGAGGGATGCGCGTGAGAGGAGGTCGGTTTGTTCCTCGGTCTCGAGTAATAACGCGCCGGTGCCACTTGCAATCAAAACGGCGGTATTCGGCGTATCCCATTCACCGGCGCGTACCTGCCAATTCCCAATGGCGTGGGTGAGGCTTCCTGCCAGGCCATAAGAAAGCGCCGAGATCCGTGCCGGAATCCAATCCAGCCACCAATAGAGGGTCGCCGCAAAAGACATGCGCTTCATGACCGCCTGACAACTCGGCAAAGCAATATGGCGCACCAATCCCGCGAATAAAGCGCCGGCTGGGCCAAATACCAGATACCAAAACAATATCCCAAAGCCCCGCGCATGGCCCTCAACCAATACCACCGCCATCATCTCGCGGGTAAGCCGCGCACCACTGCTACAGACCTCGCGCCCGGCCAGCGCCGAGGCCGCGTGACGCGCCCCCTCCTCATCATCGCGCTCGCGCATGTAGGCAAAATCGCGCAATTTCACCAAAAGTTCGCCCATCCCCAGACAAAACACCAGCACCACAACCCCAAACAGCCCGGCAAGCAGGGGCGAGATATTCCGCAATAGGTAATTACACACAGACACCAAGGATACAAACACAATGAGCCCAAGCAGCGCCCATCTCCCGCAGATCCGCTCGGCGAAGGTTGCGAGGAGGCGCCGGTCGCGGTGGTGACGATTGGCCTGATCGAACGCAAGGGCAATGAGGACAGAAAGGAGTTCCATGGGGCTATTGTGGTCTTTGCGACGTACCGGTGGGCTGTGGGGGATGCACTATACCACTGGTTCGTTGCGTATGGACATTGGTGCGCTCACAGAACGGGTTGCGCGGGCCTAGTGCTTGGTTTGATAAGGGTATGCGCGGTAACAGGGGGCAGCGTTGGGTCGTTAGGGTATTAGCGAACGCTGTAATCTGACCGCGCACGAGGGGAAAAGTTTAGTGCCTCGGTGATTTTTTGTGGCTGGTGTTGGGATAGCGTGGCGTGAATTACTTTCCTCGCCAGAGTCTCGGATAACCCAATGATCTTGCAATCATTCGCTTGGCGCACACCGGCCTATTGATTAGGCAGGGGAGGGAGGGCTCACGAATATCGTCGATGGGGGGTCGAATAACGTCGATATACAAAGGGTAAAAGGTTCGCTAGTATTTGTGTGCGGTGGGGGGGTAGGCTGGGGGGCGGATAGGAACCGACAGTGGGGCAGGGGGCTGGAGAATTGTCTAGCCGATAATGGTTGTCTTTCTCAAGAATAACCGAGGGTGCGATGAGTGCAGCAGAAATAAGTACACTACGAGTGGTTGGCAGCGTGAATCAAGATGGGATTGAGAAAGCCGTTAGAATCCCAAGGCTCGAAGAGCGGATCACGGAGGAATTGGTAATTGCGCTTGTCGGCCCAGTGGGTTCAGGCTGCACGGAGACATACAAACAATTGGATAAAATCCTGGGGGCTGATTATGGCTACCAGGTATACTATTATAAGTTGAGTGATTTTATCTCACGCGAAGCCCCGTTGGTTGGGGAGAAGATACCAGAATTGCTTTCCCCCGCTCAACGTATCGATAGATTACAGTCTATTGGTGATAAGCTCCGCGAAACACATGGCAATGCCTACCTGGCTGCGAGTGCAATAAAACAGATTGCTGCGTTACGAGAAAAAGAAGGATTTGATGAGCCTAGGCCGAATGTTCGCGTACCGAAGAAGCTGCGGCAGATTCATGTCATCGACTCAATTAAGCACCCTGAAGAACTCAGGCTTCTGCGTTCGACGTATGGGGATATTCTCTGGTTGATCGGTGTCTTTGCGCCGCTTGAGGTTCGGAATCGGCGGCTGAGGTCGTCTAAGGATTCGGATGAGTCATCGCTTAGCAGGATGATACAGCGAGACTATTGCGAAGAAGGTGATCGAAAGCACGGGCAAGATGTCCGTGCTGTTTTCCACCAGGCGGATTTCTTTGTTAGGAACGAACAAGAAAACACTAAGGATCTAAAGGAGTCATTGGAGCGGTTTCTTGAAATCATCTTTGGCTGGCCAGTGCATACGCCAACGCGGGATGAGTCCCTGATGTATGCTGCTCATGCGGAAGCGGCGAAGTCTGCTTGTTTGTCGCGGCAGGTTGGCGCAGCGATTGCGAGTGAGAAGGGCGAATTGATTGGGCTTGGTCGTAATGATGTTCCAAAGTATGATGGTGGCCTTTATACAGAAGAAGACGGCAGAAAGGATCATCGTTGCCACGCCTGGCAGGAAAAATGTTGCCACAATGACAAGATGAAGGGGCGGCTGTACCAACAGATCTTCGAGAAACTGCGCGACGCAAAGCTGTTAGCCCCCGAGGCAAGTCAGGCGGACGTTGCACAGGCGGTCAAGAAGACTGACGTTAAGAGACTGATTGAATATTCGCGGGCTGTACACGCCGAGATGGATGCAATTACGGCAGTAGCACGGACTCATAAGGCGGGTCTGTTGGGCGGAACACTATACGTCACGACCTACCCTTGTCATTCCTGTGCGCGGCATATCGTGGCGAGTGGGATCCACAAAGTGGTGTTTATCGAGCCCTATCCGAAGAGTCTTGCAACCGATCTCCACTACGATGCGGTCTCGGAGAACGAGAACGAACAAGGGAAGGTTGTTTTCCTTCAGTTTTCCGGAATGGCACCGAAGAATATCCTCAAGCTGTTTAATATCGGATTGACACGAAAGGGCAGCGATGGGACACTGACCCGCTACGACAAGAAGACGGCGTCTCCTGTCGTTAAGGTCTCGTTAGACGATTATCCGACCCACGAACAGTTGGTTGTCGCGGAGTTACCTGAGAATGAAGAAAGAACAGCCCACAGATAATAGACAACTTTCTCTGCCGCTGGACTTCACGCCACAGGATTCCCCTGCGGTCAGCGCGGCGGTGGTCTTCGCGGAGCAACGTACCGCCAGTATCATCCCGTTCCCAACCCGTCAACCGCAAGGTCTGAGTTTCCGCGAGCGCGTCATCCAGGATTTGATGAGGACTTGTGTGGTTTCTGTGGATTGATCGTGGTCTAACATCAAACAGCGTGTCTTGGTTACCGCCGATGGCGTTCTTAGCAACATGGCCCGCCCCTCTCACAAGGGGGCGGGTTTTTATTGGTGGGTTATAATGATTGGTGGGTTATAAAGGGTGCGGCAGGATTGTCTTGATGCACGGAGAAACAGGTGTTCCGGCCTGGATGAACCTGATGGGGTGCCCTACGATCCAATTGTCTGTGGCGTACATTAGGTGATCCCTTTTGACATGAGAAACACGCCAAATAGTTTGTCTTCGTTCTTGATGTGCTCAATCAGCCAATCCTTGGTTGACTGCAATGCGAGCAGTTCCTTTCCTAGGTGTAACTGGTGGGCGAAATTAGTCAGCACACAGATAAGGCGCTTATGTGCGGAATCATGTGGTGCCAGGTAGGGATAATGATGCTGCTCCATCAGTTGGCATTCTGTCTCAAAATGGAGCGCTGTGTATTCGATGAGGTGTTCGAATAGGCCCTTGATCTCAGAATTATCTGGGTTATAGAGGACTCGCGTATTGAGTTCGTTGAGTAACCGAACCAATTCGCGGTGTTGCTGGTCGATCGCCGATACGCCAATCAGATGCGACTCATCGAAGACGATCCAATGGTCGGCCATCATGATCTCACCGGCGCTTGTGCTCGAAAAGGAGTAGGTGTTTTTGCCGCGCATCTTGCTGTCATACATTGCCGCGTCTGCGCTGGATAGCAAGGAATCGATCTCTACGGCATTGGTTGGATAAAGGCTGATACCAATACTAGCGCCGACACGACAAGTCTGTCCGCTGGGGATCTGGATGCCGACGACCAATGCACCGATTAGTTTCTCGGCGATCGGGGCTGCATCGTGGGGGGCATCAATAGCGCTGCAGATAACCACAAACTCGTCACCACCAATCCTCGCAATGGTGTCGGTCTCGCGGATTGCGTGTGAGAAGCGTTGGGCTACGGTTTTTAACACAACATTACCGGCATCATGCCCATGACGATCATTGACCGCCTTAAACCCATCAAGATCAATAAATAATAGCGCAACTAGGGTGTTGGTGCGTCTGGCCTGTGAGATTCTCTCGGACAGTCGATCAAAGAGTAAAGAGCGATTGGGCAGGCCCGTCATCTGATCAAAATTCGCCTGATGAAAGATGATTTCAGATAGTCGCTTATGTTCGGTGATGTCGGTAAATGTCCCAACATAATTCGTGAGGTTACCGTTTTTATCGGTAACGGCGGTGATGGTAAGATAGGCCGGAAAGACTTCCCCGCTCTTGCGCCGATTCCATATCTCGTTGGCCCATGCGCCTCTTGTCTGTATTGTGGCCCACATCTCGGCATAGAAGTTTGCATCGTGGCGTTCAGACTTCAGGATATTAGACCGCCTGCCAACGAGTTCCTCTTCGGTGTAACCGGTGATGGTTTTGAAGGATCGATTTGTCCTGAGGATAACACCGTCCGCATCGGTAATGGAGATACCCTCCTGGGCCTCAAAGGCGATGGCTGCGATGCGCAGGGCCTCTTCGCGTACCCTTGCCTCACTCGAATAGGTGGCGAGCGCTATGCCAACCACGGACAGTACGGTTAGGTAGGCAATACAATTCTGCAGGCCCGATTTGGCGATGTCGTGTGCGAAGAAGCCGACTCCGTGCGCGGAGCCAAGCATTGCCTGTAGTGCGATGACCAATAGTACCAAGGTAACCCCTCGGGTGCCAGAATAGATGGCGATCCACACCACGAAGAGAAACATCCAATAGCCATATTGGACGTTTCCAAGGTAGGTCGCCCCCCAGCCCAGGAAGACGAATTGTCCGGTTAAGAAGGTTGCGAGAATGATCGAGGCATGGGTCAATGCGTGCGATTTCTTTTGTATAGACCAGTCACCATGCCAGGCCGCCAGAATAAAAGGGGTGACTAATGCAATGCCGGTGATGTCGTCCTCGATGTGATGGAAGAGTCGCTGCAGTGTCGCTGCTGTCATCGTCGCGTAATGTTCTATCATCCCAGGAGAACCAATTATCGCTGCGATTACGTTAGAAACAGCCGCGCCAAGCGCTACTAGTCGAAGGTAATCACGTAGCGATACCAGCCGATAGGGGATACTCTTGTTGCCGGTAAGCAGCCAATAACCAATAAGGGCTTGAATGGTGTGCGTCAATGAATTGTTGAGGGCGTCGCTTATGGTAATGCCAGAGAGCAAGTCAGTGGCCATCGTGCCGATGAGAACCGACCAGCCATACTGTATTCCGCCAAGGAGTAATGCCGCCATTGCGATACCGCTACTCGGCCAAACAACCGGATCAATACCAATGACTGAAAAGTAGCGATAGATAGCAATCCCGACGAGGAGATAAAGTACTGCGACACCCAGTACCCCGAGGGGGTTTGGCAAGATGGCCAGCAATCTTCTACCGATGAGATGGGGCGGTGTCATGGTCGGCCTCCTAGGCGCAGTTTGACCCAAATTGGGGCGGTGTCTGGTGGTAGGCCACCAGAGTCTAGGCGACACCCGACTGCCCAGATCCGCAAGGCAGGGTGTTGCTATCCGCACATCAGCACATCAGCAAAAGGCTATGAGAAATGCGCGCAGCGCTTCCAGTAATGGACGCAAGGGCATTGGTTCGTATGAAACGCAGGCGTAACAATAAACAGCGTACGCCCTCCCTGGATTGAAGTACACAGCCAAGTAGGATAGCCCCGGCGGCCTTTTATTACCAATGGGGTACTCTCATTGGATTACAATACACCGCCAAGCAATGTCCATCCTCGCGACAATACGGCAAGACCTTGTCTTAAACGCCGCCAGAGCAGGGAGAACCTTTGGATAATACCGGTGCAAGCCCAAGCCCTGGGCTATCCTTCCAGCGCTTCAGCCAGGCCAGTATTGCCTCTGCGGGAATGGGGCGTGAGATTGCATAGCCTTGGCCATGGGGACAGCCGAGTTTCACCAGGGCCTCGGCGTGTGCTGAGGTTTCTATCCCTTCCGCAACCACCGAACGCTTCAATGTCCGTGCGAGGTGGATTACACTTTCTACGATATTGAGATCGTCTGAATTGTCTAGCATCTCTCGGACGAAGGATTGGTCGATCTTTAATGTCTCGACGGGGAGGTCGCGGAAATAGGATAGCGAGGAATAGCCCGTTCCAAAATCGTCCAGTGCGAAATGTACGCCGAGTTCCTTGCAGGCGTTGAGAATATGAGACACCTGCTTGAGATTGGTAAAGGCGGATGATTCCAAGATCTCGAGTTCTAGCGAGTCCGCAGAAACCCCTTTGTGTTTCTCTAAAAGGGTGCGGAGGCGCTCGGTGAAATTGGGTTGTTGCAGGTGAGTGGCGCTAATGTTCACGCTGACCCGCAGGGGTAGGCCATCCGCCTGCCAAATACCGATCTGCTGTAGGGCGGCATCAATGACCCATTCACCAATCGGCACCTCCAATTCGCTATCGCTGATGAGCGGCAAGAACTCTTGCGGGGCCAATAGTCCGTTCTCTGGATGTTGCCAGCGGATCAGGGCCTCAGCGCCGACCATTGTGCCATCGACGAGGTGTACCTTGGGTTGATAGTACAGCACAAACTCTTGCTGTTGCAGCGCCTCGGATAGGCGATCGCGTTTTTTGCGGGTGGATTGGCGTTCGCGGTTCAGCAGGGAATCATAGAGACAGAAGCGGTTTTTGCCAGCTTCCTTGGCCTGGTACATCGCCTGATCGGCGTGTCGTAATAGGCTGCCCACATCTGCGGTATCAAACGGGAAAATGGTCATGCCAATACTCGCGGATATTGATACCGATTGTTCCTTAATGGTGAAGGGGGACGCAATGGCCACGAGCATCCTCTCTACGATTCGGGAACAATCGTCTGCTTTCTGAACCGATCCCAATAACAGCGCAAACTCATCGCCCCCTAACCGCGCTAGGGTATCGCTAGCGCGTAGCATGGCTTGCAGGCGTTTGGTGACCTTTACCAATAAGATATCGCCCGCGTCGTGACCCAGTTGGTCATTGATCAATTTAAAGCCGTCGAGGTCAAGATAACAAACGGCGAGGATCTCGTCGCTACGTTGGGCGCGCACCACCGCCTGACCTAGGCGATCGACTAATAGCCGCCGATTCGGCACACCCGTGAGCGGATCGTAATGGGCGATGCGTTCGAGATCGGCTTCGCGCGCCTTTAGTTCACTAATGTCGGAGAATAGGCCAACGTGGTTGCGAATTTGCCCATTCCCGTCAGCGACTGTCCGAATGGCGAGCATCGTTGCATAGGTCTCTCCCGATTTGCGGAGATTCCAGAGTTCTCCTTGCCATGCACCAGTGGTCTGTAGCGATTCCCACATCTTGGCATAGACCGATATTTCCTGATCGGGGGAACGCAAGATGCGCGGGTTTCTGCCCAGCACCTCCTCGCGCTCATATCCGGTAATTATGGTAAAGCCCGGGTTGACATTGATAATCTTATTGTCTGCATCGGTGACGATAATCCCAACCTGGGTGTTGGCGAAAACGCTTGCCGCAAGGCGCAGTTCGTCTACTGTA
Organism: uncultured Thiotrichales bacterium; assembly: GCA_903881315.1. Taxonomy (GTDB): domain Bacteria; phylum Pseudomonadota; class Gammaproteobacteria; order CAIRSR01; family CAIRSR01; genus CAIRSR01. The sequence continues at coordinate 4,824 of CAIRSR010000072.1, read as the reverse complement.
TCAAGGAGAATGCCCACAACAATAAAAGCCACCAGAAATGCTGCGACGGAACCCGTGAGTAGATAATCATAGGTAACGCGCCCGAGCAACAAAAGCTCCATGCCGGGTACGATGATCAGGGTCATGGTTATCGATATCATTATCGAGACCAGCAATAGCCTCCATCGCGGCAGGCTACGGAGTTTGGCTAAAGTATCTTGGGGGAGTCGGGGACTATTCACGAGTGCCTCATGGAGCACACTGTTGGCGACAAGAGAATCAGTGATAAAAGCGGCAGACAAAAGACCGCCCGATGGTGGGACTGGTAAACACCGCGCCCCAAACAATCAGCGCCTTGTCGTTGAAAAAGAATCTGCCCCGGTGGACATCCCGCGATCGGTGCATGAAGTCCGTCTCGGCCCATGTACCCATCGGCGGTTCAGTGGTGTACGTCGAGGCCCCGCTGGAACGGGTACTATAGCAAAGTTGGCTGGCTCGGGTTTTGCCTTTTGTGCAAGGGTTTCTAAACAAAAACCCTGCCCCTCGTTAGGGTTCTCAGAGTAAAGCGCTTTGCGCGGCAAGGGTCGTCGCCGGGCTGGACGCACCAAGCCGGTGTGGCGTTTCGCTTTTGTCAGGCAAACGAGAGGCTGGTGCTATTTTTCTTCGTCGAGTGCCTTGGCTTCATTCTGCTCGGTTTGTTGGGCGGCTGCGTTGAGTTTTTGTTGTACCTCGCCAAGCATTTTCTGTCCGTTTGCGATCTCTTGTTTCTTCATCGTGGCAACGCCGACTGCCGTACTCGCAGTCTCTGCCCCACAACCAACCAGGATCGCGCAAAGCAGTATGGTAATAGGGAGTCGCATAAATCCTCGCAAGATCTGCATGAGAAAGGGAACCTACCGCAGAGTGTAACCAATTCGCGGCGCTATTGCACGGTCTCGGTATAGCAAATGGCGCTTTAGCAACAACGGCGTATTCCGCTCCATTTACGTTCTTGTTCGCGCAGATAAAACTCGCGCCGACTGAGTGGAGTAGTATTCTCATGGGCTGCTGCGTGGTGGCGGAGATAACGCGCATAGCCATCATCGCTCATCAGAGCGCGCACCCTCCGCCACCCATTGCGTATTGTCTGGATCATCACCGTGAATCTCGCGCCCAGTTTGCGCCCAAATGGCTCGGGCTATAGGGGGACTCGGTTAATGGCGGCACCGACAGGCCGCGTAAATGGCGCACACTCAAGCGCAGCATATCGAGGATGACCACCCACAATACCAGCACAAAGAATATCGTCAGGCCCGCGTCTAGCCGTTGGTTAAAGATGAGCTTCAGGGCGATCTGGGCCGCCTCTGGTGACATTGTGCCCGAGGCAATCTTATCGGCCAGGCTGTTGGCTGCAGTGAGAAAACCAATCCGGACATCGCTGCTCACTATCTTCTCCCAGGCAGCCGTGGTAGTAATAATGGCAAGCCAGGCCAGCGGTAATGCGGTAATCCAGCACTCGCGCAGTCTGCCGGATTTAATCAAGATTCCGGTCGCGACCGATAGCGCAATTGCCGCCAGCATCTGATTCGAGATCCCAAACAGTGGCCAGAGGATGTTGACACCACCGTTTGGGTCGATGACGCCGATGTAAAGGAAATAGCCCCATGCTGCCACAATCACGCCACTCGTAAAGAGTACCGAGGGATACCAAGATGTCCGCCCCAACGGTGCCCAGAGGTTACCAAGAAAGTCTTGTAACATAAAACGCCCGACCCGCGTACCGGCATCTAGGGTGGCGAGGATAAACACCGCCTCGAACATGATGGCAAAGTGATACCAGACCGAGAGCAGCCCATTGCCAAAAGCGCTGCTAAATAGCGTCGCCATACCCACCGCAAGCGAGGGTGCCCCGCCGGTGCGCGCAAAAAGGGTGCTTTCCCCCACGGCCTTGGCGAGACTCTCCATCTGCTCGACCGTTACGGGGAAACCCCAGTGGGAAATGGTCGCAACCGCGCTTGCGGCAGAAGCACCCACCACCCCGGCTGGACTATTGATAGCAAAATAGACGCCCGGGTCGAGGAGGGTTGCGGCGATTAGCGCGGTAATTGCGACAAAAGATTCTAGCACCATGCCACCATAGCCGATGGGGCGAATGTCGCGCTCATTCGCCAGCAGCTTTGGTGTGGTGCCGGACGAGATCAGGGAATGAAAGCCCGAGATGGCCCCACACGCAATGGTAATAAAGACAAACGGAAAGAGCTTGCCGCCAAAGATTGGCCCTGTCCCGTCGGTGAAACGGGTCAGCGCTGGCATCCGAATATCGGGGTGCAGGATAACGATGGCGATGGCAAGCAGGATAATCGTGCCCAGTTTGACAAAGGTCGAAAGATAATCACGCGGCGCTAGCAATAACCACACCGGCAGGATCGCCGCAAAGAACCCATAGACAATCACCGCCCATGCAAGTGGCAGGCCCCCTTGATCGAACAAGGGCCGCAATAGGCTCGATTGATCCACCCAGCCACCGCCCACTACCGCAAACAGCAAGAGGACAAGCCCCAGGATAGACCCTTCGACAACCCGCCCCGGGCGAATGTCGCGCAGATACAGCCCGATAAAAATCGCAATCGGGATGGTGGCTGCAACCGTAGCGGTTGCCCACGGGCTGTGTTTCATCGCGTTCACCAATACCAGCCCCAGCACCGCAATGAGGATAATCATAATCATGAGTGTGCCGACCAATGCCGCAGCACCCCCCATCGGGCCCAATTCATCACGCGCCATCTGGCCGAGACTGCGACCATCGCGCCGCGTCGAAAAGAACATGATCACCATATCCTGCACACATCCGCCCAATACCGCGCCGATCAGTATCCACAAAGTCCCGGGCAGATAGCCGAATTGTACCGCCAATGTCGGGCCGATGAGCGGCCCAGGCCCGGCAATCGCGGCGAAATGATGACCAAAGACAATCCAACGATGGGTTGGCACAAAATCTCGGCCATTATTAAAACGCTCGGCGGGCGTTGCGCGGGTTTCGTCTAACAGCAAGACCTTGGTCGCAATCCAGGTGCTATAAAAACGATACGCCAGTGAATAGACCGCAACCGCTGCTACAATAAACCACAGCGCATTGATCGTTTCACCGCGCGAAAGCGCAATCCCCCCAACCGCCCCTGCGCCTAGAATCGCAACCATTACCCATAGCGCATAGCGATAAACACCGTGAAGCCTGCTACCCTGACTGGTTGCTGCGTTTGTTGCTGGATGCTGTCTCTCAGTCATGTGCGTTATTCTCCACTTGCAATTTGTTTAGCGGTGCGCCGTCGGTGATGATAGAGATATCCAAGGACAATCGTTGTTACAAAGAGCAGTGCTGCCACCACGATCCACGGGAAATTGGCCTTCATCCATTCTTGTCGATCACCAACGAAATAGCCAATCAGTAGCAATACCGTATTCCACATCCCCGCGCCGAGCAGGGTATAAAAGAGAAAACGCGGCAGCGCCATCCGCGCTAGCCCAGCCGGCATCGAGATCAAATGCCGCACCCCGGGCACAAACCGTCCGCTAAAGATCGAGATCTCGCCGTGGGCCTGGATAAAGCGCTCGGTTTTATCCCAATGGTGCGGACGGATCAGAAAATACCGACCAAACCGCAACAACAATGGCCGCCCGAGCAAAAGCGCAAGATAATAACTGCCGAGCGAGCCGACCAGCGAGCCAAGATTGGCCGCCACCATCACCCACCAGAGTTCTAAACGCCCGGTCGCAATCAGATAACCCGCTGGCGTCATCACCAACTCCGAAGGAACCGGCAGAAAGGAACTCTCGGCGGCCATCAAAAGGAATATCGCGGAATAATCGAGCTGCCCGAGCAGGGTCAGCGGATAATGGGCAAAGGCTTCGCTCATGAGAACCGTCGCGGGGTAGGTGGCGGGAGGGGGTCAGCAGGTGCTGATTCTATAGCAGAATCGCGGCGAGTGGGGGGCCCGAGGCGGGGGTTTGCGTGCAGTGGCCCGCTACTCCGAGAGACCACTCTCAGGGTGGGTAGGGTAAACAGATTTACCTGCTTATGACAAAGCTAACTGCCATAATGACTTTCCTCAACAAGATTATCCATACGCATCAACAGACTAAGCGCCGCGCCATCTACGCTTAACAATACGCAACTGCTTTACTCTGGTTAGCGCTCTGGTTATCATCTCGTTCTACAAGGTGAGAATTTTATGGGTAGCGCTACTTGCGACTTGCGTTGTTGCGGCCAGCATGGGCCGCCCAAGCGACACCGAATCGTTTGGAGAAACGGCGCGGGTTCGGCACTCACACCGACCACTACACCAACGGGGGGAATATGAGGATTAATCTGCGCGCCCTATTCCTGTTGCAAGAGGACAATCCTGCCGCAATCGACCGCTTGTGCGCTGACCATGGGCTGGATGCGGTCGTCGCAGAGGGGGTTGTCAAGCTCCTCATCGCCAACGATGGTAATCTCGCGAGCCTCTCCCCACTCCAGCGGCAGCACTTTGACCGGGCCATCCTCCCGTTACTTGAGGCGTGATTGCGGCGCGACTTTGGTTGCAATCCCTACTGACGGTTGTCTATTACGGCGTGTACCAGCGAACGTTGCGGCCAGAGACGACAGCCAAAACCGCGTTGGGTAGACCGCATCGGTAGAGCGGCACACCCAACCTTCAGTGCAGAAGCTTCATTGCGGTAATACCCAATCCCGCGATAGCGGTCATGAGTGCGCCAAGCTTGATGACCAGGCGCAGCTCCATGGCCTGCATGTCTTTGCGCTGCAATTCCATGTCGGCCTTGGTGCTGGCTGCGAGGCTTGAAATACTGGCGTCTAACCGAGCGCTG
>CAIRSR010000071.1 GCA_903881315.1 uncultured Thiotrichales bacterium | reverse complement strand
TATCGCCCGCAGAGACCTCGGGCAGATAGCGTTGCGCCATAAAGAACTGCTCGCCTAAGTTGCTTAAGGTCTCGAGGATAACATTGGTGTTAGGGTCGCCGAGCCGTAGGCGAAACACCGAAGACCCACCCATGCCATCCAGCGGCTTCACCACAATATCCTGCTGTTCAAGCAGAAACTCGCGCACCTGCTGGGCGTTGCGCGTCACCAAAGTCGGCGGGCAACAGTTAGGAAATTGGGCGGTAAATAGCTTCTCGTTGGCGTCGCGTAATGCCGCTGGGCGATTTACTACCAAGGTGCCACGCGCCTCGGCTAGCTCTAGTAGGTAGGTAGAGTAGACATACTCCATATCAAACGGCGGATCCTTGCGCATCAAGATGACATCCAGTGCGTCTAGGGGGATTGTCGCCGTACCGCAGAAGGAATACCAATCGTTCGGGTTGTCACGCACCGTTAATAATCGCGCCGCGCCATAGGCACGACCATCGCGGCACCATAGGCTCCCCATCTCTAGATAATAGATCTCCCAACCACGCGCCGCTGCCTCAAGCAGCATGGCGAAACTCGAATCCTTCTTGATGCGAATAGACCCAATCGGATCCATCACAATACCTAGTTGTAGCGGCATGGTCTTTAATAATCGCTGGTTTGATCGTTTTGTAGTGGTGTTGATAAATAAAAGTGGGCTACTACCAGGCATTCAACACCAAACGGCAGGTAGCCGGAATAGCCGATGAGGGGCATTTCAAAGATGTGGAAGCGCTGTACGCCTGGTACCGTATACACCCAACGTGGAAAACTACCCCAATTCCACATTTCCCAAAAGAAACCGCACAATAACCCCGCCAAGGCGGCAACCCACACCGGTCGCCAATCCCCATGTATGAGAGGAGAGAAGATCGTCTTTTGTCCAGCAATTGACTGTACGGAAGCAACCAGCACCAACGGGGCGACCCACACCAGCGGAAAGAGTTGGTTCGGGAAGATGGCAATGCTAGTGAGACCGATCACACCAAGCAGCAGAGCCAAGGCTCCCCATCGTTCTGGGTGTGCAGGCGACAATTGCCAGGCCGAGTGTATCCCCCACCACAAGCGCGGATAGGTTCTTAGTAACAGGTGGGTAGAAAGTACTGCGGGCAGAACCGTGGAGAACGGAAAGGTGGCGGCCAGAAAGTATTCTAGTCCTGAGTAGTCTTCGACGCCCTGGTAGTACCAGTTGAGGACAAAGCGGTTAAGATATTCAAAAAACCACCAAAAGGCCGCCGAGAGCAAAAAGAGCTGGGCCAAATAACGCGGATGATGGGTGAGTAGTGAATACCCGCGCTGTCGCCACAACAGCGCATTCACAATCACGATATAACCCAACCACAATGGGGTAAAGCTAAAGCGGCGAACCTCAGAAAAGAGTGGGATGGTGCTCCAGGCCGCCGCCCAGAGTAACACCGTCCAGATCAACGCAGCCGTACCCCACCAGGGAAAATGTCGGAATGGTGGTGTGCGTCGGGGTAGCGTAGCAAAGGCGCGGCGCAGGCGTAGCAGAAAAGGCGTAACCGTGACTATCGGAACCAGGGCGACCGCGCAGAATGCACCCCAGGAGAATTGGGGAATCACCGTTGGTCGGGTGGTGGGTGGAAACTCTAGGTAATGAGCAAGCGGTAGGCCTGCGATTGTAGCGCCCGCAAGCGGCAGACCGAGCAGTAGGGCTGCCACCACAATACGCAAAGGCAAACGACCATTCACAGGAAGCGTCCGATGATCTTCATGCAGAGGGAATCATGAGCCTACCTCTCGGGTCTCTTACAGGCCAATCCCCCTCCGTGGGGTGCGCGGAGAGGGGGGTTGGCCTGTTTAGATTGCAAACATTTACTCGGGCGCAACCGCGAGTGATTGGCCCGTTGCCAAAAAAACCGACGCACAGCCACCCAGAACAAGAAGGGGTAGCCACGCACCCACCAACCCAGTTGTGCTGACTGGTTCGATCAGGGGTTTGGCCCAGTCGGTGGCGAAAGGGGCGCTAGAACCTTTTCGATGCGGGCGAGCAATTCGTCAACCTGTGCATTCTTTTTGGCGATATCCTCTTCCAAAGAAAGAACTTGCAGATCCTTTTCTTCGCCGCTCTGCTCTAAAGTGCGAATTCGTGCGTCCTTTTCCTCACCCGCAGTACGGCTTGCCGCGAGGTCTTTACGTAGATGGGTGGCTTCGTTTTGGGCGCTACGCAAGGCAGCGATAAGCAGGTCGACCTGGGTATTCAGTTGCGTAAGCTTTTCCATGGGGATCAATCTACCAGATGGCTAGGGAGGCACCCATCATGGCACCCTACTACCGCCAGATCAAGCGTATTTGCAACACCAAATGGGTTGGCGGTGGGCGCTAGATGGCCTCATGAGCCACGCTGAGCCCTTAGTGACAAGTCCACGCCACCGCTTTTGTTTGAATCGAGCGCACACGTCACCGCTACAGTCCGGCCACCAGCGCCTACCAACGACTGCGGGGTGTTGCGTACTCCGCAAGCCTTGGGAGAACCGATCGGGATGGCCAGTAACCGAAGGTTGGGGTCTCGACTTGTCGTGCGCTTGCCTTATCGGGGCAGCGGCTAATGGAGTCCGGGTTTGCAGGCGATAAGCATGGTTCGCATATGTGACAGGCTGTAGTCTCCCCCCACACCAACCGTGAATGTCAAGTTTTCTGTCTTTTCTGAGGTCTTGTCGAGGATGTCGTAGCCGGCTGGGCCACAGGTCTCGCCGGCTGCGGTAAAGCAGGCGTCCCAGGTGCGGAATTTTCCGCTGCAACTCAGGGAATACGCCTTGCGTCCATCTTGGGCATAGCTCTCATGCACGATTGCGGGGCACGCTGTCAGTAAAGGCACGAGGCACACATAGCTGAGGAGCTTCATGAGGGTAGACAAGGGGGGTATGCTGTTCTGCATGGGGCAATCTCGTTGGCGACAACTGGTATCTAATCGCGGGCGAGCATATCAGTTCGCACGTAGGGGATGCAATGGTGGGCCTGTCGTGTTTCTAGGTATCGGTGGCTAATGTGGTGGTCTATCAGCATCCCAACGAGTGCCCCCAGCTTGCTAGGGGTTAGGCCAAAAGGTTAGGAAAAAAGACCAGAGACGGGAGCCTTTCCTAAAGCCGGGTTACCCCCGTCTTGATCTAAGCGCACTGTCGAAGGCAGTTCTACTGCGCCCCGCGTGTGGCGCGGGGAGGGCTCAGTGTCTTCCTACAAGCGTAGCCACCAGAGGGGAATGTCGTTATGAGCGCCCCTTTGGTTGGAGAAGGCATCGGTGTGTTGACAAAGAACAGGTGATCGCACCCTGCGGCTACTCGTCACCCTCTGGTGAACCGGTCGGCTCTTCCTCTTCGGTGACATTCCCTTCCTCGTCCTCGGTGATGGCCGCCGTGGGGAAGATGAGTCGTGAAGCTGGGCCAGCCGGAGGTGTCACGCTGGGTTTGTCGTGATTGAGCCGCTCAATGATGGCACCAACGGCGCTTTCTACCTCTGCGCGTGTACCTGCTCGATAGCCCTGGAGGGTGACATTGTTATTGGTACCAACCTCATAGTAAAACCATTCTCCCTGCGCTGGAGGCCCCATGCCGGATGGCCCACGCTGTTCGAAAGTCATGACTGTGTACTTGAAATGCGTCATGGTTGTCATACCCTACGTCTTCTGTGAGAACCCTTTTCAACTGTTGCGGCGGGAACCTTACCTAAACGCACAAAATACCACGCCCTCTGGGGAGCGTTGCAAGGGGCTAATATAAAGCAGTTGGGTGTCGTTTTGTTCGTTTCGTTGTTTCTGAGTGAAATAGATTGTGTGGCCAGAGGATGGTGCGGATGACGTTTTTTTTGTTACAGTGAGGGGTGTTGTATGGCCTCTTGCGGGGTTTATCCGCTTCCTACTGTTACGCAGCCGATTACATGATGCCACAACCTACTAATGATCGCCTACTACGCGCCTTGCGGCGGCAGCCGGTGGATGTCACCCCGGTCTGGTTAATGCGTCAAGCGGGTCGCTATCTGCCGGAATATCGCAAGGTTCGTGAGCAGGTTGGCAGCTTTATGGATCTTTGTCGTACGCCAGAGTTGGCCTGTGAGGTAACCTTACAGCCGTTACGACGTTTCCCTTTGGATGCGGCGATCTTGTTTTCGGATATTCTTACCATTCCCGATGCAATGGGATTAGGGGTTAGCTTCGTTGAGGGGGAGGGGCCGCGTCTTGCGCATCCCGTGCGCAGCATTCGCGACATTGATGCCCTGGGTGTCCCCGATCCAGACCGTGATCTTGGTTATGTGATGGGTGCGGTTCGTTTAATTCGCCACGAACTGGGTGGTCGGGTGCCGCTCATTGGTTTCTCCGGATCGCCGTGGACGCTTGCGACCTACCTACTAGAGGGTGGGAGTAGCCGTGATTTTCGTCTCACCAAGACCTTTCTCTACGAACATCGTAGTCATTGTCACCGCATGTTGCAGGTTTTGGCCAATGCCGTCTCGGCCTATTTGGTGGCACAGGTGCATGCTGGGGCGCAGGCGCTGATGATATTTGATACCTGGGGGGGAATTCTTACCCCACGCGATTATCGGGCGTTTTCTTTGGCGTATATGCAGCAAATCGTGCAGAACGTAAAGGCGTATGACGCTTCTGTTCCGATCATTTTATTTACCAAGGGTGGTGCGGCATGGTTAGAGGCTATGACCGACACGGGTTGTGATGCTCTAAGCTTAGACTGGACAACCGATATTGGGGTGGCGCGTACCCGGGTGGGCGAACGAGTGGCGCTGCAAGGTAATCTCGATCCGCTAGTGCTCTATGCCTCACCGGCGGTTATTCGCGCCGAGGTGAGTGAACTTCTCGCGTCCTTCGGTCCGGGTAGTGGTCATGTCTTTAATCTCGGGCATGGGCTCCAACCGGATATGCCTATCGACCATGTGGCCGCTCTCGTAGAGGCCGTTCATGACTTAAGCCCGATATATCACCAATGACTATCACCATTGAACTTTGGATGTTTTATTCTGCCTTGGCGTTCCTGCTTGGTCTGTTGGGGGGGCTATATCTGGGGCAACGGGTCAATCCTTCGGTGCGGCGCATCAAGCAACTGGAGGTGGAGCTAGAAAAGACCCGAGACCTTTTGGCTGACCAGCGCGAACGGGTGGCGCGTCATTTTTCGCGCACCTGTGAATTGTTTGACACCCTGACCAAGGATTACCGCACCGTTTATCAGCATCTAGCGGATGGGTGCGTCGAACTGTGCGGTGATCGGGTGCCACGCTTCTCTCAGGAGATGACTTTGTCGCGAGCGGTTCCCGTGGTGTCAGCGCAATCTTTGGCAGGGACTGTTTCGTTAGCGTCCCCACTTCACCCGATTGGCCAGACAGTGACAGGTGGTGGCGTGTTAGCAGTTGCGTCTCAGCCTGTGGCGTCAGCGCAATCTTTGGCAGGAACCACCGCATTGGCGGTTGAGGTTGAGGGAGAGTGTTCGCTGCAACCCGACTCGCCAGCAGGGGAGCATTCTCCTCTGCACTAAAACGAAACAGCGGATGGGGATGTTTTTTTACGCAATGGTAGGCATCGTCTATCCCGTTCGCTTCGCAAGGTTATCCCGTCGTGTAGGCTTGTCGAACGACGCATACTAGGAGAGACTACGGGTGCATTGTTGTGCCTCATACGGCGAGCACTGCATTGGCTCTCCCTCATAAAGAACGCGGACACTCCTATGGAATTTACAGATACCGTTCGTTTAGTGATCGAAAATAAAGAACAGAGTGTTTATACCATTGCGGCGGGTGACACGGTGTACCGTGCGCTGGAGCAACTGTCCCAGTATGGGATTGGTGCCATGATGGTCAAGGATGGCGAGAAGATTGTGGGCATCCTTTCCGAGCGTGATTATGCCCGTAAGATTGCCCTCCGTGGACTCGATTCGCACCATGTCCGCGTCCAAGACATCATGACCGATGAGGTGGTGGTTGCCTCTCCGGACGATACAATAGAGACCTGCATGAGACTGCTCATGGAGAATCGCATTCGGCATCTGCCGGTTATCGAGAACGGGAATTTGCTTGGGGTGATCACGGCAGGCGACCTGATGCGGTGGATCATGGGTCGCCAGGGCGAGACGATTGAGCACCTGAAGCACTATATCGAGGGTGGTTACGTTCGTTGAGGGGGGCCTGGTCGTACCTCCGTTGAAATCTGTGAGCATTCTTGTTACTATCGTCGTGGTTGGAGTGCTGTGATTTCGGGGTATAGCGCAGTCTGGTAGCGCACTTGCTTTGGGAGCAAGGTGTCGGGGGTTCGAATCCCTCTACCCCGACCAGTTACCGAAGTCACCGATTCGGTCACGCACCGTCTCCCGTGTGCCGATGGGCGCTCGACGTGGCGCGGTTGTGCTATCGGTTTGCCCGTCCTTGCAGCGTGTAGTACGCGCAAGGTGGGCGGTTTTCTGCGCCCGTAGCTCATCCGGACAGAGCATCGGCCTTCTAAGCCGAGGGTAGCAGGTTCGAGTCCTGCCGGGCGCGCCACTTTGGGGCTTGCGCGCCGGGTGGGAAGGTTTTATGGCGGAGGTAGCTCAGTTGGTAGAGCCCTGGACTGTGGCTCCAGTTGTCGCGGGTTCGAATCCCGTCCTTCGCCCCATAGGCTTGCAATTAGGTTTTAAGGTTCCCGTTAAGAAATAGCCACGCATAAACCCGCTTGGGATCAAGCACGACGGGTGACCGTCGTGCCCCGTTCGTCTGTGCTCTCATCCGCCTGCCGTCGGTCTGATGGCGCGTGTCGCAATTCGCCGACCGTTTTTTCTACTGAGCCAGCCTCCCTTGTTCTCATACTGTAACGGGGGATAGGCTTGCTCAATTGGACGAGTGCTTCTTGCGTTCCTTTTCCGCTGCCAGCTCATCGCCTAGTTCTTTTATCCTGGCGTCAATCCGCGACTCTGTATAAAAATCTAGACCAGGTAAGGTGAGCGCCTTCTGAAGTTCATTAATCGCAGTGCGGGTCTCGCCAGTCATGTACAAGTATTCTGCTACCGCTTCACGAGAGGCGGCTGCATTTCCCGCCCCCCCCTCGGCCTCAGCAAGGAGTTTGTACCAAGAGGGATCTGGTGCCTGGGAGTGCATCATGGCCTGCAATAGACCACGCGCTTCTTGTGGGTGATGGGTTTGCAGTAAGGTTTGGATTTCCTTCACCGTCACCGCCCGATTATGGGGATAAAGACGCTGTGCCTGTTGGTACAACGCCAAGGCGGCAGCGCTATTACCAATCTCCATATGGATATCCGCCTGGGTAATCAGATAAGGGATACGTTCCGGATCCGCTGCCAGGAGTGCTGTTATCTCCTGTTGCGCAGCCGCTGCATTGTGGTCAGCAAGTAATGCCAGGGCGTACGCGTAGTGTGCGGCAGCGGCATTGCGATAGCTGCCACTGTCGATGGAATGCTTCAGTTCTTTAATCCCCTGTGCTAGGGCGCGCAAAGCATGCACCTTGATGCGTGCGCGTACCAGATGATACGCAAGGGAATCCTCTCGTTCATGGTGGTATGGGAATTGTTCTGCCCGATTGCGTGCGTCTGCTATTCGCGCCTCAGTGACCGGGTGGTCACGCAAGAACTCTGGCGATCTACCTACATCATAGCGTTCATTCTTCTGTAGTCGCCCGAAGAAATCTGCCATGGCATGTGGGTCAAAACCGGCGCGATAGAGGGATTGAATGCCCACTCTGTCGGCCTCTTTCTCATTGCTGCGTACGAAGTCAACCTGTAATTGGGCAGACCCGGCGACAGTTGCCGCAATGGCAGCCTCGCCCGCCTGACCGCTTTGACTTGCAATGACGATGGCCGCCAGCATTGCGGCAATACTGGGGATGCTCATCTGGCTCGACATTTCGATGGAGCGAGCGATGTGGTGCTGACTAACGTGTGCTGATTCGTGGGCAATAACCGCAGCCAGTTCGCTTTCTGATTCGGTTGCGAGGATGAGCCCGGTATTAACCCCAATGTGGCCGCCGGGCCCGGCAAAGGCATTGATGCTGGCGTCGTCTACCACGAAGAAATCAAAATTCTGTGTTCCGGCATCACCCGCAGCGGCTATCTGAAACCCCACAGAACGAAGATACTCCGTTACGATGGGGTCATCCACAAAGACCAGCGAATGCCGCAACTCGCGCATAAACGCTTCGCCGAGACGCCGATCCTCCTCAGGAGAAAGATAACTACCCGCAGACTCTCCGATGTTGGGCAGCGCCAGATCGAGCTGGTTCGCAGTCGTGCTGGTTGAGTAACACAGAACCATGGTAACCAAGAAGAAAACCAGTTTCATCAAGCGTAAGGTTCCTTTGCAAAAGAGGGCATCAGGGGAGAGAGCTGAGGATGACGTTCTCGATGCTGGCATAATTTCCATCGTAATGATGGCCACCTTTCTTGGGCAGTTTTCGTACATTCTTGCCAGAAAGCGCTGGGCAAATCGTTGGTTCTGGATCTTGTTTTCCCCAGACGCAGAGGGTGGGGAGTGCTATCTGACTGGCTTCATCTTGGGTTGACAGCGCACCTGGCCTATGGATGTTGCTTCTCATCCAGTCGCCCATCTGAATCTCTAGGTTGGCGTATTGTCCTGGGCTTAGCAACACCACAAGGGTTACGCGACTCTTGAGGTCATCGGGTAGACGGTTGACCAGAAATGGTAGCCAATTCGCGCCAAAGGAGTACCCGATGAGTAGTAAGCGTTGCTTTTGCCACGTATCTAGGTAGTGGCGCAGGGTTTCTTCTAGTGCAGCCGATACCTCATCGGGAGTGCGCTTCTTCCAGAAATAGCGCAGGCAATTGATGCCGAGGGTTGCTATGCCACGCTTCTGGAAATCAGCGCCAAACCATTTGTCTAGATCGGCCCACCCACCATCACCCGATAGTATGACGGCGAGACGATCGTCTTGTGATGCGGATGCAGGTAATTCAACCAAAGGTAGGTCGTCTTGGGCGGCTAGGTACCCGTTGACGCCAAGTGCTATTGCAACGAGGGATAGGACAACGAGGGCAAGAACCCATCTCTTTGTCTTGTTCATTTCGTAATCAGACCCTTGACACCACCAGAAATCAACGACGCTACGTCAGCAATGACGGTTGGTAGCGATATGCCACCAGGCGAGGCGAGGTAGACTGGTTGCCACTGCGGCGTATATTTTTCCTTAAAGCGCCGCAATCCTTGGAAATTGTAAAACTCTTCGCCATTGCGGTGGACAAATGCGCCGAATCGTGCCCAAAGGGGGGCTAGCGCACGATCCTGCAGTCCAGAAAGAGGGGCAATACCAAGATTGAACCATTGATAGTCGTTGGCGCGCCCCCACAGCATTGCCTCAACGATGAGGTAATCCATCACACCATAACCGACGGCGTTGGTATGACGCATCAGATCAATGGCCAGTTCATGCCCAGCAGGCGCAGTCCAGAGATTGGCAAAGGCGACCACAACCCCATGGTTACGCACGACCGCAAGTGGAAAGCGATCAAGGTATTCTACATCGTAGCACCCCATAGAAAATCTTTTCTCTCTGGCGCGTTTGTCGTGTAGCCATGCGCTGGATACCCGCTCTAGATCTGTCTGTAAGGCGCTGGCGCTCCCGGCGGGCAACATTTCAAAACTAGCGCCATCTCGTTCGGCGCGGCGGTGGATATAACGCAATTCTTGGCGGGCACCACCGGCTAGGCCGAATTTATCCAACGGCACCCATCCCTCTTCCCCCAATTTAAAGAAATTGAGCCCGAGGTCGAGATACAGGGGTAGGCTGGACTCGTCGACTTTATAGAATACTGGCCGACCGTCATAGCGGTCGCAGAGTTCACGGAATTGCCAAACCAGTTCTTCCCATTCGGCGCGTGGCCCGACTGGGTTTCCCATGGAAATCCAGGAACGCCGTTGTATCCCATACATAATAAAGGCATTGCCCGATTCGCTAAACAGCAGTGATTTGTCGCGTAGCCATACCAGATTTGCCTCGGCATGTTGATCCTGCGCGACCACATCGACAACATGCGCAAGCGAATCATGACCTGGTGGTTCGGGCCGCGCCCTGGTCAACCGCAGTAGATGGGCTATAGCAACCGCAAGTGAAACCCCCATCACGGCAACTGTAGCGCGCAAAGCACGCGGTGCATCGCTATCGAAGGCAAATTCCCACCAGAGTTCTTGTGAGTAACCAAGATTCTTGTAGGAAAAGAGACTAAACCACACGGTAGTGAGAACAACAACGGCTACTGCCGCTGCCCAGCCTGGGGTAAACCGTTCTGCAAGCAGCGACCCCTTACGATAAAAGGCCGGGCGACACGGTGCCAGCGCCAGGAAAATACCCACCATTACCATTGCCTCCTCGTAATCAGCACCCTTGAGGAGTTGCAGAATAGCGCTTGTGGCAAGCAAGATCATGGTCACGTACCAGGCGGTGTCGAGGCGTCGGGATAAACCACGCGCTAACAGTACTAAGCCAATACCGGCCACGCTACCCAGCAGGTGTGATAACTCCATGGCATACAGTGGCAGGAAATTCGCCAAGAAGGTCATGCGGATGGGGGCTTCGGGTGTCGCGCCAGAAAATAATAATAGCGCACCCCCCATAAATACGGTGACTGCCATAATACCTGGTGCGAGCTGACGCACCCAGCCGCCCAAGCGTCGGGTAGTGCGCTGTACCTTGCTCTGCTTCCCTCCCAGGGCTTCATAGATGCCAAGGAGTGCAGCGGCAATGGCGAGCGGTGCTAGGTTATAAATGGCGCGGTAGAGTAGCAACGAACCAAACACGGCATCGTGTGGTGCGTCACGCAGCAGCAGCAACATCAGGGTCTCAAAGACCCCCAATCCGCCTGGGGCATGACTTAAGACGCCGCCAATGATGGCGACCACGAAATAACTGACAAAGGTGGCAAAGGGAACCTGGGCCTGTGGTGGTAGCACAACGTACAAAGTGGCCGCCGCCAATATCATATCAAATGCGGCAATCAGTGCCTGCGTTACGGTAATACTCGGCGATGGTAACGGAAACTGGAAACCCATTACGTCTAGTGGTGTGCGCCGGATCACGGTCCAGCTAAGATATCCACCAATGCCGACGAGCAACCCAACGCCTACCCCCTTTATCACCACTAACGGAATAGACAACGCATCGGCGGTATGATGAGGATAATACAGAAAGGCGAGACCGATCAGTAATGCTGACCCGAGCCAGAAGGTGAGTCCGCAAAACACAACAACCATCGCCACCTCGCCGGCGGATAATCCAACGGCGGAGTAGATGCGATAACGAATCGCGCCACCAGTCAGTGCACCGAATCCGGTGTTGTGACTGATTGCCTGGCTTACGAAGGAGGCAAAGGCCAAACGCTCGTAGCTTACCGACACCTTGATGTGACGCACCGCCAGCCAGTCGAAGGTGGTCAAGACCAAATAGCTAAGCGTAGTCAGTAACGCGGCAGCCGCAAGACTCGGTTTTGGCACAGACACCAGTTTCTCCCAAATATCGGAGAAACCATACTTATGCAAGGATTGATAAAGAAACCAAAGGCAGACGCCCACGATCCCAACACTGAGAACCGCACTGAGGTTATGCAGAACCTTCTTATTCACAATAACTGCCATCGTTTGCTGTGTTGTGTAGGCCGTTTGGTTCCGGTCATTCGGTTGCGAGAATGGTTTTGGACATTGATCCTGCGCATTGGTTCAGAACCGTTATATTCTCTCAACACCCCCCATATAGCGTTGGAGCGCTGTTGGTATGCGGATATGACCATCTGACTCTTGGTAATTCTCCAGGAGAGCGACCAGGGTGCGCCCTACCGCCAACCCTGATCCATTGAGACTGTGCAGCAACTCTGGCTTGCCGGTTGCGGGGTTGCGGAAGCGTGCGCTCATCCGTCGGGTCTGGAAGTCCTCGAAGTTAGAGCAAGAGGATATCTCGCGGTAACACCCCTGGCCCGGGAGCCACACCTCTAGGTCGTAGGTCTTGGCCGAGGAAAATCCGAGATCCGCACCGCACAATGCTACCACACGATAGGGAAGTTCGAGGCGCTGCAGCACCTGCTCGGCGTTGGCAGTAAGAGATTCTAGCGCCGCGTACGACTCTTGAGGTGTGACCAATTGCACCAACTCGACCTTCTCGAACTGGTGCTGGCGGATCATGCCGCGGGTATCTTTACCGTAAGAGCCAGCCTCGCTGCGGAAACAAGGCGTGTGGGCAACGTATTTTAGGGGCAGCAGGGCTGCGTCGATGATCTCACCGCGCACCAGGTTGGTGACCGGCACCTCGGCGGTGGGGATCAGGTAATAATCAGTGCGTCCCTCAATGTGGCGCAGGGCAAACAAATCCTCTTCAAATTTGGGTAGCTGACCGGTGCCTTTCAAGCTCTCGGCATTGACGAGGTAGGGGACATAGACCTCGGTGTAGCCATGTTCGGTGGTGTGCAGGTCGAGCATGAACTGGATGATGGCGCGTTGCAGTTGCGCAAGCCGCCCCTTTAACACGACAAAACGGGCACCGGAGATCTTGGCGGCTACATCGAAATCCATGGCGTTTAGGGCACCACCGAGGGCAATATGATCCTTTGGCGGAAAATCAAAGATGCGGGGCTGACCAAAGCGGCGCACCTCGACGTTATCTTTTTCGTTGTGCCCCACGGGTACGCTATGATGAGGAAGATTCGGAATCCCGAGCGCCAGATCCGAGAGCGCCTGCTGGATCCGGCCAAGGCTTGCCTCAAGCTCAGTCAGCCGCCCGCCGAGATCAGCGACAGTGGTCATCAGGGTGGCGGTGTCTTGGCCGGTAGCCTTGGCGATACCAATGGCCTTGGAATGGTTGTTGCGCTCGGCGCGGAGGCGTTCGGTCTCCACCTGCACTGCTTTGCGTTCTTTTTCTAATTCGTTTAGCAGGGCAACATCTAGGGAATAACCACGGACAGCAAGACGTTGCTGAATGTTGTCTAGGTCAGTGCGGAGCAGATGAGGATCGAGCATGGTGGGAGACCGATAGGAAGGAAGAGTAAACTATAAGTGTATCCTCTCTCTGTGACTAAATCCCGATCTGGTTAATGCCATGTTTTTTATGTCACATAATACCCCTTTGCCTGTGATGGGGGCGTTGGGGTGGTTCGACGCACAACGGATGGTGGTTGCTTGAAGCGCTCGGTATCTTTTGACCGTAACTCGTTGACTGTAGAGGAATGACCCTTTGAATCTAGCGCAACCCTCCTCGTTAGAGGTTACCGCAACCCGCAGTGGTGCTGACCTGTGTCTCCAGCGCGGCGGACAGGCGCTAGACCCAAATGCTAGCGTCTTGCCGATGGCGACCGCGTACCTCGACGCCGTTCCGCCCGGGGGTTGGGGGGCGGCTTTGCGGCAACATCAGTCGTTGTTTGGTGCGACGAGTATTGCCGAGGCGGGTACCTGGGAATGGTTTGTCGAGACCAAGCGTTATTATTGGTCGGGTGAGATCTGGTTACTGTATGGGTTGAACGCTACGGAGGTGGTGCCCTCTCACGAGCATTGGCTGCAATCGGTACATCCAAGCGATCGAGACCGCGTTGCCGAGATCTTTGCGACGGCGACGGGGCGCGGTGCTGAATTTAAAATGGAGTGGCGGGTTAATCAACCGGAAGATACCTCTCCGCGCTGGCTAATGGCACAATGTCGGCCTATTCGCAAGACTGGAGAAAAGATTTCTAGTTACGTTGGGCTGGTGTTTGATATTAGCAAATACCAGTCGATTGAACGAGTATTGTCAGGAAGTGTTGATCGCTACCAGCATTTTGTGACGCAAGCCCCGGGGATACTGTACGATTATCTGCCCGGTTCTGATGGAAGTATCCAATTCTTGTACGTGAGTCATCATGTGCGCGATATCTTTGAATTGGATGAGGCAGCGTTGTTGGCCGAGAGTCGCCTGTTCTGGAATATGGTGTGCCCGGATGACGCTGACGCATTGCGCACCGAGGTGCTGGATGCACTCCGCGACAAGCGGGCCTTGTGTGTGGAATGTCGCATCATTACTGCTTCGCGCCGTACCAAATGGCTTCGTTTTACCGCCAAATCGTGTCAGGGTTTTGGCAAGGACGGACATTGGAGCGGCATCATCCTCGACGTTACGACCCGCAAGGAAGCCGAGCTTGGGGTACGCGAGAGCGAGCAGACCTGTCGCTCGTTGTTTAGGAATCTGCTCAATGCCGTTGCCTATTGTCGCATGATCTATCGCGATGGTGTGCCGGAAGATTTTTTGTTCCTAGCGGTCAATAAGGCCTTTGTTGCGCAAACCGACCTGCCAGAGGTAAGCGGTCGCTTGGTTTCTGAAGTCATTCCTGGCATCCACGCGCAGGATCCCATCTTTTTTGAGATCCTTGAGAGGGTGATCCGCAGCGGGCAACCCGAGCGCTTCGAGATCCCATTGCAGGTGATACAGCAGTGGATCTCGGCGACTGCCTATAGCCCAGCACCAGAACATTTTGTGCTGGTCTTTGATGTCATCACGGTGCAGAAACAAAACGAGGCGCGGCTCCAGAAACTCTCTCTGGCGGTTGAGCAAAGTCCGCACAGTATTGTCATTACCAATACGGATGCGGAGATTGAGTATACCAACGAAACCTTTACCCGTATTACCGGATATACCCTAGAGGAAGTAAAGGGACAAAATCCCCGCATCCTTCAGTCGGGGATGACGCCACTCGAGAACTACATCTCCCTGTGGGAGGCATTGCGCCAGGGACAGTCTTGGCAGGGCGAGTTTATCAACCAGCGCAAGAATGGGGAGATTTTTATAGAATATGAAAATTTTAGTCCCATTCGCCAACACGATGGCACAATCACCCATTTTCTCGCCATCAAAGAGGATATTACCGAGAAGAAACGCATCAGCCAAGAACTCGACCGTTATCGGTTCCAGCTTGAAAAACTGGTGGAAGAGCGCACCCAACAACTCCTTGAGGCAAATAAGGTCTTGCAGAATACCTCTGCGGAGCTTATTGATCTCTATAACAACGCGCCATGCGGTTATCATTCTCTTGATGCGGAGGGGTTTTATCTCTCGGTCAATGACACAGAACTCGCCATGCTCGGCTACAGCCGCGAGGAATTCATCGGGAAGAATATCCGCGACCTACTGACTAAGGAATCAGCCGAAAGATTTTTTTCTAGTTATCAACAATTCTCGAAAACTGGGAGAATGCGCGATCTGGAATACGTTGTGGTGTGTAAAGACGGAACCCGTCTGCCGGTCACCATCAACACCGACATTACCTACAGCGCTGATGGTAGGTTTTTGTATAGCCGCTCTACGCTATTCGATGACACCGAACGCAAGCGCCGCGAACAGCAGATCGTTTTATTGAATCGCCATTATTGGGCAGAACTTGCACACCGCGCCGATGAGGCCGAGGCAGCGACCCGCGCCAAGAGTGCCTTTCTTGCCAACATGAGCCATGAGATTCGTACACCAATGAATGCGATTCTAGGCTTTACCCATCTCATCCAGCGCGGCACCAGCAATCCGGATCATCTGGATAAACTGAATAAGATCTCTACCGCTGCCAATCATCTCTTGTCGGTCATCAATGGTATTTTAGATCTCTCCAAGATCGAGTCTGGTCGATTCCAGCTAGAGGATAGTAATTTTTCGGTGGATCTGATGATCAGCAAGATCGTCTCAATGCTGGGGGCGAGGTTGCGTGACAAGGGGCTCACCTTTACCGTTGACCGAGATGGTCTGCCAAATTGGCTGTATGGCGACTTTACCCGCCTCTCGCAGGTGTTGCTGAATTACCTAGACAATGCGGTGAAATTCACCGAGAAGGGCGGGATTACGCTACGAGCGCGGGTGCTGGTTCATGCGGAAACGGATCTCTTGGTGCGTTTTGAGGTGCAGGATACCGGCATTGGCATTGAGCCAGAGAAGTGTGCGCTGATATTTTCTGCGTTTGAACAGGCGGACAGTTCGATTGCCAAACGCTATGGTGGTACTGGGCTTGGTCTTGCTATCAATCAGCGTTTGATTACCTTGATGGGCGGGAAGACTGGCGTAGAAAGTACGCCTGGGGTCGGGAGCATCTTTTGGCTGACCGCCCGGTTGCGTCCCGGTACCGCGCAGGTGGCGCGTAATGAGGTCTCTAATCCAGAACACTTGTTGGCACGGGATTACCGAGGGGTGCGCATCTTAGTGGTAGAAGACAATGAGATCAATCGCGAGGTAGTGCATGAATTACTCGCGGGCGTTGGCCTGAAGGTTGATTTGGCGCTAGAGGGCGCGGAAGCACTGGCAAAGGTGCGCGAGCATGAATACGGTCTGATCCTGATGGATATGCACATGCCGGGCATGGATGGTCTGATGGCCACGCGGGCTATTCGCGCACTACCCGATAGGCAGCGTGTCCCGATACTCGCCATGAGCGCCAACGTATTTGCCGAGGATAGGCAGCAGTGTTTGTTGGCGGGGATGGATGACTTTGTGGCGAAACCGGTATTTCCCGAGGCACTGTTCGCGAGCCTGGTTCGCTGGTTACAGAATGGCGAAGGTACGCCTTCCTCTTCCCCTGCCATGGACGAGGTGGGCCTACACCAGACAGAGGCCGAGGCCTTTCGGCAGGGTTTGGAGTCGCAAGGTCGTTTTGGTTCACTGTCTAATCAAGAACACCTTCTGGGTTCTGCGAGGGACGATGCCGAGTCGCCAGATATCCCGGTGGCTCTTCGCGCCATCACCGGCCTGGATAGCAATCTTGGTGTGCGGATCCAGAATGGTCGCGTGAATAGCTATCTTCGTTTGTTGCACACGTTCGCGCACAACCACTGTGATGATATGGCCGAGTTTGCAAAACTGCTCGACAAAGAGGACAGGCAAGATGCACAGCGCTTGGTTCATACTTTGAAAGGGGTAGCAGGCAACCTCGGGGCTACGGAGCTTGGTCTCAGGGCCCAGCAATTAGAGGAAGCCGTACGCAATCACAGCACACGAGGCACGCTCGATCACCTGTCGGTCGCAGTGGAGCGAGAATTAACGACACTCGTTGTCGATATCCTGGCCGTACCGGAGGAGGTGCAACTGGCGGTGCGGGTTAGCGCCGAGCAGGCGCGAGAACTGCTCGATCAGCTAGAAGGCCTTCTCGCAACCAGTGATTATGCAGGCTACGCCTTTTTGCGCGAGAATGGCGCTCGTTTGCGTGCCGTGTTGGGTGAGCAGATCATGGAGATTGAACGCCTGATCGAACGCTTCGATTTCGAGTCGGCCCTGACTCTGCTGCGTATGGCGCGTCGGATGTGCTATTAGAGTAGGTCATAGTATTTGCGGGTGTTTTTTTGCGTGACGAATATCACTATTGAGGGAGTCTCTTATGTCAGCAGTGAAAAAGGTTGTCCTTGCCTACTCGGGGGGATTGGATACGTCTATCATCCTAAAGTGGCTGCAAGAAGAGTACGGTTGCGAGGTAGTTACCTTCACCGCCGATATTGGGCAAGGCGAGGAGCTGGAGCCCGCCCGCGAAAAGGCGGCAGCCTTGGGCGTGAAAGAAATCTACATCGAAGACCTGCGCGAGGAGTTCGTGCGTGACTATGTATTCCCCATGTTTCGCGCCAACACCATCTACGAGGGGGAGTATCTGCTCGGCACCTCGATTGCGAGGCCGCTCATCGCCAAGCGCATGGTCGAGATTGCTCTCGCAACCGGTGCGGATGCGGTCTCTCATGGTGCTACCGGCAAAGGGAACGATCAGGTACGTTTTGAGCTAGGTGCCTACGCGCTACGGCCAGATATCCGCATCATCGCACCCTGGCGTGAGTGGACGCTGACCTCACGCGAGGACATGCTCGCCTACGCAGAACGCCACAACATCCCGGTGGAACGCAAGCGCGGCAAGCAATCCCCGTACTCGATGGACGCCAATCTCCTCCACATCTCCTATGAGGGTGGCCCGCTCGAAGACCCGTGGATCGAGGCAGAAGAGGACTTGTGGCGCTGGACGACCTCGCCCGAGCAGGCACCCGATACGCCCCGCTACGTCGAGATCGATTTCCATCAGGGGGATGCTGTTGCTGTGGATGGCGAGGCAATGAGCCCGGCAAGCGTATTAACGAGCCTCAATGCGCTCGGCGCGGCTCACGGCGTGGGGCGGCTTGATCTCGTTGAGAACCGCTACGTTGGCATGAAGTCTCGTGGCTGTTACGAAACCCCGGGCGGTACCCTATTGCTCAAGGCCCACCGCGCCATTGAGTCGCTCACCCTGGATCGCGAGGTGGCCCATCTCAAGGACGAACTGATGCCGCGTTATGCAAGCCTCATCTATAACGGCTATTGGTGGTCGCCGGAGCGGCGCATGTTGCAGACCATGATTGACGCCTCGCAAGAGCGGGTCAATGGGCGGGTGCGGCTGAAACTGTACAAGGGGAGCGTGACTGCGGTTGGGCGTGCCTCGACGACGGATAGCCTGTTTGATTCGCGGATTGCCACCTTTGAGGAGGATGGCGGAACCTATAACCAGAAAGACGCCTCTGGTTTTATCCTCCTCAACGCCTTGCGGATGCGTATTGCCGCACGCCGTCGCCAAGACTGATAGGATTACCCGTGACCTCTGCCCCTCTATTTCAAAGCACGCTCAAGAGCCTCCCCTTGGCCCATCGCGGCAAGGTGCGCGACATCTATACGGTTGATGACAAGCATCTGTTGATTGTGACAACCGATCGCTTGTCGGCATTCGATGTGATCCTGCCCACCCCAATCCCAGACAAGGGGAGGGTGCTGGTGGCCCTCTCCAATTTTTGGTTTCGGCGCCTCTCGCACATCCTGCCCAATCATAGCAAAATACAAAAATAATTGGCACACGTCATTGCATTTAGCAAGGCAAAGCCAAAAAACAAAACAAAAAAATCG
>CAIRSR010000070.1 GCA_903881315.1 uncultured Thiotrichales bacterium | reverse complement strand
GAAAAACATCTAATGCACCAGGAAGAATCAACAAGTTACAAACCGAATCAAACTAGACCAGTGCCGCGGCGGCTAATGACAAGAGATAGGTGGCGGATAGTCTTTTCATGGCGGGCACTCCCCTGCGGTACTCGGCAACAATTACCATCATACCGCACTGAGATTACGACGGTCTGTGAAAAAAGTCAATCGTTACAATTCGATGCGCTATCGAATTTCGGCTATGCCCGATTGGGTAGGGTGTGGAAAAAAGCCAATTGTTACAATTCGATGCGCGATGAATGGGATTATCGAACGGCGCTATCGAATTTCGGCTATGCCCATTTGGGTAGGGTCTGAGAATAAGAAACCTTCGGCGTATCTGCGCGAGGGCCAACTAACCATCGATCAGTTTACGCCTTTGGTGACGGATAGGAGGAGAAAGGGGGGCGCACGAAAATAAATATTTTGGGGTATGTGTTCACGCTTTCGGGAAAAGGGCGGCACGAGGCTTTTGAGAATCAGCCTGTTTAGAGGGGCCTGACTGCCAGTGGCATCCCTGTGGCGGTGTGGTTCGCTGCTAAAATCCTTCACCCCTCGTTCGGGTGCCATCTATCCTCTCTCCGGCGCGTTAGCCATCCGCCCACCACTAAGCAGAGTACAACCAGCACCCACACGGGCGTGTTACCCCTGCGTGCGTAGGGGGTCGTTCCGGTCATGGGCTGGACATCGTGGGTGAGCACGGCGTCTTGGAAGAGTGGGGTTTCGGCCAGCACCTGGCCATTGGGCCCAATAAAGGCGGAAATACCGGTATTGGTGCTGCGCAATAACCAGCGTCCGGTTTCTAGGGCGCGCATCTGCGCCATCTGGAGATTTTGATGGGGGGCCAGTGAATTACCAAACCAACCATCGTTACTGACATTGATCAGCAGTTCGGCGGCGGGCAGTGCGGCGGCTATCTCTTCGGGGAAGGCTGCGTCGTAACAGATCGAAAGACCAATGCGATGACCCGCCATCAACAAGGGCTCTTGATTGGCCGCGCCTGGGCTAAAATCCGACATGGGGATCTGAAAGAAATTGATGAGCGGATGGATCTGTTCTTTGAACGGCAGGAATTCGGTAAAAGGCACCAGATGGTGTTTAAAATAGAATTTCTTGGATGGTAAAGCCACCAGGGCGTTATAGTATTGGAGCGTCGCCGGATCCAGAAAGGGAAGGCCGATCAACAAATCCGCGTTATGTTTTTGCGCCTCTGTGGTCAGCGCCTCCAGAAAATCAGTCGCCTCGTGATAAAAAACCGTTAGCGCGTTTTCGGGCCAGACGATCAATTGCGCGTCCCAATGCTGTTTGGTCAGTTCGACATAGCGGCGGATATTGGCCTGTCGCTCTTCTATCCGCCAACGCACCTGTTGTGGCGTCGCTACCTGCACCAGGCTCACCCGAAACGGTTCGCCACTCTGCGCAGTCCACTCGACACCTTGTAGCAGCGCCGCCGTACCCCATAACACCACGAGTGCAAGCCCCGCACCGATGCGCACCGACCAAACCTGGCCACGCCACAGCACCCATAACAACCCGCTGGTGAGCGTTGTTGCCAATGAAACACCGAGTACGCCAACGACAGGAGCCAGGCCGCTTAGTGGCGACTCCATCTGGCTATAGCCAAGGTAGAGCCAGGGACAGCCGGTGAGCACCCAGCCACGGAGCGCCTCAGCGACAAGCCAGAGGCACGGAAAGATGAGGATGGCGTGAGCCACTCGCTTGCCGGGAAAGAAACGTGCGGTTAGGTATCCTTGGAGTGCCGGGAAAAGGGCCAGGAAGGCAATCAAGAGGATGGTGATCAATCCCGCCAACCACAGACTGAGATGCCCCATGTCGTGGATGCTAATGAATACCCAACTGACCCCTATGCCAAAAAAGCCACAACCAAACAAAAAACCAATCTGCGCGGCGCGGCGTGGTGTGACGCCCTCCCACAAAACCAGCAACACGAGTGGGACGAGGAATCCGAACGGGAACAGGCCAACCGGTGCAAAGGCAAGCGGCAGGTGCGCACCGGCAAGAATGGCGTAGAATCCTGGGTTGGTTTTTATCTTTAGCATGGGCTGGATACCAGAAAGGAAAAACCATTCTTGCCGATGGATTAAACCCACCCCCCATGAGCAGAGAGGGGGAAAGCGGGTGATGGATGATTGGTTAGAGTCACCTTGGATAGTGACTGTAATCTGTTTCGTAAAACAACCCATCACCAGCAAGTCAAATGATTGCTATTTGTGATCAACAAAGTAAGAAAAACGACCCGCCCCTACCCCGTCCATTAGTCTGTCATCCCCCAGAGTATACCCCCCTCTTCTGGATTATGCTCCGGCTCGCGGCGCACTTGCAACAAATGCAGGCGGCGCATATCGGCACCGAGGACAGTGAAGTTGAAACCCTCTCTTAGGATGCTCTCGCCGCGCCGAGGCATACGCCCAAAGGCATGGAGCACCAATCCGCCCACGGTATCGAAGGTCTCGTTCTTGAAATCCGTCCCGAAGTGATCATCAAAATCCATAATACGGGTTAGCGCATTGACGATATACTCGTTCTCGCCCTGGGGGATGATATCGGCGGCCCCTTCGCTGTCATGCTCGTCGCCAATCTCGCCGACGATCTGTTCTAGGACGTCCTCGATCGTGACGAGTCCCGCCACGCCGCCATATTCGTCTACTACGATGGCCATGTGGTTGCGGCTCGCCCGAAATTCTTTCAGGAGCACACTCAGGCGTTTGCTCTCTGGGATGAAGGCAACCGGACGCAAGATGTTCCGCACCCCAATCGGGCTGTCACGATCGGCGGTGAGATGCTTCAGTAAGTCTTTCGCCAACATTACGCCGAGGATCTCGTCACGACTATCGCCGATGACCGGAAAACGCGAATGGGCAGATTCGACCACCAAGGCCAAGACATCGTGCAGAGAAACATCGCCCTCGACGACAACCATGTGGGCGCGGGGCACCATGATGTCGCGCACCCGCGCCTCCGAGACCCGAAGGACGCCCTCGAACATCTGTAGAGAATCTGCATCCAATACGCCACGCTCGCAGGCGTCGCGCAACCACTCACGGAGCCCATCACGGTCTTGGGGTTCACCCGTTAGCAGTTGGCCTATCCGATCGAACCACGATCGGGGTGGGGAACCGTTAGGCGATCGGTCATCCTTCATGGCGTTTTTGGGCTATTCCTGTAGTAGATGAGGTTGGATTAGACTGGTTGGGTTAGATAGGGGTCGGGGTAGCCGAGTTGCGCTAGGATCTTGGTTTCGAGGGATTCCATGGTGTGCGCGGCGGCTGCCTCCTCGTGGTCGAAGCCTAGCAGGTGCAAACTGCCGTGGACAACCAGGTGGGCGAAGTGCGCCTCGCGGGCCTTGCCCTCGCTGGCGGCCTCTTGTAGGGCAACCGGCGCACACAGCACAATGTCACCGAGGAACGGAACCGCAAACCCCGGGTGCGCATCATAGCCAAAGGATAGCACGTTGGTCGGGCCCGCCTTGT
>CAIRSR010000069.1 GCA_903881315.1 uncultured Thiotrichales bacterium | reverse complement strand
GGGTGGTTAGTCAATCATTTTATGCTGCTCTTGCTATAGCGATCTCCGATTCGCGCCTTTAGGACATGCTCTCGTTGCCGGATGCTTAAGTTTATCTTGAGTCATTGTCGTATAGATGATTATCTTCGAGACACCAAGCCAGTTCGTCCACTTTGGTAGAAACTTGATACATCATGTTGGTTACAGGTGGTCACCGTTTCTCAACGGGTTCGTTGGTCTGGGGCTGGCATTAGAAATTAGAACGTCACGTTATTACAACGGATACTCTTTACTAACCGATTGGCAGAGGAAAAATATGTGTCTTGGTATTCCTATGTGTGTGACCCATATTGATGGGTTGGATGCTGTCTGTGAGGCACGCGGTGTGGAGCGTCGTGTTAGTCTTTTTATGCTGCAAGAGGAAGCGGTGGCGATAGGAGATTTTGTAATGGTGCATATAGGGTATGCTATCCAGCGGATGAGCAAAGAAGAAGCCCGCTCATCGTGGGAATTGTTTGATACTATCCTCAATGAGTTGGACAGCAGAGATCCTTGAAGAAACACAATGCATGAACTTTCTGTCTGTCAGGCGCTAATAGAACAGCTCATCACTATCGTAGCCGAAAATCAGGCACGATCGGTGCATCATATTAAGGTCTGCAATGGGCCCCTTTCTGGAGTGGATAGCCATTTTCTGAAGCAGGCATTTACCGTGGCGCGCCTTGGCACCGTCGCGGAACATGCTGAATTATCCATAGACCGAGAACCAATACAGGTACGTTGTAGTGTCTGCGGACAAGAGGGGGGCGCAACCGCGAATTCCCTGGTCTGTCCGCATTGTGGCGATTGGCGCACCGAGGTATTGTCCGGGGATGCGTTGCTGTTGGTCTCCGTTGAATTATCGTAAAACCCGTCCTTGAGTCAGGAGAACGAAGATGTGTGATAGCTGTGGTTGTGTACTAACCTCCGAACCCGTAAGTATCGATGGCC
The DNA here is from genome assembly GCA_903881315.1 of uncultured Thiotrichales bacterium. Lineage (GTDB taxonomy): Bacteria > Pseudomonadota > Gammaproteobacteria > CAIRSR01 > CAIRSR01 > CAIRSR01. The sequence goes on along the minus strand of CAIRSR010000069.1, from coordinate 5,159 downwards.
ATCACGGGGCGGCACCAGGACAGCGCGAACTCTCTATTCTGCATGGTATTTTGGCGGACAATAATCACGCGGCGCAGCACAATCGAGAGCATTTCAATCTTCACAACGTGCTCGCGATTAACCTGATGTCGGCACCTGGATCGGGAAAGACGGCCCTACTCGAAGCCACCATCGACGCCTTCGCCGGGCAATACAACATAACGGTTGTGGTCGGCGACCTGGCAACCGAAAACGACGCCAACCGATTGCGCCGTCATGGGGTGCAAGCCGTCCAGATCAATACCGGCAATACCTGTCATCTTGATGCCGCCGTGGTTCATCACGCCTTACATGACATCGCGCTAGAGCCCATCGATATTTTGTTTATCGAAAATGTCGGCAACCTGGTCTGTCCGGCGGCCTATGACCTTGGACAACACTTCAATGTGGTGTTGTTATCGGTGGTAGAGGGCGATGACAAGCCCGCGAAGTATCCGGTCATGTTCCGTAGCGCTGATCTGGTGCTGCTGACCAAGTCGGATCTTCTGCCACACCTGCCGGGCTTTGATCCCAGCGCAGCCGAGGAGAACGTACGCAGGCTTGCCAATGCAGCGCCGACCGTGCTGTTGTCTGTGGTAACGGGAGAAGGCATGACGCATTGGTGCGCCCAACTCACCACCTGGCTTGCGGCGCGAGGCAAAAAGGGCACCCCCTAAATGGAAAGAGACGGGCGGGATTGGCTCGCGCACATTCACAGCCTGCCCTTGACCGGGCGCGTACGGATTATGAACGTCTGCGGTGGGCACGAGCGCACCATTGCGATGGCGGGTCTGCGCGGTTTGCTGCCCGAGCAGGTCGAACTTATCCCAGGCCCAGGTTGTCCGGTCTGCGTCTGTCCGGAAGAGGACATCTATGCTGCGATACGCCTCGCCCTTGACCATGGCGTAACACTCGCCGCCTTCGGTGACATGCTGCGTGTGCCCGTCAACGTCGGCCCCGGAGAGCCTCGCTCCCTAGAGCAGGCACGGGCCGCTGGCGGTGATGTGCGCCCAATCGCTTCCCCGCAAGAGGCGGTTGCCATCGCCAAGGCAGAACCAATGCGGCAGGTTGTATTTTTCGCTGTCGGGTTTGAGACCACCATGGCCCCAATCGCCGCCATGTTGGCGCAGGGCATACCGGATAACCAAAGCCTATTGCTGTCTGGACGGCTGACCTGGCCTGCCGTCGCCCTCTTGCTGGACAGTGACGTGCCAACCTTTGACGCACTGGTAGCACCTGGTCATGTGGCAACCATCACCGGCCCCGAGGAGTGGTCTTTCGTCGCGACAAAACATGGTCTACCCGTAGCCGTCGCTGGGTTTACCCCACCGCAAGTGCTACGCGCCATCTCCGCTGTGCTCCGCCAGGTGACAGAACGGCAAGCCTTTTTAGAGAACTGTTACCCCGAAGTAGTGCGCCCCCAGGGCAATCAAGCGGCGCAACGCCTGCTTGCGACCCAGTACAGCGTCATTGATGCCCCCTGGCGCGGCTTGGGCGTGATCCCGAGGTCAGGCTACGCCCTCGTCGAACATCTACGCAGGCACGATGCCCGTCACCGTTTCCCCATGGTCTTTCAGGACGAGCGGCACCGACGTGGCGCTATGCCAGCCGGTTGTGACTGCGCCCAGGTAGTCCTCGGCAAGATTCCCCCAACCGCCTGCCGTTTGTACGGCCAGCCTTGTACGCCGCGTCATCCGGTCGGCCCCTGCATGGTTTCCGACGAGGGGGCGTGCCGCATCTGGTGGTCGATTGGCCAACGCTGACGAGGTAGCGTTACAACTAACCCTAAACGGACGGGTGCAGGGGGTGGGGTTTCGTCCCTTTGTCTACAAGCTAGCGCTGCGCCTCGGCCTCACCGGCTGGGTGCGCAATCACGCCGGAGAAGTGGCGATCGTCATCCAAGGGGCACCGGCCTCTTTGCAACAGTTCCAACGGGAAGTACTCGCAAGTGCGCCACCACAGGCACGACCGAACCTACAGCAAGTAACCCCCATCCCGCTCTCGGTGATGGAACGCTTTGTCATCGTTGCGAGCACGGCGGGCTCGCCCCATCAGGCCAGTGTCCCGCTGGATCTCTTTACCTGTGCCGATTGTCTTGCCGAAATGCAGGATACCAAGGCCAGGCGCTACCGCTATCCCTTTATCAACTGTACCCAGTGCGGGCCGCGCTATACCCTAATTGCTGCGCTTCCCTATGACCGAGCGCACACTGCCATGGCGGGTTTCGCGCTCTGTCCTGATTGCCTACAAGAATACCGCGATCTACACGAGAGACGCTTTCATGCCGAACCCCTCGCCTGTCCGCTCTGCGGCCCAGAACTGTGCTTTGTGGACGCAGGTAAATCCCGTCATCATGTGGACGCCCTACACCTCACCATCACCGCCCTGAGAGAAGGACAGATCGTGGGCGTCAAAGGCATTGGCGGTTATCACCTGCTGTGTCTCGCCACGGATGATGCGGCCATCCTTCGCCTACGCAAACGAAAAGTCCGTCCCGACAAGCCGTTTGCGGTGATGGCCCCCTGGCAAGGGCGTGATGGGCTAGATAGCGTCCGCCGCTTCGCCAGTCCTTCTCCCCAAGAAGAGGCGTTGCTGGTCTCCGCCCTGCGCCCCATCGTGCTGCTGAAACAACGCACGGAGGCACCACTCGCGCTAGGTATCGCCCCTCGGTTGCAAGAGGTTGGCGTGATGCTCCCCTATAGTCCGTTGCACTACTTGCTGCTTGACGCCCTCGGTGTGCCCATTGTAGCTACTTCGGGCAACGTGTCCGGTGAGCCAGTGCTGACCGACCCAGACGAGGCAGAGGTGCGCCTTGGTCATGTGGCGGAGGCGTGGTTGCATCACAATCGCCCCATCCTCAGACCGGCGGATGATGCGGTCTATCGCACCCTCCACGAGACCCCCCGTCCCTTGCGGCTCGGTCGTGGTAATGCGCCGCTCGAACTCTATCTGCCGCATCCACTCACCCACCCAGTCTTGGCCCTTGGCGGACAAGGAAAGAACACGCTAGCACTCGCTTGGCGGCAACGGGTGGTAATTTCTCCGCACATCGGTAATCTGGACACACCGCGTGGGATGGATGTGTTTACCGAGGTGGCGGATAAACTACAGGCTTTGTATGGCGTAACCGCAACGGGGATGGTGTGCGATGCTCACCCGGGTTACAGCGCCACCCGTTTTGCCCGCCAATCGGGTTTGCCGGTATTTACCGTAGCGCACCACATGGCCCACGCTTCTGCTCTCCTCGGCGAACATGACCCCGAAAAGGCGGCCATTGTCTTTACCTGGGATGGGGTGGGCCTCGGGGAAGACGGCACCCTCTGGGGTGGTGAGGCGCTGGTAGGGTGTGCGGGTGCTTGGCGGCGGCGCGCCACCTTTCGCCCCTTCCGCCCCCCAGGCGGTGATCGGGCGGCGCTTGAACCCTGGCGCAGTCTGCTCGCGCTCTGCTGGGAGATAGGCCAAGATACCCCGTTACCCATAGACAATCCGGCGCTGGTGCGCCTGGCCTGGGAAAAGGGGCTAAACTCCCCAGCAACAAGCGCGGTGGGACGACTCTTCGACGCGGCGGCGGCGCGAATCTTAGGTCTCCCGCAAACCAGTTTTGAGGGACAAGCACCGATGCGATTAGAAGCGGCAGCGCGTGGCAGAGGACAAGCGGTTGCGCTCCCGCTCACCTGCGACCAGAACGGCCTGTGGACAACCGATTGGCGACCCTGGCTAGAGAGTGTCATCAAGCCTTGCGTTGACCTCAGCATTGCAGCGGCTGATTTTCATACCACCCTAGCCCATGCTTTATTGGCGCAGGCGCAAGCATTACGCGAGGAGAGCGGAGTTTGTCGGGTGGGTCTTTCTGGTGGCGTATTCCAGAATCGACGTTTGACTGAGGAGGCGCACTTTCTCTTAGAAGAGGCGGGCTTTACCGTCCTATTATCCAGACAGGTGCCGTGCAACGATGGCGGCCTGTCCTTTGGCCAAGTAGTCGAATTCCTCTATACCCCACGCGAGGGGCTAGCGAATGCCTGAAACCCATATATCCCTGGCACACGGTAATGGTGGGCGGTTTATGCGAGAACTCATCAGAGACCTCTTTTCTCGTGCGCTCGGCAATCCTTTACTCGATACGCAGGCGGACGCAGCCCACATTCCCATCCCAAGCGATGCGATTGTGCTGATGACCACCGATGGTTTTACCGTGCAACCCCTAGAATTCCCTGGGGGGAATATCGGTTCACTCGCAATCCATGGAACGGTAAATGATTTGGCGGTATCAGGCGCGGATCCTTGGTACATCACGGTTTCGGCTATTATCGAAGAGGGCCTGGCATGGGCCACCCTAGAGCGCCTGGTTGCCGCAATGGCGGAGGCAAGTCAGGCGGCGGGCGTGGTCGTGGTCGCGGGAGATACCAAGGTTGTCCCGAGGGGCAATGGTGGCGGCGTCTATTTCACCACGACGGGGATAGGGCTACGCCCTGCTTGCGTTACCTTGGGGCTCGAGCGCGTTTCTGCGGGGGATGTATTGCTCGTCTCCGGGCCGATTGGGGATCATGGGGCGGCGGTCTTGCTTGCCCGTGAGTCCTTTGGTCTGCGTGGCTCGCTACAATCCGATGCGGCCTCGGTCTTGCCCCTGACCCGTGCGGTGCGGGAATTATCCGGGTTGCGTTGGATGCGCGACCCCACCCGTGGCGGGCTCGCAACGGTTGCCCACGAATTGGCCGAAGCGTCTCGCCTCACCGTGCGGTTGCAAGAGCGCGACGTGCCGGTTAGGGGTTCGGTGCGCTCCCTGTGCGAGATGCTGGGCTACGACCCGCTCTACCTGGCTTGTGAGGGAAGGGTGGTCGCGGTGGTGGCACCCGATCAAGCAGACGAGGCGCGAAGACGTTGGGTGGCGGCAGGGGCGGTTGATGCGGCCATTATCGGCACACTCACAAGCGGACGGGCACGCTGCATCATAGAAACCCGGCTGGGCGGTGAGCGCTTGTTAGAGGAATTGGAGGACGATCCACTACCGCGCATCTGCTAAGGGGGCGGCTTTTGTGTGGCGTAGTGCTTATGGGATGATTACGGTATTCGTTGTGGGCACCGAACCGAACTTTATAGCGGGAGTCACATAAAACGATGGCAGGTAAAAAGTAAAAACCCCT
>CAIRSR010000068.1 GCA_903881315.1 uncultured Thiotrichales bacterium | reverse complement strand
TGTAGGCGGATATTCATGTTGCTTCACTCCGGAGTTGCTCTATCAGTTCGCGCATTGCCGCACGACTGGTGAATAATGCACGACGTCTAGCGTCGACACAATCATCCGGAACCCGACACAAAAGCCGCATAGATGATTTGTTTTCTTTCATCTTTCGGGTACACCACATATCCGGCAGTCGCGAGCAGTCCGGCCATTTCTTCCCCACGCCCCTCATGACATTCCATCTGAATGAAGCTGAAATGTCTCAATAGATCCAGCTCAATCAAGCGCTGGATCACCTCGAATTCCGCACCTTCGATGTCACACTTCAGGAGAAATCTCGTCCCTCTATGCTTCTCCAGTAGCCCAGTAAAGAGGCTGCCAATATCACAGATTGTGACCTGTACCTTTTTTATGTCAGACAGATCCGACTCAGTAAATTTGCCACCAACATTGATCCTATTCCCCGAGCTAGCCTTATGTAGGTAGCTAAAGTTGCAGATTTCTGCCTGGTCTTTTGCACCAACCCCAACATTTCTTGAACTGATCTTTTTCTGGAGGGCATCGTTTAATGAAAGATTTTCTAGGGCATCCTTAAAGGTTTCGGGGAAGAGTTCGTAGGCATAGACCGCTTTTACATTTTGTTGCGCCGCAAAGAATAGCGAGGCAAACCCCACATTCATCCCCAGATCAACAACCACCACATCACCCGCATAAGAAAAATCGTAAACGCGCTCTAGGAATATCTCGCGCAGGCAATTCAGATCCTCGCGTGTTTTGATAACGCACCGCACCCCATCGATACTCGCGCTAAATCCACCTATGGCACGCGGAGAGATAGTAAACGACTGGTTGGCCGCAAACATCCTCTTCATCTTCCGAATGAAATACCCCGTAACAATTGGGTAGGAGCGAGACATGACCAGGTCTCGGTAGGCAACCCGCGCCCTCCTCTCCAAGGTTTTGATGAGGGATGCTATTCTTTTTATGGGTATCATGATGGATCTCAGGCGAGCAAAGCGGGTACAGGCCAAAACTGTGGAGGAGAGCATCCTACCGTTGCAAGGCAGGTGAGAAATACCACCCAGTATCGGGTTCAGACTGGCAGGGGATGGCGTCGCCACCGTGCCCACCAATCCGCAAGACGGAGACTATCAGCCCTATGGGCTCCCTGCCAAGGGAGTAAAACCGCCTTTGGGTGGATATTTGAGCAGCGCGAAAGGTCTCTGTTTATTCCCCTTGTCGGCTGCTGCGAAGGTCTCGGCTCCGCTCGGTCTGCTCTAAAAAGGGGCATGGGTACAACTCACGCAGACCGCACCGGCCAAAGGGCAAAGCTATCCATGGCGAAAACCCGTTCATCAATCCCGTGATACAACCTCTCTGCCCGATAATCAGCACCCGCAGCCCCCAACGCAACAAAGAATGGTAAAAGGTGTTCTTCGGTAGGATGCGCGGACACCGCATCGGGGCAATACTCACGATAATTCAGCAGTACGTCTGTGTTGTTGGTTTGTAATTGCTGCCAGATCCATTGACTAAATGCCTCTACATAGGGCTGCGTCTCCCCGTTTAATCGGCTCTCTCGCCAATGGCGCAGATTGTGGGTAAGATTACCCGATGCGACCAGCAGAACGCCTTCAGACAGTAACGGGGCAAGCGCTCGACCGAGTTCTGCATGAAATGCGGCATCACGTCGCGACTGAACCGACATCGGTATTACTGGAATCTCGGCAGTGGGGTACATCATCCGTAACGGAATCCATACCGCATGATCAAGCCCTTGTGCAAGCGAAATCTGTGCTGCAAACCCGTGGCCCCGTAATAACGAGACAACCCTTTCAGCAACAACCCGATCACCCACCGCCGGATAATCGAGCGCGTATAATTCTTCTGAGAAGCCGTAAAAATCGTGCACCGTTAGCGGAGAAGCAGCACCGCCTACGGTTGGCTCCAAGGTCTCCCAGTGCGCAGAGACCACGAGGATGGCGCGTGGTATTGGCCAGCAACGCACTGCTGCGACCAACGCCGCACCGACCTCCCCCGGGTGAAGGGCAAAGGTCGGCGCGCCATGGGGAACAAATAGTGTCGGTAGCCTCATGACAAGCTCCTATTCAATGATAGCCACTCGCTCGAAGCCATTGGTATCAGCCATACTCTACAAGGCGCGATCGATAGAATATCTGCCACCGCCGGAGATCATTAAGGTAATCGTAATCAACAATAGGGTGGATGCGTATTCAAAGCCGTTATGCGCCAAGAAGAACCCATTCTGGAAATGTACGCTCAGAATCGCCACCACCATCGTGAAACCAATCACAGCCGCTGCCGGTCGAGTCAGCAGGCCCAATACCAGCGCCAAACCGCCGAAAAACTCCGCCGAACCCGCGAGTGCCGCCATGACTACCCCCGGGTGCAGACCTATCGAATCCATCCAGGCACCCGTATGCTGTAATCCATATCCGCCAAACAGACCAAACAATTTCTGTGCGCCATGTGGCATGAGGGTAAGACCCGTACCGATACGCAACACCATAGTAGATAGCGAATTATCAGTACGCATCAGCGATCTTAGATTCATAATTAACCTCTCAGTGGGATGTGGGTAGTCTCGGTTACACCAGCCGATTATTTCGATAATCATCGATTGCTTGTTGGATTTCAGTCTCGGTGTTCATCACAAAGGGGCCGTATTGTACAATAGGCTCTTGCAGTGCTGTGCCCGCGAGTAATAATAGACGCGCGCCCTTCTCGCCTGCCTGCAATACCAATTGCTCTCCTTGACTAAATCGCGCCAACTGTTGGGAGCCAACGATTGGCGTAGACGCCAATGAGCCCTCGAAGACATAGGCGAGCACCGTATCTTCGCTGGGTAGGCTCATCGCGAGCGTACCATTGGCGGGTAAGATAACATCTAGTGTCCGCGCATTGGCGGAAAAATCAGCGAGCGGGCTTGTCAGCATATGACCTTCTATCTGCCAGCTTCCGCCAAAAGAGCGCACAACCGCACCATTCGACAAGGAAAGTGTCGGCAATTCCTCGCGTGCGGCTTGTTTATACGCAGCGGGTTTCATTTTCTGGCTGGCGGCGAGATTGATCCACAATTGGAAGCCATGCAGTAGACCATCCTGGATCAACGGCAATTCCGAATGAATCACGCCACGCCCAGCAGACATCCACTGGGCACCCCCATCGCGCAGTTCTGCGCGGTGGCCCATGCTGTCTTCGTGGACAAAACCGCCTGCAATCATATAGGTAAGGGTTTCAATGCCGCGATGGGGGTGGGGAGGAAAGCCCCCCACATAATCCGCACGATTCTCGGAACGGATCTCATCTACCATCAAAAAGGGATCCATATCGTGGCGATTCTGGCCAATGGTGCGCTGGATGCGCACACCATCGCCATCGGTACTCGGGCGGGCCGACAAGATCTGAATGATGCGTCGCGGGGTGGACATGGGAGACTCCTAAGTGAAACCGTAGGACTATCGTATAATCTAAAGAATGGATTATGAACCCCGTATTGTTGCTTGTTATAATCGATTATTTCGATTGATTGCCCCCCATGACAAAATCTATCTCTACCCACCGCAGCCAGCCCCTGCGCCTGGCGCTGGATGACCATCACACCCTCGATCAATGGCGGATGCTCGCGGCGGTTGTCGATGCGGGTGGTTTTGCGGCGGCAGCCGAGTCGCTTGGCAAGGGACAGGCGACGGTGAGCTATGCGGTGGCGCAGTTGCAAAAGGCGGTTGGTGTGCCCCTCCTTGAGGTGCGTGGGCGGAAGGCAGTGCTGACCAATGCGGGCGAGATCTTGTTGCGGCGGGCGCGTCATCTACTGAGCGAATCAGCGGCCCTGCAACGCCTGGCCGACAATCTACAGCAAACCCACACGCCACTCATTCGGCTTGCCGTAGACATGATCTTTCCCTTAGATAGATTATTCAATGCTTTGGCGCTATTTTCTCAGGAGTTCCCTGACACGCGCATTGAATTGCTCGAGACGGTTCTCTCGGGCGGTAGTGAGGCATTGTTACACCGCGAGGCGGATCTGGTGCTAACCTCACGGGTGCCGCCGGGTTTTTTTGGTGAGCGACTGCAAGCGTTTGCGTTTGTATTGGTCGCTCATCGTGACCACCCCTTGCACCAATTGCA
>CAIRSR010000067.1 GCA_903881315.1 uncultured Thiotrichales bacterium | reverse complement strand
TTGATTGATTTCATCGCACTTATTATCCAACCACTGTGTAACGGACTCAGAACAATAGAAATATACGTAAAGCGCAGCAGTAAGAAGGGAAATCATTGTCCAAAAGCCTAGGAAGAAACCGTGGGAGTCGAACATTCTGGTGGCTCGTCTGTCGTTTCGGCGTCGGCGAACTCAATTTTTTCATCATAATAGTCATCAATAAGAATCGGTCGAAACTTTTCTCTGAAACGGCGCACTTTACAGAGCGCCTTTTCAGAGTTCATCCTGAATCCCTCAGAGCAGTGCTTATTGCCACAGTAGCAGAAGTTGGTTTCCAGAATGACCTTTTGCGTCTTTTCGCACACCTTACGGCGGGTGCCATTCGGCTTTACAATAATACGTTTATTCCCCATTTGTGCGAATTGACATTGCGAGGGGTAGCAAATTCAATTTTTTGTCGGAGCAAAAAATGACGCTTAAACGCTCGGCACGTTGAGGAGACAAATGTCCGTTGCTCGTGAGAAAGTCCGTGCTATTATTCGTGACCGTTGTTCAGCGCTATCCGCTGCCGAGCAGGTTGACCTGGAGCGTGGCATCTTCAACTTCACTCTAGAGGACGCCAAGCGTCGCTCTATTCGCCGTGTGTGGGAGAATCCTGAATTTCAAACATTGTACGAGATTTGTGCTCGGCGGACGGTCTCTAATATTGACTCGTCGTCATACGTAGGCAATACCCGTCTTATCGGACGAATGAAGGAGGGTGAATTCAAGCCGCACGATATCGCAGCGATGCCGTTTACCGAACTCCACCCCGAGAAGTGGGGCAACTACGTAGAAATGTCCATTAAGCGTGAGGCAAAGATGTTAGAGGTAGACAAGTCGGCAGCCACCGATATGTTCCGTTGCTCCAAGTGTGGTAAGCGGGAGTGTACGTACTACGAGATGCAGACCCGTTCAGCGGATGAGCCGATGACCCAGTTCATCCGATGCCTCAACTGCGGTAAGCAGTGGCGTCAATAAACTGCAGAATATTAGTGTATGTTTTTAACTGTTCTTACCTACAACACCCACGGGCTTCCTTGGTCGCGCGACACCTCTGTAGAAATTTGTGAATGGCTCAAAACGCGCCGACCACAAATTATTTGCCTACAAGAAGTGTTTGTGGAGGCGAATCGCAAGTACTATAAGGAACATCTGGAGCGCAACGGCTACCGGGTTTGTATACCACGCGACGGCGGGGTCACCCTTGTAACAAGTGGGTTGCTCACTGCTTTTTTAACATCCAGTTTTGAATACATTAACGAATGTTTCTATCCATTCCTTGATTACCATAATGTGGAAATCTTAGCCAATAAGGGTTTCTTTTCAATTGTAATACGTGAACGTATAAGTCGCCGTGTTCTTGTTATTGCCAATACGCACACGCAAAGCGATACCGAGCTCAAATGGATTTTCGGAACAAAGGTCACCCATGCTATACGCAAGGCGCAACATAAACAGATGCTAGACACCCTAACAACCCGCAATCCGGTTCTCATCGTCGGTGATATGAACTGCGAACGGTCGCCTGAGTCACTCATCCGTTATATGACGCTCGTAGACGACAGTCGTATAAAGAAATCCACGTTTTATTCCACCGGCGAGGACCTTGATCATATCGCCTGGTTTCCCTTACAATGGGCACGACCCAAGTGTCAGTTCTGCGACTTTGTGCGAAACGGACCGCGTCTCATCAATTGCCAGGTCTACCAGAAACCTTGGAGCGACCATGCCCCCGTGTTTTTCTCCCTCTTCCTGCCCCTGATGCTAAATAGGATAGATTAGGGGTGACCCAGGCGATACGGGCTTTGCGCCTCGCTTGGCGCTGTTTACGGGTACGATTTACCATTCTATAACGGGGGACGAAAATATATCTTGAATCTGTAGGGAATCATGGCTAAATCGTCTATGTTGCCGTGGTACGTGGGCGCTTTTATGCTATGTGTTCTTATAATTGTATTATTCTACTATATTTCTGGTACTGCTGACGACTGTAGAGTTCTAGAAATAATTCAAACACCCAACGGTATAGTACAAATCGTCAACGACGAATGTAAGGAGTCGCTCCCCCATACAACCGATAAGAATACGATTCGTATGACAAAAAGCATTTGGTCCGGCTCACGACGCAACGACGTCCTCTTCCACGAGCGCGTCCATTTAGAACAGAAACGAGCTGCACGAGACTGGGCGGAATTCTATCGTCGTTATTGGGAATATGATATCTCAGCGAAACCGCCCACGGACTTACCGCATATATTTATTCGGAATCTTCGCCCCAATCCTGATACACGTGCTGAACCCTGGGCTATGTGGCGACGACGCTATCTATTCTTCCCGAACTACGCCAATACTTCCGCCCCTTCTCTCAAAAATATACGCGTTCAAGTCTGGGATGCCCACGAAAAACGCCTTGTTGACGTACCCGAAGAATGGAAGCAGATTTTCTGCCACGAAGACTCCTGCCCCTATCAATTTGAGCACCCGCACGAAATTTCTGCCGAATTTTTGACCCACGACAACCATTCTCAGGCGTCCGCCCGACTACAAAATTGGTGGAACGCAAATAAATATGTCTCGCGAACTCCTTAAGCGGGAATTGGGGGTTTTGGGACATAAAAATGGCTGCTACGGGTAGGATGGAAGGTATCGAGGTGGTTCCGCCCGTAGCATCTAGTCCTTTGGATTCTATGCGCGGACGCGGTAAAAGTAACGGACTATCCCACCAAAAATATACAACAAACGAAAAAAAGCACCCGAAAGGTAATAAATCAATTGTCATTCTGATGCTGCCAGAAAACACATCTAAGCCTATAGTAGGGCATAAACAATGAGCGGTAACCCTCCCAATGCCGAAATTACGGCATCAAGAGGTCTAGATTTTTATAAGTATATTAATCACGAGTGGCAGGACACGGTGAAGATTAAGCCGTACGATTCCAGCGTCTCCGTCAGCGATGAGATTGAAACTCGTGTAGAAAATGCTATTTTTGATATGATTCGTAAGATGGAAAAAACTAAGCCGAATTCCCCCTTAAGTCAATTTGTAAAAAGCATTATAACCCCTAACTATCAGATTAATAATATCTATGATATACAACGGCTTTCATCCCTGTTTGAATGCCTACATAATCGTGAAGATGTTGCCCGTATTATTGGCAAACTGAACCGTATACAATCCAACGCCCCAATTAGTTTTGTAGTCGCCAACGACCGCTACATTCCTGACAAACGCTGTATCTATCTCTACGAGCCCAAACTCGGTTTGCCCGAAAAGCAACAATACCAAAAAGGTGTAGACAAAAAGGCTATTGATGGTTATACTAATGTACTCAAAATAATTGGACAGCTACTTCATGTAGAAAGTCTAGAATCGGCGGTGGCGATTGAGGCGAGTCTTTTACCGTATTTATCCGAAGAAAACGACCGTGAGGATGTTTCATTTTCCTATCATCCATACAATTTGAGTGATTTGAATCGTATGTACACAAATATTCCTTGGAAAACTATGATGGTTGCCTGGGGTATGACTCCCGCAGTAGCAAGTAGCGCCTCGTATATTGTCACCAACAAACAATATATGTCCGCCCTCAATCGTATGTTTGCCGACTATTCTATGACAACCTGGCGTATATGGTTGCGCACCCAGGTGATTGTAGACTTTATGAAGTACTTACCCCCGCCGTTTGACGACCTTCACTTCCAGCTTTGGGGAAAACAGTTCCAGGGAACAACCGAAAAAATACCCCAACGTTTCCTAATGCTCAACGTCCTCAAAGAGAATATTCCTCACAATCTCGGATACGCCTATGTCAACCACGGCGTATTACCCAAACTCAAAACCACTGCCGTTGCCCTGGTAGAAAATCTACGTATCGCCACTATCAAACGTATTCGTGACCTCAAGTGGATGACTAAAGAGACGAAAGTGAAGGCGATAGAAAAGTGTAAGGCAATGCTTTTCCAAGTAGCCTATCCCGATAAATGGGAATTTGAACTAGACGAAACTAAAATTGACCCAGCTCGTATGCTAATGAATATATGGAATCTAGCAAAATATGATACAGATGTTATGATAAAACACTTGAAACGGGGAAAAATCAACGAAAAGGAGAACTGGGAAGACGGTGTCTTTGAAGTGAATGCGTATTACTATAGCGATAAGAACTTGATGGTGATTCCCGCCGGCATTTTACAAACGCCGTTTTTTGACCTGAAACGTAGCCAAGCCTGGAATTTCGGCGGTATCGGTGCAGCCATCGGTCACGAAATCACTCACGGATTTGACGATGACGGTCGCTTATACAATAAAAGCGGTGTCATGAAAGATTGGTGGTCCACCGAGGACGCCGATAAATATAAAGAGATGTCCCAGTCCCTTGTTGAGTTATTCAACAAGGCGACCTATATGGGTGGTAAGGTCAATGGTGAATTAACGTTGTCCGAAAATATCGCCGATCTCGGCGGTGTCTCTATTGCTCTAGAAGCACTTGAAATGGAATTCGCCAAAGGTAACTATAGTGATAGTGCTAAAAAGACCGCCTATAAGGAGTTCTTTACAAGCTACGCTGTATCGTGGCGCAATAAGGACCGTGCGAAAAAAGCGGAACAATCGCTTCTACTAGACAAACACGCACCGGCCCCTCTTCGTGTCAATCTCATTGTACGCCAATTTGCTGAATTCTACGCCGCATTTAATATCAGCGAATCGGACCCCGGTTATATTCCCGTCGGCGACCGTATCCAACTATGGTAATGTTATAGGATAAGCAGATCATTGAGGCGCCAAACTTCGTACGTGCCGTCAGGCATTGGGCGCTTGACAATAAACGGCAGTCGGCGCTCCTCCAGTTCCATCTTGGCAATTTGGTAAGAATCGTTAACGCCCGTAGGTACTAGAATATAAGGTTTCGCTCCATTATTAATTTGACTGGCGCGAAAGCTAATACACTTCGTCTTCTCGTAATTCGTCAGAAATGGATACGTCGTATGATTGGCATCAAGAAGCGAGATATCACGAAGAGATGTAACCATATCCACAGCACTCATAGGCGCCGACTCACCGGGTGCTCCAGGAGGTCGGATGACAAGTCGCTCCTGAACTTGCTCTTCATACGGAATCCAAATCTCGGGATGTTGCTTGAAGAGTTTGACGACATCCGCTGCCTCCGCCCGTTGCTGTTCCGTCTCCTCCACCTCATCTACGACCTCCTCTCTACCGCCACGAGCGCTGACTACCGGGTAAGACTGGTACCCGTTCGTTGTTACATTAGGGGGGCGGTGGTCTGCCAATTTTTCAGTCGTTCCACTCGCTTTCACGGGCGTCACCCAGATTGCCTCCAAAAGCTTGTCACGACCGTACACATCCTTACGAAACTGCATCACGCCGTCATCGTCTACCCAGGCTGTCCAATAGAGGATGTGCACAGGAATCGGATGCGGCAACAGAATCGTCTGATTCTGCTTGCTGATCAAACGCTGCCAACTGAGATCCGGCGCAAGAACATATTTCATTAACTCAACTGGCTCCTCAATGCGGATGCAGCCATGACTGAACACGCGCTCGGTATGCTGAAAGAGTCTCGGCTGCGACGTACCATGCAGGTAGAGATCATCAAACGGCGGCGGATTCGGCAATGGAAACTTCACCATACCGAGGGGATTCTTTTGGCCAGGGCGCTGTCGCAGGGTATAAGGAAAATTGCCCGCACTCACATGCGCCCAGTCGATACCAGCAGGATCCACCGTATTCTTTTCCGAGTCCCTCACCTCCATGTCATGATGCGCCAGATAATCGGGATCCTTGCGCAACTCAGGCAGAAGCTCTTTGGAGGCAATCTTCCGTGGCACAAACCAAAACGGATTCAGCACAAGTCGACTGAGTTCAGTGCTCAACTCCGGAGTCCGCCGTGAGGGCTTTGCCTTACCAACCACCACCTTCATCTTCATCACGACATGACCAGCATCAACAACCTCCAGGTCATAACCCGCCACATTGACCACGATATGACGCACCCCCAAATCGCGCGGCAACCAACGCCAGCGCTCTAGGTTGGTCTCGATCTGGCGTATCCGCTCCTCGACTGGCACATTGAGAGCGACCAAAAGATCCGCGCCAATCACCCCGTCAGGTCTTTGACCATGCGCCTTTTGAAAGGCGCGCACCGCCTGGCGCAACGCCTCCTCAGAGGCTCCTCTGTTCTCAACAGCGGGCAAGAACCCCTCGACTCTCAGACGAGCCCGTAGGCTTGACGAGTGCGAAGCATGGCCATCACCTGACTTTGCAACCTGTGGCCAACCCCCATTCGCGGCAATCGTACGATACCGGGCCAACGCATCGCGCAACTGCACATAATGCGGGTTGGTCGGTAACAACCCCACCAAGGCCTCTTCGATGCGATCCGATGCAATAGCACCCGAGAGCGTGGCAGAAAGGTCGATAAAGGGCCGTTGGATAAGCCACTCCGGATCGATACTACTCAACCGATCCACCCGCCACCCCCCAAGGTGAGAGGCATAGCGCAAGAAGGTCTGACTCAACAACACATCCAACTCCGCCAACACCTCTGGATCCGCGCCCCCTGAGGTCGGTGGGTGGAGCACCTTCTCCAGGGTCGCCTGAATGCGCTCGACCGGATAATCCGCAGGATTGAGCCCCTCCAGCGGTGCTGCCTGCAGGGCATGTAGCAACTGATTAGCTCGAGGCAGCACGGTACGCCCATCCGTCCACGCCGGCAGATACTCTCGACCTCGGTAGAAGACGGTCAGTGCCGGGCAGATGCGCAAAGGTTCCCCACCCAGGGTCAGCGTAAACGGCTCCTCATATCCGGCAACATGGTCTTTGATCCACTGCTGGGGCGTTACGGCTGCATTGGCAGTCGTCGCAACGACGGACACAAGCAAAGCAAAAAAAAACGAGACCTTAAGACAGCTCATAGGGCTTGGTATAGATTCCAGAAAATAGACCGATAACTCGCAGACGGGGCACCGACGCATCCCTGTGTTAGGGCACCCCATTCTCCACGACCCTCCGAGGGCGAGGCATCGGACAGAACCATGCGACCACCCCAATCGAAGAAGACTTCGCTTGGGTAATTTTAGCCGAGTTCCACGAGATGTACAAACCCCGTGCCAAACTGACCAGGCCCCCGAACACCCCGTAGGCATATCTCCGCTGCGGGCTTGCAAATCATCCTAGATCGAGGGAGAGGCCCGGGTCGTCGAAAGCGTGGGTTAGTTCCGTCACAGCGGCCCGCCACGCACCATCATGGTGCAAGCTCGCTGTATGGGCACTCTCACGGCCATGCATCCGCACCAAACGCACCGGAGTCAGTGGTTGATCGTAGGACTCTAGGGCGTGCAATACCTCGATCGCACCCGCTCGATTGTTACACACCAGCACCATATCGCATCCGGCGGCTAACGAGGCGTGGGCCCGTTCTCCATAGCTGCCTATCCCAACCGCGCCCTCCATAGACAGATCATCGCTGAAGATAACCCCCTGGAAGCCAAGTTCAGTGCGCAGTATCTCATGTAGCCAAAAGCGAGAGACGCCAGCCGGAACCGGGTCAATCTGTGGATAGACGACGTGGGCGGGCATGATCCCAGCAAGGCCATGGGTGACGAGCACCCGAAACGGATAGACATCCTCGGCCATGATCTCGTCCAGCGAGCGCTCATCTATCGGCAGGGCTAGGTGAGAATCCGCCGCTACCGCTCCATGCCCAGGAAAGTGCTTGCCCGTCGCTGCCATACCGGCCCGCTTCATCCCGGTAACATAGGCCTGCGCGAGCCTTGCGACCCCCTGGGGGGTTGCGTGAAAGGCGCGATCGCCGATGACCGTGCTGATGCCTCTCCCGAGATCCAATACCGGCGCAAAGCTAAAATCTACCCCAACCGACAGCAATTCAGCAGCCATCAGCCAACCGGCAAGCTCGGCCAGGCGGAGGGCGCGGCGCGGATCAACATCGTACACCTCACCGAAACGCAAAGCCGCTGGCAGACGGGTAAAACCATCGCGGAAGCGCTGTACCCTCCCCCCTTCGTGATCCACCGCCACCAAGAGACGCGGTGTGCGCAGGGCATGCACCTCGGCGAGTAAAGCCTTTAGCTGTTCCACCGACTGAAAATTCCGCGAGAAGAGAATGATCCCCCCAACACGCGGATGGCGCAACAACTCCCGATCCTCGGCAGTTAGCATCGTGCCTTCGATGTCTATCATTACTGGCCCCAAAGACATAATGCCCCTCCAACGGGTTGTGCCCAACAGAAACCTATATTGTCGCTAAATTACCCTTCGCTTCCAACCACGCCCGTCGATCTGCTGCGCGACCTCGAGAAAGCAGCATATCAAGAAGGGTCACGGTTGACTCCCCATCCGCGATCGTGAGCTGCACCAAGCGCCGCGTATCGGGATCGAGGGTCGTCTCGCGCAGTTGCAAGGGGTTCATCTCGCCAAGCCCCTTAAACCGCTGGACGTTCACCTTGCCCCTCTTGTTCTCGGCGGCAATACGCGCCAAAACACCCTGCTTCTCGCCTTCATCTAGGGCGTAATAGACATCGCGCCCAATATCGATACGATAGAGTGGCGGCATCGCCACGTAGATATGTCCACCCACCACCAGTGGTCGGAAATGACGCAGGAATAAGGCGCACAACAAGGTCGCAATGTGTGCGCCATCCGAATCCGCATCAGCCAGGATGCAGATCTTGCCATAGCGCAACCCCTCCAGATCCGCCGAACCTGGATCGACACCAACCGCGACCGCAATATCGTGAACCTCTTGCGACCCCAAGACCTCGGCGTGATCGACTTCCCAGGTATTTAGGATCTTACCGCGCAGCGGCAAGATGGCCTGGATCTCGCGATCGCGTGCTTGCTTGGCTGACCCACCCGCCGAGTCACCCTCGACCAGAAACAACTCGGTGCGCGCCAAGTCCTGTAGCACGCAATCCGCGAGCTTACCCGGTAGGGCCGGCCCAGAAGTAATCTTCTTCCGCAACACCTTACGCCCCGCCTTGATCCGCGACTGGGCAGCAGTAATCGCGAGTTCCGCAATGCGCTCGCCCTGCTCGGTGTGCTGATGCAGCCACAGGCTAAAGGCGTCCTTGGCGACCCCAGCAACAAAAGCAGCGCATTCTCGTGAGGAAAGCCGCTCCTTCGTCTGACCAGTAAATTGCGGTTCACGCAACTTCACCGATAGCACAAAGCTCACCCGCTCCCAGACATCCTCGGGAGAGATCTTTACACCACGCGGCAATAGGTTGCGAAAATCACAGAATTCCCGCAAGCCTTCTAGTAGGCCGGTGCGCAGACCGTTGACGTGCGTCCCGCCTTGGGCCGTAGGGATGAGATTGACGTAACTCTCGGAGAGGGTGAGGGCACCCGCCTCAGGATGCCAGACGACAGCCCACTCCGCCATCTGTTCATTGCCCTGAAAATCACCGACAAAGGGTGGATCTGGCAGCGTTTCCTGGTCGCCGATTTCTTCGCTAAGATAGGACTCAAGCCCACGGTCGTAGATCCATTCCTGTTGCTCAGGCGTAGCCACGCTTTCGTCACGAAAACGCACCCGCAAACCACGACACAACACCGCTTTGGCGCGCAGCAAGTGGCGCAACCGCGACAGCGAAAATTTTGGGTTGTCAAAGAATTGTGGATCGGGCCAAAAGCGAACCGTCGTCCCCTGGCTGCGCGTCTTGCCGATGGGAGTGAGTTCAGAGGTCTTCGCACCGTTTGCGAAGGTGATGTGGTACTCCTGCCCGCCACGCCGCACCCAGACCTCAAGGCGCACAGAAAGGGCGTTCACCACCGACACACCAACCCCGTGGAGCCCACCCGAAAATTTATAGGCCTTTCCCGAAAACTTGCCGCCGGCGTGGAGTCGGGTCAGGATCACCTCGACACCCGAGACCCCCTCCTCTGGATGAATATCAACCGGCATCCCGCGCCCATCATCCGTGACCGAGAGCGAGTCATCGGCATGAAACGTGACGCTAATACTCGTAGCAAACCCAGCCAGGGCCTCATCCACGGCGTTATCGATCACCTCTTGGGCAAGATGATTGGGGCGCTCAGTCTGGGTATACATACCCGGACGCCGTCGCACCGGCTCAAGGCCCGACAAGACCTCGATAGCATCTGCGTTATAAGTACCATTCGTCATGCGTAGACCCAAGCGCCTGGAAGATGTGTGCCAGATATGTTATACTGAAAGGGATGTTGCAAGGGCAAGCCCACCTCATATTTCTGACCTGTAGTCGCGAAAAAGAACCGAGTCCATGACGAGTGAAATAGCTAATCCGACCTACGATTCAAACAATATCAAGGTTCTCAAAGGGCTCGACGCCGTCCGTAAACGACCCGGCATGTATATCGGCGATACCAGCGATGGCACCGGATTACATCATATGGTCTTCGAGGTGGTCGATAACGCCATTGACGAAGTACTTGCCGGTTATTGTGATCAGATCGCAGTTATTATTCACCTAGATGAATCCGTCACGGTAATCGATAATGGGCGGGGTATTCCGGTAGACATCCACAAAGAAGAGGGACGCTCGGCAGCAGAGGTCATTATGACCATTTTACACGCCGGAGGGAAATTCGACGACAGTTCCTATAAGGTATCCGGTGGGCTCCATGGCGTTGGGGTCTCGGTTGTCAATGCACTCTCCGAAACGCTTTTCCTCACCATCCACCGCGATGGCAAGACCTATGTCCAACACTATTCCAATGGCGTACCGCTCGCCCCCCTCGCGGTCTCGGGAGAAACGGATAAACGTGGCACCATGGTGCGCTTTAAGCCGAGCGCTGAAACATTCTTAAATATCGCGTTCCATTACGATATCCTCGCAAAACGACTACGAGAACTCTCTTTCCTGAATCCAGGAATCCTCATCACACTCACCGATGATCGCAACGACAAGACCGATACCTTTGAATACAAAGGAGGCATCGCCGAGTTCGTGGAGCATCTCAACCGTAACAAAACCCCTATCCACCCGACCGTTTTCTCTTTCAAATCCGAGAAATCTCTCGTCGTGGTAGAGGTCGCCATGCAGTGGAATAACACCTACCAAGAAAACACCTTTTGTTTTACCAATACCATACCCCAACGGGATGGCGGCACCCACCTAGCGGGCTTTCGTGCTGGCCTGACGCGCACGGTGAACCAATACCTAGAGCAAAGTGGTATTGCCAAGAAGGCAAAGGTGGATGTTATTGGCGACGATATCCGCGAAGGGCTAACCGCTATTCTATCCGTCAAGGTGCCCGACCCCAAATTCTCTTCTCAGACCAAAGACAAACTCGTTTCTTCCGAGGTGAAGGGGGCGGTTGAAGCGGCGGTCGCAGAACAATTTGAATCGTTCCTCCTCGAAAAACCGAACGAGGCAAAGACGATCATCATGAAGGTTATTGCGGCGGCCCGTGCCCGCGAGGCGGCGCGCAAGGCCCGCGAAACAACCCGCCGCAAGGGTATTCTGGACGTAGCGGGATTACCCGGAAAGCTCGCGGATTGCCAAGAACGGAACCCCGCCTTGTCAGAGATATTTCTGGTGGAGGGCGATAGCGCCGGTGGTTCCGCCAAGCAGGGCCGCGATCGACATTTTCAGGCGATCCTGCCCCTAAAAGGCAAGATCCTCAATGTCGAGAAGGCCCGTTTCGATAAGATGCTCGCCTCCACCGAGATAGCAACCCTCATCACCGCCTTGGGCTGCGGAATTGGAACCGAGGATTTTAATCCTGACCAGCTCCGCTACCACCGCATTATCATCATGACCGACGCCGATGTGGATGGCTCGCACATCCGCACCCTACTGCTCACCTTTTTCTATCGGCAGATGCCCGCCTTGGTCGAGCGGGGCCATATCTATATCGCTCAACCACCGCTGTACAAGATCAAGAAAGGCAAAAACGAGACCTATATCAAGGATGACAGCGAACTCGATAATCACCTGCGCGGATCCGCGCTCGATAACGCCGAATTCCTGACTGGCGATCAAGAATCTTCTGTCTCTGTCTCTACGCTAGAACAGATGATGATGAAGTACCATACGGTAATGCGGACGATCCGGCATTTGTCGAAGCGATTACCGCCCACCGTATTAGAAGCCATCCTGTATATGCCCGAGGTCACCGCACCCGACATCAATGATCCGGAATTCTTGCCTAATTGGTACCAAGACCTCGAGGGACGGATTCCGGTAGACGTGCTTGGCAACCTCCCAGTCTATCGGGTTATCCCAGGTAAGACCGGCAGTGCACGCATCACCGAGGCCACCCACGGGGTTATCCGCGAGTATTCCTTAGACAGCAGTTTCTTTCTTACCCATGAATACACTAGCATCCTCGCCCCCTTCGGGAGAATGATGAGCGGCCTGTTTGTGCCGGGTTCTTCTGTGCGCCGAGGTGAGCGCAAAAAAGAAGTCGCTAATTTCCGCGAGGTGGTCAGTTGGCTATTAGAAGAGGCCAAACGCGGTCAGCAGATCCAGCGCTACAAGGGTCTCGGCGAAATGAATCCGGAACAACTCTGGGATACTACCATGAACCCAGACACGCGCCGCTTGATGCAGGTTCATATAGAGGATATCGTTGCCGCTGACGATATGTTTACTACCTTGATGGGCGATCAGGTCGAGCCCCGCCGAGAATTCATTGAGCGCAATGCGTTGTATGCGTCTAATCTGGATGTTTGAGCCTAAACGTTCCACTAGCGGGGGCATGGTGGGCGAGATTGGTCGGTGGTGGTTTTGTTTGCCGATAGGTAACAAACAATAGGGTCTGTTCTCGTTATGAAGATAACCATTTCTAATCTCGGCCTGATTAAGAATGCGCAGATTGAATTGAAGCCTTTCACGGTATTCTTAGGCGAGAACGGCACCTCGAAGACCTGGGTCGCGTATACCATTGCAGGCTTACTCGGGCACTATGGACGTATAAAATACTTAGAAGCCTACCTAAACAACAAGACCGTTTTCAAATTCCAGCCCCTAGAGGACGCCATCCAGGCCCTATCCGATAAGGGTTTCGCAACGATTGACGTAAGGAGATTTGTTACCGATCATCTTGAGGGATACATCAATGAGGTCGCCCGCCTGATTCCGGAATGGTTGGGTAGGTTTCTGGCAACAAGAAGTGCGACATTTAAGGATACGGCTGTAACCGTAGAGGTTAGCCCCAGCACTATGGAAAAATTCTTGGAAAATTTACGTGGCGCTAGAGTAATAAAGACGACGCATTCGATTAAGGGAAAGGATTCTTCGTTATTGGTATTAAAGATGTCACAAAATATAGACAGCGACGAACTGCGTTTCTATATCGCCCCTGATAGCAAAGATATGTACGCTATACCAGAACCTATCAAGAGAGAAGGAATACGCAGATTTGTTACAGAAACCCTATTTAACACAGCGCTTGCATCAATATTCACGAATACGCCTATCTTCCCAACGGAAAGAGCTACACTTACTGCTCTAGCACCCTTCGGCCCCGCCAAGAACGATCGCTCTGACGTGGGTTCTCATAACAAGATCGGCCCAGGACAACAGGATGATGGAGCTAACAACTTACATCATTACAATATATCAGAGCCGGTTAGATATTTTCTCGCACTAATCCACACAGCGAAGAAGCGTTATTTCGAGAGAAAAGAAGAAATCCAGGAAAGTCCCAGACGTAACGATCTAATAAAGCTTGCAGCTTTCCTTGAAGAGAATATCCTCCTTGGCAAAGTAGACTTTGAGGATCATGAGGGGGGTAGTGAGATATTACATACTCCCACAGGCTCCAAGAGCCTAGAGGTGACTGTTTCCTCTTCCATGGTCAAAGGACTTTCCTCCCTAGCGCTCTATCTGAAATATCTTGCACATCCAAGTGATATTGTTATTATTGACGAACCCGAAATGAACCTGCACCCCGCTGCGCAAGCAGAGCTAACCGAGTTTATGGGGATGCTGGTTCACTCTGGCCTGTATCTCTTGATCACCACCCACAGCCCCTATATCGTGGATCATCTTACCAATCTGATGAAGGCAGCCGATGTGAAAGATGACCCCGAGCTAAAGAAACATTTTTATCTTGAGCGAGAAGAGGCATTTATCTCGAAGGATCTGGTGTCTGTTTATCTGTTCGACCATGACGGGCAGGTGAAGAGTATGGTCACCGAAGATGGCCTCATCGACTGGGATACCTTCGGTGATGTATCAAGAGAGATTGCAGGGATCTATTCCCATATCGCGTAAGGGCGTGGCTATGCTACCTGATGGTTCTAATCTTGATAATCTGAAGGCTATATTAGCACTTTGCCAATTGCCTAATCATACTGGGCGCAGCGGGATTTATCATGAGTTCGAGGAGAGTGATGCTCGCGTGAGGATTGATCAACAAGAAGGCGAGACCATCGCCTTCTTCTGTATCGATGAACAGTCAAAGAAGCGGAACGACACTTGTGGTAAGTGCGGTTTAAGAGACAAATTATGGGGAACACAACCAGGACAAACCATTTGCGATCTCTTGGTTTATTATGAACGGAAAACGAATGAGAAAATAGAAAGAAGGGCGCTTTGTTTTGTTGAATTAAAGACCCATGCCAGCGATCTCGGCCATGGAACAGATCAAGTGATCAATACTTATCAGGCCATCAAGGACAGGTTCACTATTCCGGGTAATTGTGTTGTGCAAGCATTCCTAATTGCGTATCATGGCTCACCAACGGACGAACATGCTGCCTACCAGAACAAATTAGAGAAAAGATTCAGACACGGTAATTTTCTTTTTAACGCAAAAAACGATCGGTTTCCTGATTTGATTCAATGATCCGACAGCAGCCAGAGACACTCACCGCATGACACACCCCCAAGATAAGGCGCAGCCCCCGGGAGGGCCGCCCGGCGTCCTGACTGTGGAATCGATACGCCGCCAGGTCGCAGAGTCCGTGGCGGTCACACAGGCCCTATTGGCAGACGATGCCCTGCTCGCACAATTACTTGTTGTGGCGAAACAAATGGTTGCGGTCTACCATGCCCGAGGCAAGATTCTGCTGGCCGGCAACGGTGGCTCAGCCGCCGACGCTCAGCATATCGCCGCAGAACTGGTTGGCCGGTTCGCCTTCGACCGTCCGGCCCTAGATGCCATCGCGCTTACCACCAACACCTCCGCGCTCACCGCCATCGGCAACGACTACGGCTACGAGGCACTATTTGCCCGCCAGGTACAGGCCCACGGACGCCCGGGGGATCTGTTCATCGGTATCTCTACCTCAGGTGGTTCGCCCAATATCCTGGCCGCTCTCACTGCCGCACGCAGTCTTGGCCTCGTCACCGTGGGGCTTACCGGGTCAAACGGACAGGCCATGGCCCCGTTGTGCGATGCGGTCCTCGCTATCCCCTCCCCCAACACTCCGCGCATCCAAGAAGGCCACATCCTGATTGGCCACATCCTCTGCGCCCTAGTGGAAAAGGCACTCTTCGAGAACCCAGCATGAACAACGAAACCTTTTTGCTGTTACGGTGCCAAGAGGTACCCTCCCTGCGTGTTGTCGTCGAGGAGTACCGCCACCAGGCCACTGGCGCACGCCATTTTCACCTCAAGGCCGAGGACGACAACAACGCCTTTTTGGTGGCCTTCCTCACGGTGCCGACTGACTCTACCGGGGTCGCGCACATTCTAGAACACACTGCCCTGTGCGGTAGCCAGCGCTATCCGGTGCGCGACCCGTTTTTCATGATGGTGCGCCGCTCCCTCAACACTTTTATGAATGCGTTTACCTCCTCCGATTGGACGGCCTACCCCTTTGCCACCCGCAATCGCAAGGATTTCCATAATCTCCTCCAGGTCTACCTGGATGCGAGTTTTTTCCCAAACCTAAACCCGTTAGACTTCGCGCAAGAAGGGCATCGCGTCGAATACAAAGACCCCGCAAAC
The DNA here is from genome assembly GCA_903881315.1 of uncultured Thiotrichales bacterium. Lineage (GTDB taxonomy): Bacteria > Pseudomonadota > Gammaproteobacteria > CAIRSR01 > CAIRSR01 > CAIRSR01. Next base: position 13,243 of record CAIRSR010000067.1, on the reverse strand, counting down.
CAGAGCGAGTTGGTCTACAAGGGGGTAGTCTATAACGAGATGAAGGGGGCGATGAGTTCGCCCACGCGACGCCTCTCTCAGGCCCTCCAGAGCCAGTTGTTCCCGACCATCACCTATCACCACAACAGTGGTGGTGAACCAGAGGTCATCCCGACACTCACCCACGAGCAACTGGTCGCCTTTCATCGCCGCCATTATCACCCGTCCAATGCGGTCTTTATGACCTATGGCGACATCCCCGTGGCCGAGCACCATGCCTGGTTCGAGGAATACGCCTTATCCCACTTCACAGCGCAACCGATCGATCTCGCGGTTCCCGACGAACAGCGCTACACGGCCCCGCTCACTGCGGAGCTTCCTTACCCCCTAGAGCCCGAGACGCCGACTACGCGGCGTACCCATGTGGTCTTGGGTTGGTTACTCCGTCCGTGCACCGATCCGCTCGACTATCTTACCGCCCACTTGCTCTCTGGGGTGCTGCTCGACAACAGCGCCTCACCGCTACTCCAGGCCCTCGAAACCACTGACCTCGGCAGCGCCCCCTCGGAGTTATGCGGTCTCGACGATTCAACCCGCGAGATGGTCTTTTCCTGTGGGCTAGAAGGTGCCGAGCGCGTTTCGGCAACAGCAGTAGAGGACTTGATCCTGTCGGTGCTACAAGACGTCGCCACCCATGGTGTGCCCCGTGCCCATGTGGACGCCGTACTGCACCAGTTAGAACTGAGTCAACGCGAGATTCGCGGGGGTGGTTTCCCTTATGGCCTGCGTCTTATGGTCAATGCCTTGGGCCGCACCCTGCATGGTGCCGATCTGCTGGCCGCCTTGGATATCGACGCCGCCCTGACCGAACTCGGTCAACGCATCCAAGACCCCAAGTTTATTCCCAACCTGGTGCGCACCTGGCTACTCGACAACCCGCACCGCGTCCGCATCACCCTCTACCCCGACACCGAACTGGATGCCCGCCAACGCGCCGAGGAACAGGAGCGCCTCGCGCGCCTAGCCGCCACCCTCGATGACGCCTCGCAGGCAAAGATCGTTGAACAAACCCAAGGGCTTGCCACACGCCAAGCGCACGAGGACGACCCGGAATGTCTGCCTCGGGTGGGGATTGCGGATGTCCCAGCCGACCTTCGCATTGCCACGGGCGACGAGATGCGCGTCGGGGAGATGCCGGTCGCCTGGTACAGTCAAGGAACCAACGGCCTGGTCTATCAGCAGGTCATCCTCGACCTACCGGACTGCGCGGCAGAGGCAATTGATGTACTACCCCTCTTCTGTGAGTGCCTCTCCGAGGTCGGTTCCGCAGACCGCAGTTACCTCGAAACCCAGACCCTCCAATCCGCCGTCACCGGTGGGATACGCGCAGGCCATACCGTGCGCACAGCGGTTGATGCCCTTGAACAAAATCGCGGTCTGTTCGTCGTTTCTGGCAAGGCATTGACCCGCAACCATACCGCACTCACCCTCCTCCTGCACGAAACCCTCAACACCCCCCGTTTTAACGAACTAAACCGCCTGCGCGAACTGGTGGCCCAGTCACGCGCCGCCCGCGAGTCATCCGTCATCGATCATGGCCACGCACTCGCCATGACGGCGGCTGCGGCTGGTCTTTCTGCGATTGCCGCGTTATCGCATCGTTGGGGCGGCCTGCTCGGGCTCGCCCAGTTAAAGGCCCTGGATGACCGCCTCGATGTCGATGGCGAACTAGAGGCCTTTGCGGCGCACCTTGCCTCGCTAGCACAGACGATCGCCGCCGCACCGCGTCGCCTACTGCTGGTTGGTGAGGAACATCACCGCGAGGCGGTACTGGCCGCAGCCCTAGCAACGTGGACGAACCACACCCCACCGCCCAAGGACACCGCCCCATTCCGCGTTCCCGCCACAACGGCAGGGTTGCGTAGCGGATGGGCCACGACAACCCAGGTGAATTTCTGCGCCAAGGCCTATGCGAGCGTCCCTCTCAACCACACAGACGCTCCGGCCCTGACTGTGCTCGGGCCGTTCCTGCGTAACGGTTATCTCCACCACGCCATCCGCGAACAGGGCGGGGCCTACGGCGGGGGCGCTGGTTACGATGGCGACAGCGGCATCTTCCGCTTTTACTCGTACCGCGACCCACGCCTTAGCGAAACGCTAGCCGACTTTGACCGTTCGCTCGAATGGCTCGCCCGCAGCGACTACCCCACCCGCGCACTCGAAGAGGCGTGCCTTGGCGTCATTGGCTCCATCGACCGCCCCGACAGTCCCGCCGGCGAGGCGATCGGGGCCTACCTTGGCAGCCTGTACGGTCGCACACCAGAGCAACGTCGCACCTTTCGCGCACGTATCCTCAATGTCACCCTAGACGATCTGCGTCGCGTCGGTGCGCTCTATCTTGACCCGGCAAAGGCAAGCATTGCCGTTGTGAGTGACCCAACCACGCTGAACCGCGAAGGGGATTCGTTAGGTCTCACGGTACGGCAGATCTAATCCACCACCATTGAATGGCGAGCGGGGCCGTAACGATGAATGCAGCCATCCGACACGAGATCTTCCTGCGCCTGCAACGCGCCAACCCCCACCCCACCACCGAGCTGCTGTGGTCAACCCCCTTTGAACTGCTGGTGGCGGTGGTCTTGGCGGCGCAGGCAACCGACGTCGGCGTCAACAAGGCCACGCAGAGACTGTTCGCGGTAGCCAACACCCCAACAGCCATCCTCAACCTTGGCGAAGAGGGTCTAAAATCACACATCGCGACGATTGGGCTCTACAACAACAAGGCACATAACCTGATCAAGACCTGCCAGATCCTTGAGGAGAAATACCAAGGAGCGGTGCCACAGGAGCGTACCGCACTTGAGGCACTGCCAGGGGTAGGACGTAAAACGGCCAATGTCATCCTCAACACCGCCTTTGGCGAGCCGACCATCGCCGTGGATACCCACATCTTTCGCCTGGCCAACCGCACCGGACTCGCGCCTGGTAAAGACGTGCGAGCAGTCGAGGATCACCTGCTGCGTGTGGTACCACGCATCTTCCATCAAGACGCGCACCACTGGCTGATCCTGCATGGTCGCTATGTCTGCACTGCACGGAAACCGCGTTGCGGAGACTGCCTCATCGTCGATCTTTGCGAGTACCCTGACAAGATGCCCCCCACCACCCCGACCAAAGGAACGCCCACTTGATCTACAGTCAGGAACGCGACCAACTGCGCCGCTTTTGGTGCGATGCCTGGCGGAAAGCGCGTGCGGGCGAACCACTAGAACCCCTAGAGCAGATCATCGCCCACATCGTCGCAGCCCACCCGGAATACCATGCGGCATTAGAAGACCCCGACAGAAACACCCACCGCGATTGGCTCCCGACGGGCAACGAGACCAATCCCTTCTTGCACCTCGGAATGCACCTTGCCTTACAAGAATCTATCACCACCAACCGCCCCTTTGGGATACGCGAGATCCACGAGACCCTGCTAACCCGCAGCGGCGATCCCCATATGGTTGAGCATCAGATGATGGAATGCCTGGCGGATGTTTTGTGGCGCGCCCAGCGGACTCGTAGTCAGCCGAGCGAGAAGGACTATCTGGATTGTCTGCAACGCCTGCGAGTGGGCAGCATTGTCTTCTAACTCGCCGAGAAAACTGCGGAGCTCTGTCAGTGTGGGGTGATCGAAATTCCAATATTTCTTCTGCGCCGCCAGACCAACGGTATTGACGCTCTCGTAGGACGCCGCGAGAAACCCGAGCGCCCTTGTCTTACTCGCGTTCTTTGGGAAGTGTTTGCCAGATTCCGCCGGAACATTCTCTGGTTTCTGAGGCAGCACCCCTTTTAGGCAAGAAAAGTACTCATCAAGACAGGGCATAATTGGGCTGTCCGACACTGTCTCCAAGAAGAGATCCTCCAGCATCCCATCACGCGAATCCCCGGGCATAATATAGATGCCGACCTTCTTTGATTGAGATTCATCGTATGCATAGACACCAACCCTTTCAGGTATGGGCAGACCATTCCCGTGTCTTGCTAGCACATCACAAATACTCCGAAATTTACTCTGGTGGCTGTTGTCCGCATCCATGACAATCACATACGCAGTTATTGTATGCGCCTTCGGTCGTTGCAAGCATACTTTTAATACATGCACAAAGTGATCCTTGCCGTTCATATCAATAATATCAAAGACACCCTTCTTACCTATATGTTCACTAAATACAGTGAAAAATTTCACTTCATCTTGCCCCTCAACCAGCAGTACACACGGTTTCGTATATTCCTTGTTTGACATTACCTAACCTCCCACTCGCGCTCGACAGCAATAGCAAGATCCCTATGTGAGTAAGTGGTGCTAAACAATTCCTCACCATCCCTTTCAAGGCGGATATAACGGAAATCCTCCGCGAGTTCCCCATCAAGCCCGTTTACTGCCGCCGCGAGGCATTCGTAGCTGTGGGTAGTTGCGAAGATCTGGCAGTTATATTGCTTTGCGGCGGCCATGATACCCCGCCAGATCTTGGGCAGAACAGAATGATGAATGCCGTTTTCTATCTCATCCATCAGAATACAACCGTCCTGAGTGGTGGAAATGGCCAGTATAATCGATACGAGTCGCGCCGTGCCATCGCCGAGATACGCGATAGGTATCTTCCGCCTCATTCCTTCTAGTTGGGCATGAAGAATGGTCTTGTCACCAAGGGTGATCGCCGACAGGCTAACCAAACGTGGCTCTATCGTCCGCTTGATGAATTCAGTAATCTCATTTTGCTTGCCAACGATGTCCATCATCCCGAAGAGTTTTGCGTCTTCCGGATGATTGCGAGCACCCGAGATCATAAGCCAAGTCTTAGGAAAAGAGGCTACCTGGTAGTCTGGATACATCTTTACCGAATCCTGCCTAAGAACGATATGTGCCGTTTTTCCTTCTACATCCTCCCCTGCACGATAAGTCATTTCTAACACACCGAATAGCGCAGATTCTCCGTCCGTTCTGAACGGTTGTTTCATATCGGAAGCTACTATATTATTAGCGATCGATTGCTCCCTAATTGTGTTGTGAAACCGCACCAACAGCTTCTCACGCTCCTGTTTTTCCGTATCAACCAATATTTCTATCTCTGATCCCAGATCATAGTCCAGAAACAGCGGAGCCCACAGTGATGATGGCGTACCCTCAACAGACGGGATACCCCTCACAGCATGAAGATTAGAAACCGTATAAGGGTTATCCCTTCCATAAAACAAGAGTAGCGCCTCCAACAACGAGGTTTTGCCGACATTATTACACCCGCCGATGAGAGTAACGCGAGAGGTATCTTTTATAGAAAGGTCTGAGAAACCTTTAAAATTCTTAATATGAAGATTCGTAATCATTGTAGTTCCTATTACTATCAAACAGCATAATCAGATAAAATCACCACCAGACGCCAAGCACGGTAGCCTTGCAGGGTAGGCTATCACTCTTGTAGTCTCCTGCAAAGAACCCCGCATCACGCCCCTACTCGGCCCGCCCCCTTAACAACACACCTCTCCTATCCGCGACGCCTCGCCACCCTAGCGAGCAGAACGCCAATCGCCTAAGCGGTTTAGCTCGCGGATGGGGTCATCGGGGTTAAATAGTTGGTCGATCATAAAGGTCGAGCCGGTGGCGATAATGACGCTGTTTTCATCGAGTTCTCGACGTGCCTCTGCCAGCGCATCCTTCGGTTCGGCAATTGCCTGAATCTTTATGCCTTCGTGCGCGAGGGCGCTGAGTGCGCGTACAATCTCGTCTGGCGCTACTCCCTCGTTGGGGGTGCTGGTGACGATAATCGAGTTTGCCACCGCGAGGATGGGCGCTAATACCTCGATCGGATCACGCTGGCGCGAGAGCCCGAGGAGCAATATCTTTCGTTTCTTGTTTACCGTTTGATCTGCCTTGATGTGATCCACCAAGGCACTAATCTTGTCCGCATTGTGCGCAATATCGATATAGATCTGTGGTTCGATTTTATAAAAGCGCCCAGCAAATTCTACTCGATCCATTCTCTGGCAGGCAGCATGAACATCAAGGGGCTTATTCTCTTGGTGCAACAGATATTGCGCCACGGCAAGGCTCAGGGCACCATTCCGCAGGTTGTGCTGCACGGTAAAACGCCCACCCGCAGGGATTGCCGTAAGCAATCCACTAAACTCCGCCACCTCGGATGCACCAACATAAAAGAATGGTGCCGCAGAGGCATTACAGATCTCGCGCATGATATTCCGGTTTTCCTCCTTTTCATCGGCGGTAAAGAAGGGCCGACCCTTTCTGCAGATCCCGCTCTTATCGAGCACCCGCTGCCAGGTATTTGCGCCAAGGATGTGCGTGTGATCATTACCGACGTTGGTAAGAACAACCGCTTCGACATCGAGAGCCGTCACTTGATCATAACGACCACCGAGACCGGTCTCCATGATTCCCCATTCCACATGAAATTTCTCAAAGAATACCAGAGACATCAATATATATATCAGGGGATAGGAGACCAGGCTATCCTTCCCACGTCGCGTGGCCTCAATACAGAACGGCAGTATCTGATTCTCCCAGGCATCGGTGACATCCTGCGCGGAAACAGGTTGGCCATTTACCGTAAAGCGTTCTCGGTAATCGAAGAGATGGGGGCTCGTCAAGGTACCTACCGTGCCGACGGTAGAGAAACAGGCCTCGAGAAATCGGCATACTGTCCCCTTGCCATTGGTGCCCGCGACCTGGATAAACCGCGTTGGATGTCCCTCTGGCCAGAAGTGGCGAATGGCGTCACGGACATCTTCTAGATGAGCGAGTTTGTGGACAGTCCAGCGGCAATTGGAGATCTGATCCAGCACATTCCAGTACGTGGGGTGGCTCATGGGTTTCTCATTTATCATACGCGGTGCTGGGAATCCGGGGTATTGTGTCTTTAGGGGGTGTTCGTATTCTTTAGGAACGGGGCTCGCAAAGAATGTTCTGCCCATTCATCCTGATGAGGCCACTTTGCGAGTGATCGCGTGTGCTATACCGTTTCGCAATGGCTATTGCGCGGTTGTTTTAGCGGAGTTTTGCGGAGCGGGATCTACGCCACGCACGAGATCTTGGCAATCGTTGTCTTCCCCGATGCCGGGCTCGATAAAGGGCATGATTGCACCCACCGGGCCAACCAGCACCCCCAACGCCGCCGCAGCCGCCACCTTTCCGCTAAGAGGGCCAGCGGCTGGACGCACCTCGGGCGATTGGAAACTACCAGTAACGCGGAAAGGAGAATGGGCACTAAACAGGCTGAGATCCTTGGGGTGAGGTTCAAAGGTGAGATCGAGCGTTTCATTCCGCAGATCCACCGCGCCACCACCAGTCACTTTGGTGTTTGTGGTGTCAATCACCAACGGGTCAACCGTAAGCGATCCGCCATGTACGCGGACACCCGCAACCGCACAACGCAACTCCACGCTACTATCGAGATATAAAAGCGAGGTCAGGGTTTTGGTCAGATCTAATTGCGCGAGCGCAAGCAACAGACTATCCAATTGACCGTGCGTAATCGCAAAAAGGGCGCTGCCCTCGGCATGGGCAAGCAATTTTGTCAACGAATCACCACCATCGCTGTGAAATTGCATCTGTCCGGAGAGGATGCCACCATTCTGCTGAACGATGCCGAGGTTCGCTAATAGGCGCTTCCAATCGATACGCTGAAAATGGGTTTCTAACGCAATGGGCATTGGGTTGTAATGGGTGTCCATGCTGGCAATTGCATTACCTCGTCCTCCGGCGAGCCCAAAATCCATTGGATCAAGACGAAGTTGGCCGTCCTCTAAATGCAGATGGGTCTGCACATCATCCAGCACGAGGGGGGTTACAACCCGATGACCCCGCAATTCAAGATCCGCATCGACCATAATCGGTGCTGGTTGTACAGCAGACCCAGTAGGTGCCGCTTGGCCAATCCCAATATCCTTTAGATCTAAATGATTAAATGCGAGGTGACCAACCCAACGCGGACGCTTCCCAGAACCTTCTAGCGTCACTGCACCCGCAAAATCGCTGTTTCCTACACTGGCTTGCAGGTTTTGTGTTGTCCAATCCTTCCCCCGTTGGGTGAGGTGCCCCCGGATATGGTAGGGCGGAAGATCGGGGAGCCAGATATGCGTGAGGGGAAAGAGGGCAGCGGGACTCGGGCCGGACATCTCCACTTCTAGGGAGGCCCCCTGCAGGGTCAGTAACGACTCCATGGTTCCCGCCCAACGGCTGTGTGTCCTGCCCCAAGCAAACCAACCCTCCACACCAAACGGCTGATTCTGCTCTAGAAGTTCCACAAGGGGGACGGTATGCAGCGCTAACTCAAACTGTCCGCCCTGGAACAAGCCACTGCCATGCAGCACCAATGCCCACCAGTTTGCAGCTACGGGCTGTTCGGTGATGAGGGCACCGAGGTATACCGCAGAGGATGGATCGGAATAGGTCAATCTTCCGTTTTGGAGGGTCAGCCTATTGATGGTAATATGTAGTGGGGTGCCACCCTCTCCCTTCCCGAAGATCCAGTTTGGGGTACCCGCAGACGAACGCTCTAGATGCAACACCGGGTTGGTGAGGGAAAGTTCTAGCAACACCCAGCGGCCTTGTAACAGTGCCCCGAGATCGAACCGCACATCCAGCTCTTCTATCTCGGCGAGCCGGGTGTTTTGGCCCCAAGAGGGATTAGCGAGACGCAGCTCACGGATCCGAATCCGTGGCCGCCACGAAGGCTCAAGCACTACGCCGCCCTGGATGCTCAGTTCCCGTCCGATCTCAGCGCTCACCCACTGACAGAGGAGAACACGCAACCAATCCGAGCGTACTGCGGTGGGTACCAGTGCGAGGCCGATCACACAAAGCGCAAGCGCTATTGCTAAACCCTTCAATACCCTACGCACGTGGTAAGACCCTTCAGTAGAATTGTTCTTATTCTCGACAGATCGCAAAAGGAATGAACCATGCAACGATTATATTTCTTGCTTCCCAATCCGGTGACTACCTGTCAGGTGGTCGCCGATCTGGAGGGTGCCGGCGTCCGCCCCGATCACATGCACGCAGTAGCAACCCACATGGCAGAATTGGACTGTGTGCATCAGGCAACCATTCTCCAGACAAGTCAAGTTGGTCGGGGAGCGGGATTGGGCCTACTGGTAGGAGGGCTCGCGGGGTTGCTGGGCGGTTGGTTAGCCATCACCTTCCCGCCACCCAATCTGGCGATCGGCATGCGAGCCTTGGCAATCTGCGCAGCAATCGGGGCAATCCTCGGCGCGATTGTCGGTGGAGTCGTGGCGCAAGACCGCCTAAACCCAGAAATACTACCCTATGAAGGAGCAATCCTGCGTGGTACCGTCTTGCTCATGGTCGATGTATCTCGCGAAGAAGTCGAGTCTGTCACCGCTTTAGTGCAGCAACACCACCCAGAGGCACTCTCGCGTATCGCTGCCGCACACCAAACACAAGCCACCGCACCCGCATAAACGACCCATCCACCCAACCCGTCCCTGCCTAAATTCTACAACCTATTCGGAGGAATTGATGCTAATAAAAAAGATAGGCTCGCAAACAGCGTGGGCTGCCGTCCTCACGCTGACCGGCTTGCTCCTGACCACACCAACTAACGCCGCCGAGTTTACCCTCACGAGTCCCGACCTAAAGCCGAATGCCACGCTCAGTGATGAACAGGTCTTTAATGGGTTTGGCTGTCACGGCGGCAATGTCTCACCGGCGCTGAACTGGTCGGATGCGCCAAAAGGCACGCAGGGTTTCGGTCTCATGGTCTATGATCCGGATGCCCCCACCGGGAGCGGCTGGTGGCACTGGGTCGTCTTTAACCTCCCCGCGACACAAACTGGCCTCCCGAAAGGTGCTGGGACGCTAAACAGCAAGCAGGCCCCCGTCGGCGCGATACAAAGCCGCACCGATTTCGGTCAGGCGGGCTACGGCGGCCCGTGTCCGCCAGTCGGCAACAAGCCACACCGTTACCAGTTCACGGTCTTCGCCCTCAAAACCGCGACCCTCCCCCTCGATGCAAACGCCCCTGCCGCCATGGTGGGGTTTTATCTTCACCAGAATGCCTTAGGGATGGCAACGCTGCAAGGCTACTATGGGCGCTAGCGCTAGAGGCGTCATGACAAAACCAGCGTAGGGGATCAGGTAGATGGGCGCTTTGTCGCGCCCTGCCGGTTCCCGTTACGCCGCCAGTCACCTTGAGAGGGCAATGGAGCTACGCGGGCGACATGGCTCCGGTTGTCCGACTTGCGCGAATGGCGTCAATGCGCCGCTCGCGCAACGCCGCCGCGAGTTTTTCACCGCTTAGCCCCTGTTCAAGTAAGGGCTCGATGGATACCGCTGCCGCAACATTCCGGGCAGCGCGGAATAGTTCAGCCTCCAGATAGGCTTCCTGTTGCCGCCCGAGGCGACCACGGGCGTCTGCCTCACAGGCGAGTAGGTATTGCTCAAAGCGTACCGGTCGACGCAAGCCATCGAGCGCCAGCAGCGTATCGTGCAGGGTGGCGGGTTGTAGTTCCGCTGCGCAGTGGCAGTGCGTATGCCAGCGTGCGACTAGGATCGCAAGGTCACGGTATTCGCGCGGGGCCTTGTAGCGATCACACAGGGCTTCTATTTGTTTTACGCCGCGCTGTTCATGACCGTGGTGCCTCGGCCATTCCTCCGGCGGAGTGACTGCCTTACCGAGATCGTGGGTCAGCGCCGCAAAGCGCACCAGCGGATCCGGCGAGAGCCGTGCCGCTTCTCGCAGCACCAACATTGCGTGAATACCAGTATCGATCTCGGCATGGTAGTGGGCCGGTTGCGGTACGCCCCACAGAGCGTCCAGTTCTGGGAAGAGCCGCGCCAATGCCCCCACCGCCCGCAACACCTCAAAAAAGCGCCAGGGCCGCTCCTCGCCGAGGGCGCTCACCAATTCTGTCCAGACCCGCTCCGGCACCAAGGCATCTACCTCGCCATCTTGCACCATACGGCTCATCAGCGCCTGGGTTTCGTGGGAGATATGAAAGCCCAAAGAATCATAGCGCGTGGCAAAACGGGCAACCCGCAGGATACGCACTGGATCCTCGACGAAAGCAGGCGAAACATGACGCAAAAGGCGCTGTTGCAGGTCGTCCATACCCCCAAAGGGATCAATAATGGCGCCATGAGGGGTACGGGCTAGTGCATTGATGGTAAGATCGCGCCGTCGCAGATCATCCTCTAGGGTGACACCAGGATCCGCATGAACCACAAAGCCACGATAACCAGGCGCAGTTTTGCGTTCGGTGCGGGCTAGCGCATACTCTTCTTTGGTAATAGGATGAAGAAAAACGGGGAAATCCTTGCCTACCCGCCGGAATCCGCGGCGGATGAGTTCGTCTTGGGTGGCACCTACTACCACCCAATCCCGTTCGTAGACGGTACGCCCAAGCAGCTCGTCGCGCACCGCGCCACCAACCAGATAGACATTGAGACCAGCCTCAGGCTGGGAAGCGGAATTGGACATGACGACCTCAGTGAACTGATCAACAATAGATCCCGTGAATCGTTCGATTAATCTCTATAACCCTGCGCTACGCAAGCGCGAGCCCCTATTCTCTGCACTTCAGATGGTGCAGGGGTTGCTGCTGGTGCTCGTCGGTACGCTCGTGTTGTATGGTTACACCACGCACATAGAAGAGGGGTTGCGGTTGCAGGAGGCGGAGATTGAGAGGATAGCCAGTGATGGTCAGGCCCAATCTAATCGCTTGGCCACGGCGCTCGCGGCAAGAACAGCCAAGCGCAATCTACCGACCGATATCCAAACGCTAGAGCAGCGACTACACGACCGCCGTCAGCTTTTTTCCGCCCTCTCCGGGGAACTTTCACACGGTCATGGCTATTCACAGTACCTGCGCGCCTTCGCGCGGCAAAACGTCGACGGGCTGTGGCTCACCGCATTCTCTATCGATACGCGGGGCGTTCACCTCCAGATCCATGGGCGAGCCTTGCGCGCAGCACTCATCCCGCATTATCTCAAGCGCCTGGGACAAGAGCCAGCACTGCAAGGAAAACACTTCGCGGCCTTGGAGATCCAGCACTCCATCGGCACAACCACCACCAGCACCACCGATACAACCACCACCCCTGATCAACAACCCATTGATTTTACGCTACACTCAGTCGAAGGTGACAAACCCAAATGAAAAAGTATTGGGTATTGTTTAGCGCTTACATCGAAGCCCGTCGCATCAGCGAGCGCATGTTGATGTTCGGCGCAGCAGCCGGAGTCTTGATCACGGTGTTAAACACCCTCCTGCTTGACCCAATCTTCGAGCGCAGCGACGCCCTACGCACCATGCTCACCCAACAACAGTCCCAGATCCAGGCGCTCGCGGAGAGGACTCGCACCCTCGCCCAGGCGATGCACGAACCATCCGATGCGGCGAGTCAGGCCCGACTGCGAACGCTAGAAAATGAACTCGCCAAAACCAATATCTCCCTTGATGAACTATTAAGGCACCAGGTCTCTCCCGAGCGGATGCCCACCTTGCTAGAAGACATGTTGCAGCAAAACCATAAGGTGCGCTTGATCTCGTTCAGAACCTTAGCGGTAACCCCCTTTACCATTACCACAGAACCAGCAGCCAAGCCCGCTAATGAGACACCAGCCACCCCCCCCTCTCCAGAGCCGATAATCTATAAACATGGGGTAGAACTCACCGTAGAAGGCAGCTACAACGACCTCCTCGGTTATCTCAGTGAGCTTGAGAACCTGCCATGGCAATTGTTTTTCGGCGATCTGGTATTCACCGTTCCGGACTACCCACACGAGCGCATCACCCTCGTGCTGTACACGCTCTGTACTGATCGCGCTTGGCTTAGTATGTAGGGAATGTTAGAGTGCCAAAATGCCCTTGAAGAGTTCATCTATATTCCTAGGCGTTCACTGCACTTTCGGGGTGCTGCTCGCCATCTCTGGCCAGGCCGAGACGCTGCCCGATCCAACTCGGCCAGCCCTCATGCCCGATACGGTGGCAGGCACGAGAGAGCCAGGTATCGTAAAAAATGACACATTATCATTACAATCGACGCTGATCTCCCCAGGCAAGCGCTCTGCAATCATCAATGGTCGCACCGTTGTGGAAGGAGACGCCGTAGGTGACGCAAAGGTATCCGAGATCCAATCCGACGCGGTGACATTGGTTCGTGGCGAAGAACAGAAAACGATCAAATTGTTACCAAGCTTCCAGAGAGACTGGATAGCTACACACAAACGACAACCATGAGCCC
>CAIRSR010000066.1 GCA_903881315.1 uncultured Thiotrichales bacterium | reverse complement strand
TCCCCGCAGTTGCCTTAGGTGTTATAGAAAATGGCTTCTCTTGGGAACAGATTCTAATGCTCCAGAAAAACATCTAATGCACCAGGAAGAATCAACAAGTTACAAACCGAATCAAACTAGACCAGTGCCGTTCGGTGGCAAACCGCATGAAGGATCTGGCGGAGTCGACTGCAGAGCAGATAGCCACGATGATTGGTCTTTCCACAAACATTGATCTCGTTGCTAATGCGGCGCGTAACATTACTGAGCGTGCGAAAAAGGACGCGGCGGCAGCGGATACCCTTGCGGTTACGCTTGCCGGTGAGTTAGAGAGTATCGTGCGTTGCTATAAATTTGGGGATGATGATAGCCAAGACCTTGATGAGTCTGACCTAGAAGCAGTGCTCCAGTCGGTGCCACCGTTGTTTGTCTGGGAGAACGATCTCAGTGTTGGGATTACCCGTGTCGATGATCAGCATAAGGTGCTTATCGCGATTATTAATCGCCTCAATGCGGCGATGAAGAAGCGAATGAGCAAGGCTGTGATCGGAAAGATCATAGACTCTCTGCTAGAGTACACCAAAACGCATTTTGGCATGGAAGAAGAATTGTTTAAACGCTATCGCTACCAAGAGCCAGAGTATTCGAAGCACCTTAAGGCCCATGCTGGTTTTATAAAAACCATTGATGAGATTAAGCAGCAATATGCTCAGGGGGATACTACGGTTAATCTCAGTGTCCTTAGCCTGTTGCGTCGTTGGTTGATAGAACACATTAAGGGTACTGACAAAAAATACGTCCCCTTCCTTTTGCAGAATGGGGTGAAGTAAGGCAAGGTGAGATTTTCTGCAAAGAGGGTGGGCGAGGGTAGTCCCAGAAGAAATGAAAATAATAGTTTGACTACCGAGAATCTCTTCCCGAAGGTCGCAAACATGGGATATTGGTGATGGCGCTAACATTTGAGGTGGCGGGTGGTGGCCCGTTGCGTGGGCGGCTGCGCGTACCCGGAGACAAATCGATCTCGCATCGCTCGATTATGCTTGGTGCGGTGGCGGAGGGGGTGAGCGAGGTCAGTGGCTTTTTGGAGGGGGAGGACACTCTGGCGACCTTGCGCGCCTTCCAGTCGATGGGTGTTTCTATCGAAAGACCGGGTGTCGGTTGCGTCGCCATTCATGGGGTTGGGTTGCATGGCCTACAACCACCCAAGGAGCCGCTGGATCTAGGCAACTCTGGCACCTCCATGCGCCTTATGGCTGGGTTGTTGGCGGGGCAGGCGTTTGATACGGTGCTGGTGGGCGACGCTTCGTTGTCAACGCGCCCGATGCGTCGGGTGATTGATCCGCTGATACGCATGGGGGCGGTGATTGACGCCACCGCAACGGGCACGGCACCGCTGCGGGTGCGTGGTGGGCAGACCCTTTGCGCCATTGATTATCATCTGCCCGTGGCGAGCGCCCAGGTCAAGTCCGCCGTGCTCTTGGCGGGGCTGTATGCGCACGGGCGCACCATCGTCACCGAGCCCGCCGCCACCCGTGACCACACCGAGCGGATGCTGGCCGGTTTTGGCTATACGGTGGAGCGTGAGCGTGCTCGAGTCGGTATTACAGGTGGTGGGCGGCTGCGGGCGACGTGCGTTGATGTCCCCGCCGACCTTTCCTCGGCAGCGTTCTTTCTGGTGGGGGCGACCATTACGCCAGGATCTGATCTCCTGTTAGAACACGTTGGGATCAATCCGACGCGCACCGGTGTCCTGAACATCCTTGACGCCATGGGTGCGGATATCCAGGTGATGAGTGAGCGTACCATCGGCGGCGAACCAGTCGCCGATCTGCGGGTACGCTATGCGCCGCTGCATGGTATTGCCATTCCGCCGCAGTGGGTGCCACTCGCAATCGATGAGTTCCCGGCTATCTTTGTCGCGGCGGCCTGCGCGGAAGGTGAAACGACCCTCACTGGTGCAGCGGAGCTGCGCGTCAAGGAGAGTGACCGCATCCAGGTAATGGCGGATGGGTTGCGTACCCTCGGCGTTGCGGCGACGCCAACCACGGATGGTATGGTGATCCGTGGCGGAGCGATGGGGGACGGCGAGGTAGACAGTCACGGGGATCACCGCATTGCCATGGCCTTTGCGATGGCTGCCCTGCGTACCCAAGGGGGGGTGCGAATCCTGGATTGTGCCAATGTGAACACCTCTTTCCCGTGCTTTGCGGTACTGGCCAGTGGCGTTGGGCTCAGTATTACCGAGAGGTAGAAGTAGTCGTAGGTGATGGGGCGTGATTTTCTTCGATAACCGCTTGAACCAGAAAGATCTGAAGTGTTAGTATCTGCGTCTCGGTTGTGGCCTTTAGGCAGTGGGTAGGGAGGATTCGCTCGTTGCCTTATGGCGTAATTTACCAGTGGTTTTGTTGGGGGTTTTTCCGGCAACCACGATGATTTTGGTGGTCTACCTTGATGAGGTAGGCCCTTCTATCCACCTAACCCGCGTTCCCTGCGGTCTCCAATCGGGTCGGTACCTTATGGGCTGATCTGGGGCTTTTCACCGTTATGAGCGAAAGCTTTGCACAGATGTTCGAAGAGAGCCTAGTCGGCAGACAGATGCGACCAGGCACCATCGTTAGCGGTTACATAGTAGATATACGCAACGATGTAGTAGTGGTCAATGCGGGTCTGAAATCCGAAGGGATCATTCCCATTGAGCAGTTCCGCAATGAGAATGGGGAGCTTGAGGTATCGATCGGCGATAGCGTGGATGTTGCCCTGGATGCTGTGGAAGATGGTTTTGGCGAGACCAAGCTTTCCCGCGAAAAGGCCAAGCGCGCCCAATCCTGGACGCACCTAGAGAAGGCGTTCGAGCAGTCGTTGACTGTTATGGGGCTTATCACCGGCAAGGTGAAGGGTGGGTTTACCGTTGATATCGAGGATATCCGCGCCTTCCTGCCTGGCTCTCTGGTCGATGTTCGTCCGGTGCGCGATCCGAGCTACTTAGAAGGAAAAACGCTCGAGTTCAAGGTCATTAAGCTCGATCGTAAGCGCAACAATGTCGTTGTTTCGCGCCGTGCGGTGGTAGAGAGCGAGACCAGTGCCGAGCGTGATGCGCTGCTTGAGAACCTCCACGAGGGTATGGTGACGCGCGGTGTCGTCAAGAACCTCACCGATTATGGCGCGTTCGTGGACTTGGGCGGGATCGACGGCCTGCTCCATATTACCGATATGGCGTGGAAGCGTGTCAAACACCCCTCCGAAGTGGTGGCTGTGGGCGACGAGCTAGAAGTGAAGGTGCTTAAGTTCGATCGCGATCGTACCCGTGTTTCGTTGGGCCTAAAGCAGCTCGGCGAGGATCCGTGGGAAGCCATCTCGCGCCGCTATCCGGCAGGTAAGCGGTTGTTTGGTAAGGTAACCAACATTGCTGACTACGGTTGCTTTGTTGAGGTTGAAGAGGGTGTCGAGGGGTTGGTACATGTGTCCGAAATGGACTGGACCAACAAAAACATTCATCCCTCTAAGCTTGTGCAGATTGGCGATGAGACGGAGGTGATGGTTCTCGATATTGACGAGGATCGCCGTCGTATCTCGCTTGGTATGAAACAGTGTCAGCCCAATCCCTGGGAAGAGTTTGCCTCAACCCACAACAAGGGCGATCGAGTCAGCGGTACCATCAAGTCGATCACTGATTTCGGTATCTTTATTGGGCTTGATGGTGGTATTGATGGCCTGGTTCACCTGTCTGACATCGCCTGGAATGTTCCGGGAGAAGAGGCAGTACGGAACTACAAGAAGGGTGATCAGGTAGACGCCGTGGTTCTCGCTGTGGATGGTGAGCGTGAGCGTATCTCGCTTGGGGTGAAGCAGCTCGCCCAAGACCCGTTCTCCAACTACGTTGCTGTGCATCCGAAGGGAAGTATCGTTAAGGGGATTGTAAAAGAGGTGGATGCACGCGGTGCGGTGATAGAGTTAGAGATTGGGGTAGAAGGCAATCTGCGTGCCTCTGAAGTAGCGCGGGATCGAGTAGAAGATGCACGTACCCATCTGAAAGTGGGTGATGCAGTCGAGGCCAAGTTTATCGGTGTCGATCGTAAGAACCGTTCGATCACGCTCTCGGTAAAGGCCAAGGATTCCCAGGAGGAAGTGGAGTCGGTTCAGGACTACGGACGATCCAATGTCTCGTCAGCCACGACATTGGGAGACCTGATCAAAGAGCAGATGGATCGCAACGACTAGGAAAGTGCGCAGGGCTCGGCGTTTCTTAAGAAGCGCCGAGCCTTGGTTTTTTTCGGTGACCGCACATCGTGGTGTAATCTGATCCCCCTGTTAGAAGGCTCTGCCGGTGTTGTTGGGGCTATCGTGACAGACGTTTCGAGGTTGGTAACTGATAATGACCAAATCCGATCTTATCGATGTCATTGCGCGTAAACAGAATCATCTCGCCTATAGAGATGTCGAATTGGCAGTGAAAACGCTCATCGATCACATTGCACAGTCACTTGCGATGGGGGATCGGGTGGAAATTCGCGGTTTTGGCAGTTTTTCTCTGCACTATCGACCGCCGCGCATCGGTCGTAATCCCAAAACGGGTACTGCTGTTCCCCTAGAGGGGAAATATGTGCCCCATTTTAAGGCAGGCAAGCTTCTCAGGGAGCGTGTGCGTTCGGATGGTTCTGTTATTGTTCCGGCGCGAGCGGATTCCTTAGACCACGGTGCTGACTATTAAAGGGGTGGTGAGAACGTGATCTTGTCCTATTGATGCTGCCGGGATGTGGGAACTACTGCTAGTGCCGGTGGCTGCTGTTGTGGGATGGATAGCAGCGCGGTATCACTGCAATAGATGCAGCGTTCGCACTCGGCGAGGGTGGTCGTCAGGCTATTTTCAGGGCCTGAACTATCTTTTGAATGAGCAGCCGGACAAAGCGATTGAGGTTTTTACCCGCATTGTGGAGATCGACGGGGAGACGGTTGAAACCCAGCTTGCCTTGGGGAATCTGTTCCGTCGTAGGGGGGAGGTGTCCCGCGCCATTTGCCTACACCAGGATATCTTCGTACGCACCGACCTGGATCGAGAGCAACGTACCCAGGCACTTCTTGAATTAGGTCAGGATTATCTGCGGGCTGGTCTTTTCGACCGGGCCGAAGAGCTGTTTCTGGAACTCGTTGCAATCGATGCCCACAGTGACCTGGCGCTGCGCTCCCTTGTGGACATCTATCAGCAAGAGAGGGACTGGGAAAAGGCTATCGCTATCCTTCATCGTTTAGGTACCTCCACTGACTATCCGGTGCTGCCGGGTGTTGCCCATTACTATTGTGAATTGGCTGAGATCGGTATCGACAAGGGGGATTATCCGCAAGCGCAGGCGTTGTTGGAGCGGGCGCTGAAAGAGGATCCGCGTTGCGTAAGGGCAAGTCTCCTGCAAGGTAAGATTGCGAGTCGCACGGGTAACCATCGGGCCGCTATTGATGCCCTGCAGCGGGTGGAACACCAAAATCCAGATTTTCTCGGGGAGATTATCGAGCCGCTCAGGGTAGAGTACACTGCACTCGGGGCCCATGACGAAATGGAGGGGTATCTGCAGGGATTGCTCCAACGCTACGATAATACTTCGCTAGTGATTGCAAATGCTGAGGTGCTGGAGGCACGAGTCGGAGCGCTTGCTGCCACCGAGTTTCTTGCGACAGCGCTAGAGCGATATCCTTCGGCACGATGCGCTAAACGCTTAATTGAGCTTGATATCGAACGCCATCAGGGACATGCGCGAGATCATTTCGTGCTGATAGATGGCCTGTTAGGGAAACAGTTGGTGGCTCGTCACTTGTACTGTTGTGGTCAGTGCGGGTTCACCGGCAGATCCTTGCATTGGCAGTGCCCAGGCTGCAAATCTTGGAGTACCGTACGGCCTATCCAAGGGTTGGAAGGGTAGGCGGGTTTATGTCTTTCGTGTCCAGTCGTGGAGCCTAGTACGCAGGCGCAACATGGCCTGGCTGTGGATCTGACTGACACGCGATTCCGATACCCCAAGGATGGCCCCAATCTCGCGCAGGTTAAGCTCATCGTCGTAATACAAGGACATGACCTGCTGTTCGCGCTCGGGCAGGCGACTGATGGCGTCCGCTAAGGCGGTACGGAAGAGGCTATCCTCTAGTTGCTCCAGGGGGCCGGCTTCGGTGTCGGGCAGGTCAGGGAAGTCACCGTCGTCGCCGATCGCCATGTCTTCCCGACTAAGCAGTCGATAGCCGCTCGCATCTTGTAGAATCCGGTGATACTCCTCTAGCGGTATGGCCAGCATCTCGGCGACCTCCATGTCGCGGGCGTCGCGTCCGGTTCGCACCTCGACCATGTGGATGGCAGAGGCTATCTGGCGAGCCTTGCGGTGTACTGACCGAGGTGCCCAGTCATTGCGCCGGATCTCGTCCAACATCGCGCCGCGAATGCGTATGCCGGCGTAGGTCTCGAAGCTTGCCTGTTGGCTAGGGTCATAGTTCCGAGAGGATTCTAGCAACCCGATCATCCCTGCTTGGATGAGGTCGTCGACCTGGACGCTTGGCGGCAGTCGTGCCAGCAGGTGATAGGCGATGCGCTTTACGAGGGGCGCGTACCAGACGACCACGGTATCTTGGTCGACCTCCTGGCTCGTGACGTAGCGAGTTACACCGCTCATGCAGCGCCCCCCTTCTGATCAAGGCTAAATTTGATGAGTCGTTCTACAAAGAATTCGATGCGCCCAGCCGCACTGGTGGGGGCGGGCCACGTCTGGCTGGTCTTTGCCAGTTGTTTGAAGGCCTGCGCAGATTGGGAACGGGGAAACAGATCCACCACTGCCCGTTGGCGTTGTACTGCCTTGCGGAGAAAATCATCGCGTGGAATGCTGCCAGCAAGCTCTAATAGTACGTCCAGGAAGCGATCGGTGACTCGGCACAATTTGGCATACAATTCCCTACTGGCCTGTGGACTGTCTGCCATGTTGGCGACGATCTGGAAGCGGTTTACGTTATGTTCCCGAGACAGGATCTTGATGAGCGCATAGGCGTCGGTGATGGACGCAGGTTCGTCGCAAACCACGACCGCGACATGCTGGGCTGCGCTAGAAAAACTGATCACCGCATCCGAGATACCGGCAGCCGTATCGATGATGAGCACATCGGGCTGAACCGATAGCTCGGAGAAGGCGCGAACCAGTCCAGCATGTTCGCTGGGTGAGAGTTCCGCCATGTGCTGGAGACCCGACGCGGCGGGCACAATGCGGATGCCATGCGGGCCTTCCACCACGACCTCTTCTAGGGTGCGCTCTCCGGCAAGGACATGGGAGAGGTTGTAGCGTGGGTGTAGGCCGAGCAGCACATCCACGTTCGCGAGACCAAGATCGGCATCTAGTACCAGCACATTGCGATGTGCCTGTGCGAGGGTAATGGCAAGATTGATGCTGACGGTGGTCTTGCCGACGCCACCTTTGCCACCGGTGACGGCGATGACCTGTACCGGGTCGGCGCTGGAATGGACCATGCGACGTAGGCCGGAGGCTTGGTCTTGCGTTGGCTCAGATTGCGGCGGCATAACGATGGGTGCTCCCGAAGGCCATGGCTAAACTTTCTTCTTCGATGTCAGGTACGTGGTGTTGCAGCAAGGCTACCGCACGGCTCACCAGGCTGTGGGCGCGGGCCGGGTTTAGATCCTCTGGCACCCGTTGACCCACCCCCAAATAAGCAACGGGGAGTTTATGCTGAATGACGGCAGAGAGGACTTCTCCGAGAGAGGCGGCCTCGTCCAATTTGGTAAGGATACAGCCTGCCACGCCCATTTCGCCAAAAACACCGATCACTTCTTCGAGGCCAGCGCGTTGGGTAATAGCGGATAATACTAGGTAGCTCCGGATTTCCCTACCTACTCCGCGTAGCGTGGCGAATTGTTCTTCGATCCTGAGATCGCGCTGGCTGAGTCCTGCGGTGTCGATGAGGACGAGTCCGTAGTCGGTAAGTCCCGCGAGGATTTCGGCAAGTTCAGCGGCGTCAGAGGCGGCCCGCATCGGCACCCCGAGAATGCGGGCGAAGGTGCGTAACTGTTCCTGAGAGCCAATGCGATAGTTGTCGGTCGTGATGAGTGCGACCCGATCGCGGCCATGACGCATGGCGTAGTGGGCAGCGAGTTTGGCGACGGTGGTGGTTTTGCCGACGCCGGTTGCCCCGACCAGCGCGATGATGCCGCCCTGTTCAAGGATGGTATCCTCTTCTACGGTCAGGCGTTCGGCCAGAAGTCCCATGGCGTGGCGCCAAGCGGTATCGAATTCTTCTAGTCCCGATACGGTCGTGGCGAGTTCCCGCGCCAACGCCATAGAGAGTCCCATTTCGGTCATGGTGCGTAGCAATTGTGCCTGCACTGGGGTGCGGCGCGTTGTCTCCGCCCAAGCGAGTCCCGATAGTTGGTGTTCCAGTAGGCCACGCAATTCTTTCAGTTCGCGGCGCATATCAACCATTACCGGATCTTGGGCCCAGTGGATTTCTGCGGCGCGGGGTGATGTCCGCTGGGATTCGGTTCCGATGCGACGGGTGCTGCTGCCGTAGTCACCGTCGTCATCCGCCGCGTCCGTTTCACTGCCGACACTCGGCCACTTGCTACCTGCCGGGATGCGGGCCTCGGGAGGATTGTAGGAAGGCACGCGCGAAGGGGGCGTGACACTCCGTGGCGGGGATGGTGGTGTCGATGTCTTGGCGGCGACGGGTTTTGTTAGTGAGGTGACGGTTGCCTGACTGGTCGTTGCCGGTTTTGCGGCAGATGTCGGTTGTGGTGTCGTAGTGGCAGGTCGGGGTGCTTGGGCGCTGCTTGGTGTCGCTGACGTTGGTTTTGTCATTGGCGTGGCCTTGGGCGTACCCGTTGGTGAGGGTTTTTGTTCGGAGGCAGCCTGCGCCGCAGAGCGAAACATCCCCAATTGCGATGCCACACGCGCTGACGAAGGCGTGCGCGTTGTGTTCGGTGCTGTTTCTGGCGCAGCCTCTGCTGTTGTCGCGGAATCCTTGGTGGCGGAAGAGGACAGTAGGTTTTCGTCGAAATCCACCGCTGCGACAATCTCGACGCCGCCATCTACCTTGCGGTTAGAGAGGATGACGGCATCAGGGCCTTGCGCCTCTCGCACGAGACGCATCGCTTGTTTGATGTCGGGTGCGAAAAAGCGTCTGATCTTCATGGTCGCTGTTCATCTCTGTGAGTTGGGCCGTGGATACGAGGTCTACCAGTCCGAGGCCGTAGCCTTGGGGTGTATCTGTAACTAGCAATAGTCATACCACCCTGTGCGTTTGGTGTTCTGTGCGACGAATCGTTGCAAAAATTGCCTATCCTATTGAATCTTCGTGTTCCGATGGATTATGGGTGGGGATGTCGTGGGTGGTCAAGGTGACAGGATTTTGTCTTTGGCAGGACGTGTCAAGGTTGTGGCGGTTTTCCCTAGGAGAGGGTGAGCTTCTTGGGTTGAAAGAGGTTCCGGTCTTAGTCCCTGCAAGTTTTTGGCCGCTGGTTGTCGGGGGTTGGTCGGTGGGTTGGTGGTGATGTCTAATGGGGTATCTGTTGTTGCTAGGTCGAGAAGGGGCGTCTGCGCTGTCAAAGCATTGGCGGCGTGCTTGTGGTTCGCGTTGGCAAGTGATTGCTCGGTCGCTTGATATTGAAAATTGCCTCGGTCATGGTATCTTGGGTGGCGGTGGCGTTTCTCCATAGAGTGGTTATGCGGTGGTCAACTGGGGGGAGTTCGCCCACTTT
This sequence comes from uncultured Thiotrichales bacterium, assembly GCA_903881315.1. Classification (GTDB taxonomy): domain Bacteria; phylum Pseudomonadota; class Gammaproteobacteria; order CAIRSR01; family CAIRSR01; genus CAIRSR01. The sequence continues at coordinate 214 of CAIRSR010000066.1, read as the reverse complement.
TCGCAGCTACGCTTGCGCAATGCCAGTAAACTGACAAAGGCGTGTTGTAACGTGTGGGGGAGTTGTGCGGTTGGCCTGCTAGCAGCCTGTCGGACTTTACGGATAGCTTGTTGATTACGAAAGAGATTTAAAACCGATAGGTGTTAGCAAAAGCACAACAAATCAATGGGTTGCAAAACAAGTCCGACAGGCTGCTAGCCCCAAGATTAGGTTG
>CAIRSR010000065.1 GCA_903881315.1 uncultured Thiotrichales bacterium | reverse complement strand
TTACTGCATTGTAAAATAATCCGCATCGCCAAATGACCTCTTGGAGTGCGGTTTTATTCGCTGACTCCAAAAGATAACCGGTAGCACCCATGCCATTCAGCCCTTCCCTGGCAGTTGGCAGTTCATTATTAGTGATGATAATGATAGGGGTCTTGGTCTTACCCAATTGACTTTCCACTGTACGCATACTGTGTAGCGTTTCCAGCCTGTTCATCCCAAGAAATATACAGTCGAATGGTTCGTCATATTCAAGATCAGATTTGAACCACTCATAACCCAGAAAGTCACTCTCTGTCACCTCTACACTACCATACTCACTCAGGTAAGTGTGTAGGAGTTTTCTGATAGAAGAATCATCATCCACGACCAAGAATTTCATAGGTGCCCCCATCAGGATAATTGTAAAAGCTGATTTTGTTGTAAAAACGCCTGATTCCTTACCTTAAGATATAAAGACTAGTTGGTTTTTGGTAGCCGTAACGCTATTGCTACCCTATTTGTTACTGCTTGCACGGGATTGCATTACCACCATTCTGATCCATCGCCACACAACCCTCTGCAACACCCGCGACCGCTGCCTGAAACGCGCTGACGAAAGGAGTGGAGAAGAGGAACCACAGTAGAACCGCTAGAACGATAAAGGGAAAATTACCCATGAGACCAGTGAAGATCAGCGCATCCCCCCTCATTATGGTCTTTCTTTCGGGGGGGCGTATTAGGCAATCAACTGATCTGGCATAAAGAAAACAAGAGCCAACGGCAAAGCCCATGCCAGACCCGGCCAGGATGACACTGACCCCCAGTACAGTATAAATATAGATAGAAACAAACATTTCGGGTGTTATCCCATACATACTGACCCCGTGCAATATTGAGACCCGTGGAGAATCGAACAAAAACCTATGTAATGCTTTAGTTATGCGACACGCTGCAGTAGACCAATCAGATCGACGATGAATACATCATAATGTTTCCGTAATTGTTCAATCCTGGCAATAGCCCGGTTGTAAGCGATCACTGCTTGGATCGCAACGGCAAAACCGCACATCAGGGAGAGTGATGCGCCGGCAAAGATATGCTCAATGGTTTCTCTACTGAAATGCTCTTCCTTATCAGATACAGAAAAGGAATCGTAAACGCCCCCCATGGCACCAATGGCACCAATATAAGGGCTTATTGCCCCGAGGGTGGTAAGTAGCGGAAGGTTTCTTTCTAGCCTATCAACCTCCTCGTCTAGTGTACGTTGGATCGTTCTCTGGACGTTTTCCATGGTGGTGGCTTTGTCTGGGGCAATTTTTTGCGAGGAGAAGTATTCATCAAGACCGGATCTAAGGATCGCGTCGCAACCAACCGTGCCGCAATGAGAGGACAGATCGTTTAGGGATTTGCGATGGGGTAGCTGCTTTTCCTTGCTGCTTTCAGCAAGAGCCAAAGCCTGCTGCAAATCCTTCGTATTGAGAGAGATTACTCTCAATAGATATAGGTATAATAAGAACAGTAGGCCTATTGCCATCTGAACGAATAGACTGATATCCGAAGGAGAATACATGGTTGGGCCCCGTACTGATCATCGCGCTCATTGTGCGTTGTATGAGTATTAGTGCGAGGCCCGTTCTACAAGTTCCCTCTATCGCGTCCTTGCGCCTGAAAATTATTAAACGGTAGTGACGGCGATGACGCTGTGGAAAAACAGCCGTACCAACAGTGGTATCGTTAATTACTACCGTCCGTATCGAAGGGGTTGCCCACAAGAAACGGGGCGGTGAGAGACGGCTTTTTTGCCAATAGGGTTAGACCCATCCGTGTGTGTGAACTTAGTGGTTGTGGTAGAGGACAACCTCGCTTAAGGGGCGACGTGCGGTGGGTTCTGGTAACTCGGCGGGGTAGCCAATGCTGAGCAGCGCCACTGGTACATACCCATCGGCTAGCTCTAACACCTTGAGTACCTCGGCCTCATCGAAGTACCCAACCCAAGTAGACCCAAGACCGGCGGCGACGATGGCAAGCTGAGCGTAGGCGGCGGCAATGGTTGCATCTTGGAGGGCGTAGAGGCCCGCCCCGCGTGCGCCAAAACGGGTGGCGGAACGCGCGGGGTCGGCACAGAAGGCGAGACATACCGGAGACTCGGATAAAAAGGCCTGGTCGTTGGCTGCGCGCCGCAGGGCGTCACGCACGGCCTGGCTTTGGACGACCACAATCCGGTAAGACTGTAGATCACCCGCTGAAGGGGCCGCGCACGCAGCTTCTAGTACGGCGTGCAGTTTTTCGGGCTCCACGGGCAGATCGGTGCGGTAGCTGCGTACCGAGTGGCGATAGCGTATGGTAGAAAAGAGATCCAGCACGGCAGTTCTCCAGAGGCTAGTTGTTCACTTTGACCCCGGTGGGGGTGGTGTGGTCGGGGTAACTGGTTTGTAGCACCCGCAATGTATCATTGGCCAGGTCGTTCATGCCCATGCCTTGGTAGCCCTGCACCATAATCTTCAGCGCATCAGCCACTGAGGGTGTCTGTTGGTAATGTTCGAGCACGTATTTTCCTCGGTTTACGGCGGCCAGATAGGCCCCTTTTTCTAGGTAATGGGCGGCGACGTGAACCTCGTATTTTGCTAGGTTATTGCGCAGGTAGACCATGCGCTGCCGGGCGTCTGGGGCATATTTGCTGTCTGGGAAGCGGCGCAATACCTCGCCAAAATCTTGGAAGGACTGGCGGGTTGCCACCGGATCACGCTGGGAGTAATCGATCGGCAGATAGCGTTCGATGATGTTCATGCCCTGGTTAAAATTAACCACCCCACGGAGGTAGTAGGTGTAGTCTAGGTTAGGGTGGCGCGGGTAGGTCTTGGCGAACCTGTCGATTGCGGCGAGGGCCAAAATCGGCTCGTCGGACTTGTAGTATGCGTAGGCAATCTCAAGTTCTGCCTGTTGGGCATAGCGGCCAAAGGGGTAGCGGGCATCTAGTTTCTCGTAGTACTTGATGGCTTGGGCGTACGAGCCATCATTTAGCGCCGACTTCGCCTCGGAGTAGAGCTTGTTGACCGACCAATCCTTGGTCTCATCGGTTTCGTCGGGCAATAGTGCGCAGCCACTGGCCAACGCAAACCAGAGCATGGCGAAGAGGGTGCGGAGGGTGGAACCTGAACCTTGGAAAAAAGCAGAAAATGATAAAACGGTCATGGGCGTTTCCCAATCATGGTATCGACATCCCCGTACGGTTGGCGGGCAGGGCAGTGTAGTAGTATAGGCGTATGACAGAACCGTTGCATCTTCACATCCAAATTCCCAATCGATTGGCCGGTTCGCGCTTGGATCAGGCGTTAGCGGCGCTGTTTACGGATTACTCACGAAGCCTCCTTCAGTCCTGGATCCGTGCGGGATCGGTGCGCTTGGATGGCGTTCCCCTCGACCGCCCCCGCGATAAAGTACGCGGCGGCGAAATGGTCGAGGTTATCGTAGCATCACAAACCG
>CAIRSR010000064.1 GCA_903881315.1 uncultured Thiotrichales bacterium | reverse complement strand
TTCGTCGCACGGCGAAGCAGGCCAAGGAATCCGGTCGTTTTGCGTTCGCTAATGAGGCTGACGATATTGAGATTTTGCAGGCGCTGGCCGTTTATTCGGCGAAAGGTTTTACCCAGGCGGCCGACGTCTTGTTTGCAAAAAATCCTGCACTTCGCCACCCGCAAACTCGGGTTCGGGTCACCCGCTTTGCATCGGACAAAAGTGGTGATGCCTATCTGGATGATCGGATGCTGCAGGGGCCGCTGGTCAAGGTATTTGAGCAGGCTTTTGAAATTCTGTCGCAGCACGTTCGCTGGGAGGCTCGTTTCCAGTCTGGCGATGTGCGCCGCACTGATCGGCCTGAATATCCCTTTGAGGCCTTGCGTGAGGGGTTGGTCAATGCGTTTGCGCACCGTGATTATTCCGGATTTTCCGGAGGCGTGACGGTGGGCATCTATCCGAATCGAATCGAGATATGGAATTCCGGGCACTTCCCGGAGGGGCTGCAACCTTCTGACCTGAAGAAAAACCATCCCTCGCTGCCGACCAACCCGGACATCGCTCACGTGTTCTACCTGCGCGGCTTGATGGAACGAATCGGGCGCGGTGGCCAGTTGATCATCAATGCCTGTCAGGATCACAGCCTGCCTGCACCGAAGTGGATTGATCGACCAACTGGGGTTACGCTTACGATTTTTGGGCGGACCGGGCATGAGGCAGAACTCCTGTCCCCCAATCCCCGCCAGCAGGCCTTGCTAGCGCAACTAGGGCGCGGGGAGCAAATTCGCCCTGGCGAATACCACCAACGGTTTGCAACGGAAGTCTCGGACCGGCAGGCACGCCGTGACCTGGTTGAGTTGGAAGAAGCGGGCTTGCTCTTGCGCATTGGCAAGGGTGCCGGAACCGTTTTCCAGCGAACAGACCGGACATGGCCGGACGGCAACCGGACATGATCCGGACATCAATCACCTTTCGGTCTGCGCGTGGAGAAGTGCCTAACTCACTGCCAGGAAAAGAAAAACTCGCCTTTCTGGCCGATGTGCATACTGACGGAAAGCACCGAACCGGACATGCCCGGACATCGACGGTATCTCGTGTCTACCAACGACACGTCGTGCGGTGGAACTGCCGAGCAATCCTCGGCAGTTCAGCGCGAGCCCTCGGAACTACTCAGAAATGCTCATTGGCCCCAAGAGCGAATCGTTCGGTAGTAAACTGCACGCCACCAATAGCGAAGCCTCAACCGTTCTCGGTTGGGGCTTTTTCTTGTCTGCTCGCGCGAACTCGCGTGTGCGAGGGAGAGCCGGCCCTGGAAATTCGGACATATAGTTTACTTCGGCTTGCTTACCGCAGAAGAGTGTTGCAGCATGAGACGAGAGCCGTACTGCTCACAGTGCCATTTGCCTACGATCGACCGGATCTTCAGCAGACTGGCTTGTGGATAGCGCTACCCAGCAGGGCTACACGCATCTCCGTGAGAATTTTGTCCAAACAAATGAGGCCAGCTCTCCTTCGAAGAGTATTTTCCTATCGCCTGCAGCTAAGTCATGCCTCCATAATCCCAACGTTCGCACCCAGAGTCTCATCTCCTATTGGACAAGGCTTAAGGACAGCTCTCAATAGCATGACTATGATACCATCCGCCAACATGACCTGGTTGTGATTGAGAAACTCAACGAGTTCATGCGCCCAACCCAAACAACCATCACATGTGGGGCAACCAACCTGCCCCCTTGTTTAAGGATGTATCAGAGGCATTCACCATGAGATACGCCTACCTACTTTGCGTCCTGCTGTTCTTATCTACGCTGACCGGTTGCGTCGCTCCCGTGCTGTTCGTTGGTGGGGTAGCGACGGGTGCCGTTATTGCGGACGATCGGCGAAGCACCAGCGCCGTGGTATACGACAAAGGTATCGATCTCAAGGCGGGCGGCGTGCTTGATGGTGACGCTGAACTTCGTGCCGAGACCCATATCAATGTTACTAGTTTCAATTCTGTTGTACTGCTTTCGGGAGAGGCACCAACCACTCTCCTACGCTACCGAGCGGAGACGCTGGTACGAGATGTCCCCAATGTGCGAAGGGTGTACAACGAGATTACCGTTGGTTATCCCTCATCCATGTTAACCCGTAGTGCCGATACTGTTTTGACCGCTCGCGTTAAGGGGGCAATATCTGCCAACAAGTTTGTGGACGCGAACCATGTGAAGATAGTCACCGAGAGCGGAGTGGTCTTTTTGCTCGGCCTTGTGACCCACGCTGAGGCCGAGCAATCCTCTAGTGCGGCCCGTGCGGTATCCGGTGTTGTTAAGGTGGTGCGTTTGTTTGAATTCTTAGACTAATTGTCTGACACCGAAGCAACCCAACCCTGCAGCGAGTGGGAAGCCGAGAGAATGTTGAGCGATGTCTCGACGGAACTAGAATTTTGGCGAGGAGCAAGACTCCGGATGCATCCGGCGGTTGCTCCTCGCTAGCGAAATCGTCTCGTGCGGGGTGATGCGATCACCATCTCCGAGGCCCAACGGCATCCCTTGTCGAGGCGTTGGATGGTACTCCGCCACCAAGGTAGTGGCACCTGAAGTCAATGCCGAATTATAGGCCGACATTGCCCGACTGAAAGTAACCACCCGACAAGGGACGAACTGCGCAAAATTACGTCCGAACGGGAGACCAACTTTTCCTGCTTGGCAAACAACTTAGGTGCCCCCTTAAATAGCATAAGCCACTGATGTAAATAAATTCTTGATGATCTTGCTCTGGGGCTTCCCGCACACTACGCAGAAAATAGCCAATTGGGATAAACTGGCGCTTCTATTATGCCAGTGAGTATGGGATAGTCTACTATTAGGTTTGCAACGCAGGGCTGGCTTCTTCCGCTACGATGAGCAGCCACCTTTCGCCTGGGCGCAGGGAAGAGATGCAGTCTTTCGTTATGGTCGGTAAATTGTTAGCTGCGTTGATCACGATTTTGTTAGGAAATGGTGGAAATTAGCATGACAACTCCAGACAACCCGCTCTATACGAGACGTCAGTACCAACGATATCCGTGCGCACTACCTGTGAAGGTGATAGCGGATGCTGATATTTTTGACGGCACGGCGGTAAACATCGGTATTGGTGGAATGTTGATCATAACCGATAACAGTCGACCACCGATTGCCCTAGAAACCAACCTAAAACTTCGTTTTAGGTTGCCTTCCCTGCCCTACGACACCGAGGCTGAATGCTGCGTCCGCTGGGGTAATGGAAATGCAATCGGCGTCCAGTTCACCGGTCTGGAAGCCAAGGATGTTTTGGGCATCAGACAGTTTACTGACGATTGGCAGTAAACCTGGTGGTGTAGCGAATGATCGACCACGAATAGTGCCCGCCGTTCTACAAGGGACGGGTTTACGGAGTCGATGGCGGTGTGGTTCCTCTACCAAAACACTGGTGGGCGTTCGGGTGCTTCACTGACAATGAACATGCGGAAGGGGCGAAGTGCCTACTCCACCGCAAATCGGACGGTTGTGAGAACATGCGGGGGGGGGTGATATTTACGCCAAAGTAGGTTCCTCTGTCAGCTCTGATTGAAGCCTGCGTAAGGGGCACCCCCCGACCAGCGCGAGAAAGTGAGCATGGTGGACTAGATGCGCAAGGATGGCATCAGCGAGGGTCGAATCGCCGAGGGCTGCGACGCCCCCACGCTATCGCTAGTGCTGAATGGTATCTTCCGTCACGCCAGGTGCGACCACAAGTAGCGGCGACCGATAAAGGTGAGGATTGCCTGGAAGCACGTCGTACTGGTGTAGTAGTGGCGTTCTTGTGCAGGCGGATATTCCTGTTGCTTCACTCAGACGTTGCGCAATCAGATCACGCATACTGCACAACTGGTGAATAAGGCACGACATCCAACGCCTATACAACCGTCCAGAACCCAATAGAATCCAACCTCCCCATGTTCTCAATTCGCTGAGGAACATGGGGTCTGGTTTTGCTCCAGCAACAGTAATCCGCCTTAGTTGTAAGGTAAGATTACCTCACCAGCATACAGATCGGCCACAGTCTCACGTTTTCTCACACAATGGATTGCGGTCTTGTCTACCAAGATCTCTGCCGCTCGTGGACGGGTGTTGTAGTTGGAACTCATGGAAAACCCATAGGCACCAGCGGCAAAAACAGCCAACAGATCCCCAGCGATCAACGCAAGGTCACGCCCACTAGCCAAAAAATCGCCACTCTCACACACGGGGCCCACGATGTCGTAGGATGTGGCAGGAAGGTCGGTGCGTGAAACTACCGGCTCAACATTGTGCCAAGCGTCATAGAGTGCCGGACGTATCAAGTCGTTCATTGCCGCATCGACCACGGCAAAGCTCTTGTTGGGTGTCACTTTGAGATATTCAACCTGCGTTAGTAAGACCCCTGACTCGCCGACAATCGCACGACCAGGTTCAATGATCAAACGTAGGGGGCGATCCCCCAGCGCCTGAAGGAAGGCAGCGGCATATCCATCGGGGGTCGGCGGGTCTTCGTGTTGGTAACGAATCCCAAGACCTCCACCCATATCGAGGTGGGTGAGCGAAAGACCGTTTGCCTGCAAACGGTCGTACAGTGTCAACATCCGATCCAACGCATCCGTCAAAGGGGCAAGCGTCGTCAGTTGCGATCCGATATGGCAATCAAGCCCTAAAAAGCAGATGTGGGGAAACTGCGTATGCCGTAAATAAATCCCTTCGGCCTCGTCTAGCGATATTCCAAACTTGCTTTCTTTCAGACCGGTTGCAATGTAAGGATGAGTGCCTGCATCAACGTCGGGATTTACCCGCAAGGCTACGGGTGCGCGACAACCCATCCCCCCTGCCACTTTATCAAGGCGCTCCAACTCGGCTAAAGATTCCACGTTAAAACAAAAAATACCGACTTCCAGCGCTCGCCGCATTTCATCAATGCGTTTACCGACCCCAGAAAAAACCACCTTTTGTGGATCTCCTCCGGCGACCAAGACCCGCTCCAATTCTCCAACGGACACAATATCAAACCCCGAGCCGAGGCGTGCCAGTATGTTCAGGATTGCGAGATTAGAATTGGCCTTTACGGCGTAACAAAGCAAATGTTCGTGGGAAGAAAACGATCTCTCAAACGCATTCCAGCGCTGCACAATGGCAGCACGGGAATAGACATAGCAGGGGGTACCAAAAAGGGAAGCTATCTCGTCGAGGGGTACGGACTCGCAATATAGCAAGCCATCTCGATAGCTAAAATGATCCATAAAAAAAAGCCCCCTCGGACGCGCACCTCGGGCAACCCATCCGGGCTATCCGCCTTGAGGTTTGGTCGGCTGAGGCTGATCGGGCGGAGAGGGCAGATAAAGAGCCCCCTTTTGACCGCAACCGACGAGCATAGCTACCAATAGAAGTGTCAAGGATAGCGAAAGCGTTGTGCGCACCAAAACACATCTCCAAAAGCATCTTACGGCTGTTCCTACAGGTTCCGACGAAAGCGAACGGGACGTAGGCTACTCGGCACCTGGACGATCCACTAACTCAACGATCGCCATAGTGGCCATATCACCTGGCCGGAAACCAACCTTGAGGATACGCAAGTACCCGCCTGGACGCTGCCGATAACGTGGCCCCAACTCATTAAAAAGTTTGGCTACCATTTCAGGATTCCGTAATCGCGCGAAAGCAAGCCGACGATGCGCAACGGAGTCCACCTTGGCCAAGGTAATCAGGGGTTCAGCAACCCTGCGTAACTCCTTCGCCTTTGGCAGCGTGGTACGGATCATTTCATATTGAAACAGAGAGCCCGCCATATTCTTAAACATGGCATGACGATGGCTCGCGTTGCGACTTAGCTGCCGCCCACTATTGCGATGACGCATGCTCGATACCTTGAGAGATTAAATCAATTATTTATCTTCGTTACGAAGACCTGGCAGCGGCCAATTTTCCAGTTTAACACCCAGTGACAAGCCCTTCGAGGCCAGCACATCCTTTATCTCGGTAAGAGACTTTTTGCCAAGATTGGGTGTCTTCAGCAGCTCTACCTCGGTGCGCTGAATCAGATCGCCGATGAAGAATATACTTTCGGCCTTCAGGCAGTTGGCAGATCGCACCGTAAGCTCCAGATCATCGACTGGACGCAGTAGGATAGGATCCACATCAACCCGCCGCGGCAAGTGCATAGACTCCTCTTTGCCTTGCAGCGCGACAAAGATGGCAAGCTGATCCTGCAAGATGATTGCCGCAGTTCGAATCGTCTCCTCGGGATCTACCGTACCATTGGTCTCCAAATCAATGACCAACCGATCCAGATTGGTTCGCTGCTCAACGCGGGCACTCTCCACATTGTAGGTCACCCGGCGAATCGGACTGAAAGACGCATCCAGCATCAGCTTACCCGTGAGACGATCCTCCTCGCCTCCCGCCTGCCTGACCGACGCTGGCTGATAACCGCGCCCTCTGCGAACCTTGAGCCGCAACTCAAGCTCCCCTTCTTTGGCAAGATTGGCAATTAGGTGGTCTGGATTGAAGATCTCGAGATCCGGCTCTAGCTGAAGGTCTCTTGCCAACACCTGACCCGGCCCCTTCTTAGAAAGGGTCATATACGATTCGGTGCGACTGCCAACCATGCGTATCGCCAATCCTTTGAGATTCAGGAGGATATCGATAACATCTTCCTGAACACCAGATTTCGTGGTGTACTCGTGAAGTACGCCGTCAATCTCGGCTTCGACCACCGCAGCACCCGGGATAGCGGAGAGCAAGATCCGCCGCAAGGCATTACCCAGGGTGTGGCCAAAACCACGTTCAAGTGGTTCGACCGTAACTCGCGCCCGAAACGGGCTAATCGATTGTACGTCGACCAAACGAGGTTTGAGAAGATCTGGCACTGCGCTCTGCATCGGGGGGCCCACGGCTTACTTGGAGTATAACTCGACGACCATCTGCTCGTTATAATTGGCGGATAGATCGCTACGTTCGGGCAGGCTTTTGAAAACGCCTTGCATCTTAGAGACATCCACTTCCAGCCATGCAGGGACACCCCGCTGGGTCGCCGCTTCCATTGCCGCCTTAATACGCAATTGTTCCCGCGAGCCTCCCACAACGGCGACCACGTCGTTGGGGCGCACCTGGTAAGAAGGTATATTAACCCTCTTGTTATTCACCGTGATGCTGTTGTGGCGAACCAACTGACGAGCTTCCGACCGTGAGGCACCAAAACCCATGTGATGCACCACGCTATCCAAGCGTGATTCAAGCGCCTTCAACAGATTCTCGCCCGTCGATCCTTTCACACGATCGGCTTCTTCGTAATAAAGGCGGAACTGCCGCTCTAAAATTCCGTAGATACGACGGATCTTCTGTTTAGCGCGCAACTGCCCTGCGTAATCAGAAAGCCGCGAACGGCGCTGGCCATGCTGGCCGGGCGGAAAAGGACGCAGATCCACCGCACACTTGGCGGTATAGCACTTCTCGCCCTTAAGGAAGAGTTTCTCCCCTTCGCGCCGACATTGACGACATTTGGAACCAATATATTTTGCCACAGGAAGCCTCCAGCCTCAGACCCGCCGCTTCTTGGGTGGGCGACAGCCATTATGGGGGATAGGGGTCACATCACTGATGTTGGTCACCTTGAACCCAGCTGCGTTCAGAGCACGCACCGCAGATTCTCGCCCTGGGCCTGGGCCCTTAACCCTCACTTCGACATTTTTCATTCCGAAGTCCTTCACGATCGTCCCCACCTTCTCTGCTGCAACCTGAGCAGCAAAAGGCGTACTCTTGCGCGAGCCACGAAAACCGCTGCCACCTGCGGTAGCCCACGCCAGAGCGTTACCCTGACGATCAGTGATAGTAATGATGGTGTTATTGAAGGACGCGTGAACGTGAGCCACACCATCCGCAACATTTCTCTTAACGCGCTTACGTACGCGGCTGACTGCTTTAGCCATAGGTTTCCTGTCAGGCCAATAACTTACTTCTTAATGGGTTTACGGGGGCCCTTACGGGTGCGAGCGTTGGTGCGGGTACGTTGTCCGCGCACCGGCAACCCTCGGCGGTGTCGCAAACCGCGATAGCAGCCGAGATCCATGAGGCGTTTGATGCTCATGGACACCTCGCGACGCAAATCCCCCTCAACGGTGTACTTACTTACTGCAGCCCGTAGGGCTTCGACCTCAGCCTCACTCAGATCGCGCACTTTGCGAGTTGGAGCCACCCCCGCAGCAACACAGATTGCCTGGGCATGGCTCGATCCGATGCCATAAATAGCTTGTAGGCCAATTACGGTATGTTTCTGGGCCGGGATGTTGATACCAGCAATACGGGCCATCCACTTCTCTCCTAGGAACGTCTCTCAGCAAACCTGGAATTCTAAACGGCACTCGGGAAGACCGCAAGATAACTATGCGCACCTCAACCGAACGCAGCACCAGTTTTCAGATGTCCGCAGCGCAGTCCTTACCCCTGACGCTGCTTATGCCGCGCATCGGTACAGATTACCCGCACCACACTGTTACGACGAACAATCTTACAGTTGCGGCACATCTTTTTAACAGAAGCACGTACTTTCATCTACATCTCCTCACGCTCGTGTCAGCGGATTCCCCCAGGTCGGAGGCCACCCCTGATATTCTTCTTCAACAACCCTTCGTACTGATGGGACATGATGTGCGCCTGCACCTGCGCCATAAAATCCATCACGACGACGACGATGATCAACAAGGAGGTTCCACCAAAATAGAACGGAACATTCCAATTCAATATCAGAAACTCGGGCAGCAAACACACCGCAGTGATGTAGATTGCACCAGCCATGGTCAAGCGAGACATCACCTGATCGATGTAACGCGCAGTCTGGTCACCAGGCCGAAATCCGGGGATAAACGCACCCGATTTCTTTAGGTTCTCGGCTGTCTCTTTTGGATCAAAGACCAGAGCCGTATAGAAAAAACAGAAAAACACGATCGCCAGCGCATAGGTCATCACATAGATCGGTTGTCCAGGCGACAGGGTGGACGCGATGTCACGCAACCACTGCATCCCCTCTGCCTGCCCAAACCATCCGCCTAACGTGGCCGGGAATAGAATAATGGACGAGGCAAAAATGGGCGGAATAACGCCAGACATGTTCAATTTGAGTGGCAAATGGCTGGACTGCCCCGCATACATTCGCCGACCTTGTTGACGTTTGGCGTAGTTTACCGTGATGCGCCGTTGTCCTCGCTCGACGAAGACCACAAAACCGGTTACCGCCACCGCGATGGCAAGCAACAACAGAACCAACAGCGCGTGCATCTCACCAGTACGAGCCAGCTCCAGGGTACCACCGACCGCAGCCGGTAATCCAGCCACAATACCCGCAAAGATGATCATGGAGATGCCGTTCCCAACGCCGCGCTCAGTAACCTGTTCACCCAACCACATCAGAAATACGGTACCAGTAACTAAGGAAATCGTCGCAATGAATCGGAAACCCCAGCCCGGGTCAACGACCACCGGATGACCTCCGGCGACCTGGGCCTCCAGGGCAATGGCCACACCAAGGGCCTGCAGAGTTGCAAGGACAACCGTACCATAACGAGTGTATTGGGTAATCTTGCGCCGACCCGACTCACCTTCTTTCTTCAACTGCTCAAGCTTAGGATGCACCACCGTAAGCAGTTGCAGGATGATCGAGGCAGAGATGTAAGGCATGATCCCTAGCGCAAACACCGTCAAGCGACGCAACGCACCGCCAGAGAACATGTTAAACATGTCAATGATGGTGCCTTTCTGGGCTTGGAACAGATCCGCCAATGCTTGAGGATCGATACCCGGCACCGGCACATGCGCCCCAACCCGAAACACCACCATCGCCCCAAGCAAAAAAAGGAGACGCTGTTTGAGTTCGGATAGCTTGCCTAAGCCTCCTCCGCCGAGATTGGAATCGAACATGTCATCAAATCTCTATGGTACCACCCGCCGCCTCGATCGCAGCCCGAGCACCAGCGCTTACACCGATACCCTTAAGGGTCACAGCCCTCTCTAGTTTCCCACGGACGATGACCTTGGCACCTTTAACGGTGCGCGGCACGACCCCTGCCGCTTTAAGGACAGCAAGATCAACAACCCCCTCAGCGAACTGATTCAGTTGGTACAACCGCACCTCACCCATATCACCAGCGGTGAGCGACAAGAAACCAAACTTCGGCAAACGCCGTTGCAACGGCATCTGTCCGCCCTCAAAGCCGACCTTATGATAGCCGCCGGCGCGGGCTCTCTGACCCTTGTGACCTCGCCCCGAAGTTTTACCGAGACCAGAACCAATGCCGCGTCCAAGCCGCTTGGTAGTGGGCTTAGAGCCCTCTGCGGGCTTAAGGGTATTCATTTTCATCAAACTGATTCCTCTACACGAAGCAGGTAGGATACTTTACGAATCATCCCCTGCACGCAAGGAGTATCCTCAAGCACTACCGTCTGTCCGATGCGTCGCAGACCCAATCCCACTATGGTTGCCCGATGAGAAGGCAAACGGCCATAACGACTACGCACCAAGGTAACTCTCAGGGTTTTGTTAGGCATAACATCCACTCGTAACTACCGAATTCAGGTTCTGGAAGATGTGAAACAACATCAACCGAGAATATCCGCAATGGTCTTACCACGTTTGGCGGCAACCATCTCCGGGGCATGTATCGCACACAACCCTCTAATGGTGGCACGCACGACATTGATGGGGTTGGTTGAGCCCATGGATTTCGCAAGGACATCTTTGACACCAACCACCTCAAAGACCGCACGCATTGCACCGCCCGCAATAATACCGGTTCCCTCGGAGGCAGGCTGCATATAGACCCGCGCCGCACCGTGTTCGGCGGTAACTGGGTAGTGCAGCGTCGCCCCTTTCAGGGGCACCTTGCGTAGATTGCGCCGAGCGCTCTCCATGGCCTTCTGGATGGCCGCCGGCACCTCTCGCGCCTTACCGCGACCGATACCCACCCGCCCAGACTCATCCCCTACCACAGTCAGGGCTGAAAAACCGAACTGCCTACCGCCCTTCACAACCTTAGCGACACGGTTGACAGCAACCAACTTTTCTTTCAGACCATCATTATTCTTGGGAACGTCATAGGATGCCATGGAAAAGACCTTATCTTCAGAATTCACTCACAACACAACTGAGGGACAGCGAATTGCCCTCTCTAGTCATCTCTTTATTCTAATCTTGCCTATTTCTAACCCAGGCAAGAGGGACGCAATCAGAACTGAAGACCCTGTTCGCGTGCAGCATCAGCCAGCGCCTTCACCCGCCCGTGATACTGGAAACCAGCGCGGTCAAACGCAACCGCTGTTATACCTGCCGCAATCGCACGTTCTGCCACCAAGCGACCAACCGCCGCTGCCGCCGCAACATTACCAGTATAGGGCAAACTGGCCTTCAGTGACTGCTCTACCGTCGAGGCCGATACCAAAACCCGACCGCCATCCGGACTGATGACCTGCGCGTACATATGGCGTGGCGTACGGTGAATACACAAGCGTACGGCGCAAAGCTCGCGAATCTTGGCACGGGTGCGTAACGCACGCCGCTGCCGAGCAACTTTCTTCTCCATTACAGCCCCCTACTTCTATTTGGCCTACTTCTTTTTGGCCTCTTTGCGGACAATAATCTCTTCCGAATATTTTACACCCTTGCCCTTATAAGGCTCCGGTGACCGATAGGCACGAATGTTGGCCGCAACCTGCCCCACCAATTGGCGATCTATCCCTTTAATCAAAATCTCAGTGGCCGAAGGGGTCTCAATCACTATCCCGTCTGGTATCTCAAAGACTACCGGATGTGAAAACCCAAGCGTCAGATTGAGCTTTCGCCCCTGCGCTTGCGCACGATACCCGACCCCGACCAGATCCAACTTACGTTGGAAACCCGTCGTGACCCCCTTGATCATGTTCGCAAGCAGGGCTCGTGCCGTTCCGGCGTGCCGATCCGCTTCAGCAACCAAGGGACTTACGCGGATCATGTTATCCGCCTGGTCAATCTGCACCTTGGGGAAAGAGGCAAGCTCTAGCTCACCCTTCGGGCCCTTGACACGCAACCGCTCACCGTCAAAACCGACCTGCACCCCGGCAGGAACGGCTACAGGTTTCTTCGCAATTCTAGACATCGACGATCACCCGTCAAAAGACATGACACAAGACTTCGCCACCCTGTCCCACGGTACGCGCCGCGCGATCAGTCATAATCCCCTTCGGGGTCGAAATGATGGCAACCCCGAGGCCACCCATCACCTTAGGTAGCTCGTCGCATCCCTTATAGATGC
Source organism: uncultured Thiotrichales bacterium (assembly GCA_903881315.1). Taxonomy (GTDB): domain Bacteria; phylum Pseudomonadota; class Gammaproteobacteria; order CAIRSR01; family CAIRSR01; genus CAIRSR01. The sequence continues at coordinate 7,643 of CAIRSR010000064.1, read as the reverse complement.
GCAACCCCGGTCGGCTGATGCGACGTACCTGCTCAATAACAGGCACACCCTGAAAATATTTCAGCGCGATGGTCAACACCGGCTTACCATCATCCACCCGCACCGTAGCGTCCTGGATATAGCCCTCGTTCTTGAGCACACCAGCAATGGCGCACTTCAGTTTGGAGGACGGCATACTCACCTCGCGCTTTTGCAGCGATTGAGCGTTGCGAATCCGTGTCAACATATCCGCGATGGGATCAGTCATGCTCATCTGGCAATTACTCCCGATTCAGTGATTCTCAGAAAGGCCGTCACCAGCTGGCCTTGACCAAGCCAGGGATATCGCCACGCATCGCAGCCTCACGCAGTTTGTTGCGTGCTAACCCAAACTTACGGTAATAGCCATGGGGTCGACCCGTAATACGGCACCGATTGTGCTGTCGCACCGGACTCGAATCACGCGGCAATGCCCACAATTGATGAGCTGCTTCAGCGCGTTCTTCGTCGCTAAGAAATTGATCAATGATGCGCTTCTTAAGTTCGGCACGCTTCGCAGCGTACTTTTTGACGAGTTCGGCGCGACGCTTCTCACGATTAGCCATGCAGGTCTTTGCCATGATCAACTCCGGAATGGAAAACTAAACGCTTGCAGCAGAGCACGCCCTTCCTCATCGGAACGGGCCGTAGTGGTTATCGTAATATCCAGCCCGCGCAACCGATCGATCTTGTCGTAATCGATTTCGGGGAAAATAATCTGTTCCTTCACACCCAGGCTAAAATTACCACGCCCGTCAAAAGAACGCGGGCTAATACCACGGAAATCCCGCACCCGAGGTATGGCAACACTCACCAGGCGATCAAAGAATTCGTACATACGTTCTCGGCGCAGGGTCACTTTACAGCCAATCGGATACCCTTCACGAATCTTGAAGGCAGCAACAGACTTGCGAGCCTTTGTCGTCACCGGCTTTTGACCAGCGATACGGGTTAGATCCGCCACAGCGCTTTCTAAAACCTTTTTATCGGATACCGACTCGCCCACACCCATGTTAAGCGTGATCTTCGTAAGGCGTGGCACCTGCATCACGCTCTTGTAGCCGAATCGCTCCATGAGTTGTGGTACGACAACCTGGAGATAATGTTCTTTCAACCGAGACATGATCTGTATTTACCTAAGCGTAGGGCGATTAAACCGCCACCGTGGAGGACATACCACATCAACCTTTGCCGTGGATCCGCATTACTGGCAGCCAGAACTACTTGGAGTCGATAATCTCATTATCCGACTTAAAATAGCGCACCTTGCTTCCATCTTCTAGGAAACGAAATCCCACTCGACTAGGCTTGCGCGTAGCCGGATTGTAGATAGCCACATTCGAGATGTGAATCGACATCGCCTTTTCAACGATCTCAGAATTGACATTGCGGCCCGGATTACCGCGAGTATGGCGCTTTGCTATATTGACGCCCTCTACTACAACGCGGCCCTCACCAGGCATGACGCTTTCAACAACGCCCCGCTTTCCTTTATCTTTCCCGGTGACAACAATCACCTGGTCACCTTTTTTGATCTTATTCATGGTTTACATCCGCCTCACAATACCTCGGGGGCAAGCGAGATGATCTTCATGAAACGATCGCCACGCAACTCACGAGTCACCGGACCAAAGATACGTGTGCCAATCGGCTGAAGCTGATTGTTAAGCAACACAGCCGCATTCCCATCAAAACGCACGAGAGAGCCATCTGGGCGGCGCACACCCTTACGGGTACGCACGACCACGGCATCATACACATCGCCCTTCTTCACCTTGCCGCGCGGGATCGCTTCCCGAATACTCACCTTGATGATATCGCCAATTCCCGCGTAACGTCGCTTCGAGCCGCCAAGAACCTTGATACACATCAACCTACGCGCACCGCTGTTATCAGCTGCGTCAAGGACGGTCTGCATCTGAATCATGATAACCTCTCCAAGTACCCACCACCCAACTTCCCGCGCCCATGCAAAAAGCGTTAAGTTAGCATGAGTGGCACACAAAACCAACTACATTACAGCTTGGGTTTCATCAAGGCGCTCGGGCGCGCTCGATCACCTCGGCGAGCCGCCAACTTTTGGTCTTGGCAAGAGGCCGACACTGCTCAATCGCCACCACATCGCCCTCACGACAGGTATTCTCCTCATCGTGGGCATGATACTTAGTGGAGCGACGCATGTACTTTTGGTACAGAGGGTGCCTGACCTGGCGCTCCACCAAAACGGTAATGGTTTTGTCCATCTTGTTACTCACCACCCGTCCGGTCACCTTGCGGCTTACCTTTTCCACTTGTTCAGTCATGACACTTTATCTCTATTGGCCCGCGCGATTTTTTTCGTTCAATACCGTTTTGATTCGGGCAATGTTACGACGCACCACCTTAAACTGATGATTCTTCGTGAACTGTTGTGACGACGCCCGCTGCATCCGCAAGCTAAAATGCTCGCGCAACAAGGCCAGAAGCTCGCTTTTCAGCGCATCAGCGCCTTTCGTTCGTAGTTCTGAAACATTCATCACATCACCGTCCGCAGCACAAAAGTAGTCTGGATAGGGAGCTTAGCCGCCGCCAACCGAAACGCCTCGCGTGCGACATCCTCGGTCACACCCTCCATTTCATACAACATACGTCCGGGTTGGATCTGGGCAACCCAAAACTCCACGCCACCCTTCCCGTTCCCCATACGCACCTCAAGGGGCTTCTTCGTGATCGGCTTATCCGGAAACACACGGATCCAAAGCTTGCCACCACGCTTAACGCAACGACTTACTGCTCGTCTGGCTGCCTCAATCTGGCGCGAGGTCAGTTGACCCCAATCCAATGACTTCAGGCCATAGGCACCGAAACTCACCTTGTTTGCGCTCGTCGCCACCCCGCGATTGCGGAGCTTCTGCTGCTTACGAAACTTAGTCCTCTTGGGCTGTAACACGATCAGTGACTCCTCTCTTTCCGTTCACTACGATCACCGCGCCCGCCTCTCTCACCCCTTTCACCGCGATCTCCCCGATCGCTGCGTTCACCGCGCTCGGATCTCTCGCTACGTTCACCGCGCCCACCCTTTTCACTGCGGGCATCAGTCGGCTTTCCAGGGGTGGCGGTCTCAACCACTGCGTCTCGCCCGCCAAGCACCTCACCCTTGAAGATCCATACCTTTACACCAATCACCCCGTAGGTGGTGTGTGCCTCTGCGAGACCGTAATCGATATCTGCCCGAAAGGTATGCAACGGGACTCGGCCCTCGTGATACCACTCGCTACGTGCGATCTCGGCACCATTAAGACGACCCGATATACGAACCTTAATGCCCAAGCCACCGATACGCATGGCATTGGTTACTGCTCGCTTCATGGCGCGACGAAACATGATGCGCTTTTCTAGTTGCTGCGCAATATTCTCGGCGACCAACTGGGCATCCAACTCGGCCTTACGAATCTCTTCGATGGATACACGCACCGGCATATCCATGCGCTTGGCTAGATCCTTGCGCAATGCGTCAATATCCTCACCCTTTTTCCCGATCACAATCCCCGGGCGGGCGGTATGGATAGTAACGTGGGCCTCACGCGCCAGTCGCTCGATATGGATACGACCCACCGAGGCAGCAGCAAGCTTCTTTCGCAAATACTCCCTGATCTCAATGTCTACGTTGAGATAATTAGGAAAATTTTTGCTGTTGGCATACCACTTGGCGTTCCAATCGCGAACGATGCCGAGGCGGATACCGATTGGATTGACTTTATGACCCATACTGTCCCCGCGGTTACTTGTCTGCGACTGTCACGGTGATGTGACTCGTCCGCTTCAGAATATGCGAACCTCGCCCTTTAGCACGAGCGTGCATACGCTTGGCAACGGGCCCACCGTTAACCCAAACAGCCGCCACTCGTAGGTCGTCGACATCGGCACCCGCATTATGCTCTGCATTAGCAATGGCCGACTCCAACACCTTCTTGACGATGATCGCAGCTTTCTTGTTGGTAAACGTAAGGATGTTAAGTGCACGCCCCACCGGTAGACCGCGAACCAAATCCGCGACCAGGCGAGTTTTTTGCGCTGAAATATGCGCATACCGCAACGTGGCTTTTGCTTCGGCCATGGCGAACCCCGTCATTTTTTCTTGGTCTTTCTGTCCGCCGCATGCCCTTTAAAGACGCGCGTTGCAGCGAACTCACCCAGCTTATGGCCGATCATGTTTTCGGTAACCATTACCGGCACATGGGAACGACCGTTGTGAATAGCGATGGTCAAACCGATCATGTCGGGCACAACCATGGAGCGGCGTGACCAAGTCTTGATCGGCCGCTTGCTCCCAGAGGTCGCGGTCATCTCTACTTTCTTGGCCAAGTGCTGATCGACAAATGGCCCTTTCTTTATGGAACGTGGCACCTTTCCGAACCCTCTTAACCCTTACTTCTGGTGACGCCGACGGACAATCATGCTAGTCGTGCGCTTATTGCGACGTGTCTTATGTCCCTTAGTAGGCTGACCCCAAGGACTCACTGGGTGGCGGCCACCTGAGGTACGACCCTCTCCACCACCGTGGGGATGATCCACAGGGTTCATAACCACACCGCGTACCGTAGGACGAATACCGCGCCAACGCTTAGCACCCGCTTTACCCAAGGAACGCAAAGAGTGCTCCTCGTTACCCACCTCGCCTATGGTGGCCCGACACTCGGAGTGAACCTTACGCATTTCACCGGAGCGCAAACGCAACGTCACATGAACACCCTCCCGAGCAACCAACTGCACTGAGGATCCCGCACTACGCGCAATCTGGGCACCTTTACCAGGCATCATCTCTACACAGTGAACCAAAGAACCCACTGGTATGTTGCAGAGAGGCAGGCAATTACCGTGCTTAATCGGCGCGTCATTACCCGAAAAAACGGCGTCTCCAACCTTAGCGCCCTTTGCCGCGATAATGTAACGGCGCTCCCCATCCGCATAGAGAACCAGTGCCAAGTGAGCACTCCGATTGGGGTCATACTCTAAGCGTTCGACCCGTCCCGGAACCCCATCCTTGTCCCGTTTGAAATCAACGATACGATAGTGCTGGCGCTGCCCCCCACCCTGATGGCGAGTAGTGATGCGGCCCTGGTTGTTGCGCCCGCCCTTCTTTGCCTGGCTCTCGACCAGAGGCCAGAAGGGGTCGCCCTTGTGTAGCCCCGGGGTCACCACCTGAACAACAAAACGACGTCCAGGTGAGGTGGGTTTTGCCTTGATAATGGCCATAATCTTACAACCTTATCGTACTTGCCTTGGAAAATAACGTAATTTAGGGTGCAGCACCCATTGTCGATCCAAGCGGATCGATGGCAGAGCCTGGCTTCAAGGTGACATAGGCCTTTTTCCAATCACTGCGCTTACCAAGTCTACGACCGAAGCGCTTAACCTTGCCCTTCACACTCGCTACCCGCACCGCTTCCACCTGGACGCTAAAAAGCAATTCCACCGCGCCCTTGATCTCAAGCTTGTTTGCGTCAGGTAAGACGCGAAACGTCACCTGATTGAGTTCAGAATTAAGACGCATCGTCTTCTCAGATACTCGCGGTGCCAACAAAACCTTCAGCAGACGTTCCTGATTCATGCGAACCTCTCTTCAATCTGGCGCAAGGCACCTACGGTCATGAGCACCTTCTCGAATCCAACCAAGCTTACTGGATCTACCATCATCGCCTCAGCAAGCTCCACATGAGACAGATTGCGCGTAGCCAGATAGAGACGCTCTGTCAATACATCCGTCACGACCAGCACTGAGTCTACTCTGGTGCTCACGTCCCCATTGTCCTGCCTTACCGATGGCACAAACTCCCTCAGCAAAGAGAGAAATTCTTTCGCCTTAGGGGAAAGGGCATTAATCTCTTCAACAATGACCAACCTATCCTGACGAACCAATTCAGAGAGGATGGAGCGCATCGCCCCGCGATACATCTTGCGGTTGACCTTCTGCTCATAGTCCTGCGGACGAGCAGCGAAGGTACGTCCACCACCGCGCCAAAGAGGGCTGCGAGTAGTTCCCGCACGGGCACGGCCCGTACCTTTTTGACGCCACGGCTTACGTCCGCCACCACTGACCTCGGCACGGGTCTTTTGGCCTCTTGTTCCGGCCCGGCCCGCCGCCAAATAAGCGACTACTACCTGATGGATCAGCGGCTCGTTAAATTCTCTGCCAAACACAGTATCCGCCACCTCTATAGCAGCACGGACACCCTGGGTACTACGCAACGACAGTTCCATTGATGCCCCCTCAGCCCCGTGCCTTTACAGCCGGCCTGACGACTAGACTTCCACCCTCTGATCCTGGGATCGCACCCTTCACCAATAAGAGGTTACGTGAGGCGTCTACCCGTACTACTTCCAGATTCTGGACAGTGCATTGAGCACCACCGAGGTGGCCCGACATCTTCTTGCCTTTGAACACCCGTCCAGGGGTTTGGCGCATACCAATAGAACCAGGCGCACGATGCGACAGAGAGTTACCGTGGGTAGCGTCCCCCATCGTAAAGTGGTAGCGCTTGATGGTTCCGGCGAAGCCTTTGCCCAGCGAGGTTCCGGTTACATCGACTTTTTGGCCGACCTGGAAAATACTAACCTTCACCTCACTGCCGGGGACAAAATCCTCCCCCTCGCCATCAACCAGGCGAAACTCCCACAACCCGCGACCAGCTTCCACGCCTGCTTTGGCGCAGTGGCCCGCAATGGGTTTGGTGACACGAGAAGGACGGCGGCTGCCGGTAGTCACCTGGACTGCCCGATAACCATCAACCTCGACGGTCTTCACCTGCGTTACTCGATTGGTCTCTGCCTCAATCACCGTCACCGGCACAGAAACCCCATCGTCTCTAAAAACTCGCGTCATACCGGCCTTACGACCGACGATACCGATAGCCATTCTCTTGCCCTCGCCGAGTACCGATCAAAACCGAACGCCGATCGGTACTGTAGCTACACAAAACGAAGAAACTGTTTGCTAAGTCAACCTGATCTGAACGTCAACACCCGCTGCCAGGTTCAACTTCATCAGCGCATCCACGGTTTTATCCGTTGGATCCACAATGTCCATCAAACGCTTGTGGGTACGGATCTCGTACTGATCACGCGCATCTTTATCGACGTGCGGGGAGACGAGGATGGTAAAACGCTCCATCTTGGTCGGCAGCGGGATCGGGCCATTCACCTGAGCACCTGTGCGGCGAGCGGTTTCCACAATCTCCCGCGCAGAACGGTCGATCAGTCGATGATCGAAACCTTTAAGGCGAATGCGAATTCTCTGATTTGCCATTGTCTATTCTCAGTCGAGGATCTTCGCGACCACACCCGCACCAACGGTGCGACCACCTTCACGGATAGCGAAACGCAATCCTTCTTCCATGGCGATCGGGGAGATCAGAGAAACCGTCATCTGAATGTTATCCCCCGGCATGACCATCTCTACCCCTTCCGGTAGTTCAACCGCGCCCGTTACATCGGTCGTGCGGAAATAGAACTGCGGACGATAGCCCTTGAAGAACGGCGTATGCCGCCCACCCTCTTCCTTGGAAAGCACATACACCTCGGCGAGAAAACGGGTATGCGGGGTAATGGCACCTGGCTTCGCCAGCACCTGCCCACGCTCCACATCG
>CAIRSR010000063.1 GCA_903881315.1 uncultured Thiotrichales bacterium | reverse complement strand
ACCCCACCATGCAAAGTCCTCATACACCATAGCCTCATGTCGAGAAAATGGTATTGTATCAACTAATTACTACTTCTTCATAAAATCTGTCGGGTGGTAAGCCGGCTTCGTGCGGTTTCCGAAAATTCTTGGCAACAAAAAACTTGGCATCCCGCCGTTAATTCCCGTGTGTCTTGCCTACGAGCAAGTGTCAAAGGTCTGTTGTGTACATATGTGGGTGAAATTTGGCGGATTATTCGGCACTGTGTGCTCCAACGCGCCACCTCGCACCATCTGCGTTTTGATTGCCTCAAGCGCGTGGATGACTTCCTGCAAGTTGGCTGCTGGTACGGATACGCCGTGCCTGTGGGGCGTAGCGCCGTGCCAGGGGCATGGTGCCCCCCGATGATCACGCAGCTACGCCTTGAGCGGGTGCATGACAACGACCATAGCGTGGAATCGGCAGGTGCACTGATTGCGCACGAGAACCCACCGATCTACCCACGCAGGCCACTTGCTTGGCGGGGACTGTGTCCTGCCAGGTTTCCGTGGTAGTGGGTACACGGGTGGGGTCAGGCGATAGGCGGTACGCGGTGGGCTATCTCACCCAAGGTTTGCTGCCACAAAATCCCAATTCACCAGGTTCCAGAAGGCTTCTAAAAACTTGGGTCTGAGATTGCGGTAGTCAATGTAATAGGCGTGTTCCCAGACATCGCAGGTGAGCAATGCCTTTTTCCCGGCGGTCATCGGGGTGCCCGCGTTGCTGGTGCTAACGAGTTCTAATGAGCCGTCGGGGTTCTGGACGAGCCAGGCCCAACCCGAGCCGAAGGTGGTAATCGCCGTCTTGCCAAACGCTTCTTTGAATGCGGCAAAAGAACCAAAGGTTTTGTCAATTGCTGCGGCAAGTGCGCCGGTTGGTGCGCCACCGCCTTGGGGAGAGAGGCAATTCCAGAAAAAGCTATGGTTCCAAACCTGAGCGGCATTATTAAAGACCCCGCCACTCGACTTCATGATAATCTCTTCAAGGGACAGATTCTCAAATTCTGTGCCTGGGATGAGATTGTTGAGATTGGTCACATAGGTCTGGTGGTGTTTACCGTGGTGGTATTCGAGTGTTTCCACGGACATATGTGGGACAAGTGCATCTTTGGCATAAGGCAAGGCTGGAAGCGTATGAACCATGTTCAGAACCCCGTATGGTGAGTTGCAGTACTGCGTTGCGTGTCGGACTACCGATGCGGCCATGCTAGCACATGCGCATTGCCAGTTCTACGCGGCATTCGCGGGTCTTGTGGGGTGCAGGCATTGATTCACTGGTGCTTTCTAACTTCGTACACGCATCTTGGTGCTTATCTCCGCGTGATATTCATGACGGGGTGGATGGAGGGGCGTTTGATCGGAATATACTACGGTGGTATTGGTGCAAACATCGTACAACCCATCAAACCATGACACCGTAGAGGAGGTTGATAATGGCTCGCATGGAGACTCCAGTCTGCGACTTCGATAGCCCCGCCCTAGATTTCGCGCTGCGCGGGGTGGATGGCCGCATCTGGACGTTGCAGGAATGTCGCGGGGAACGTGGCCTACTTGTCATGTTCCTCTGTAATCACTGCCCTTACGTGAAGGCGATACGCTCGCGTCTCGTGCGCGATACCCGCGAATTGTTGGAACACGGTATCAAGAGCGTTGCCATTATGTCCAACGACCCCACCGATTATGCGGAGGATTCGTTCGAGAACATGCAACGAACGGCAGAGGAATACGCCTTTCCCTTCCCCTATCTCTTTGATGCGACGCAGGAGGTTGCTCGTGCCTATGGGGCGGTCTGTACCCCCGATTTCTTTGGGTATAATGCAAGCCTTGCCTTGCAGTATCGCGGGCGACTGGATGCCAGTAACAAAGAGGCGGCCCCGGTCGATGCGCCGCGCGAACTCTTTGCGGCCATGAAACAGGTTGCGGCCAGCGGACGAGGGCCCACGACCCAGACCCCGAGCATGGGCTGTTCTATCAAGTGGCGCGAAGAGCGGTAATTTTTGGGTCGCGTCGGTGACGAGCTTCACGCGGATCGGTAGAATCTGTACCTCTTTTCACTCACATGTTGACTATGCTATGTCTATGATTCGTCCGTTTTCTGCCCTGCGTCCCGCGCCGGGTCGTGCTGCCGATGTGGCGGCCCCTCCCTACGATGTTGTGTCTTTGGAGGAGGCGCGTACCCTTGCTGTTGGGCGCGAGTGGAGTTTTCTCCATATTTCCCGTGCGGAGATTGATCTGCCGCCAGGCACTGACCCGTACTCGAACGCGGTCTATGCGCAGGCTAAAGATAATCTACAAGCGATGGAACGCGTCGGGGTTCTGGTGCGTGAGTCGTCGCCTTGCTACTACGTGTATCGCTTGGTCATGGGGAGCCATGTCCAGACCGGATTGGCGGTGACGGTTGCGGTCGATGCCTACGAAACCGGGCGCGTCCGCCGTCACGAATTGACCCGCCCCGACAAAGAAGACGACCGTGTGCGCCAGATAGATGCGCTTAATGCGCAGACTGGCCCGGTATTATTGGCCTATCGCCATCATCCCGAGGTTGAAGCGGTACTTGCGCGGGTGGCTTCAGGCGAGCCAGATATGGATGTGACCGCCGCTGATGGGATACGGCATGTGGTGTGGGCGGTCTCTTCAGAATCGCAAGTGGCCCACCTGACAGCGCTTTTTGAGGGGATGGAGCGCCTTTATATTGCGGACGGGCATCACCGCTCGGCGGCGGCGGCGCGTATTGCCGCGATGCGCAGCGGTCATGCGGGTGCTCACGGATACTTTCTTGCGGTGGCCTTTCCCGATCGGGAGATGCGTATCCTCGACTACAATCGACTGGTCAGGGATCTTGCGGGTTTGTCGCGCGAGGCATTTTTGGCGCGAGTGGCCGAGTCCTTCCGCATTGAGCTGGTTGGTGAGCCGCTACGTCCCACCCGCTCTGGGGAGTACGGGATGTACCTGTTGGGGCAGTGGTATCGCCTGACCATCGATCCACGGCTGGTGCCGACGGATCCCGTTGCCCGTCTTGATGTGAGCCTGTTGCAAGACCGGCTGCTCGCGCCAGTGTTGGGGGTGGGTGACCCAAGGCGTGATAAGCGAATCGATTTTGTCGGCGGGGTGCGCGGCTTAGAGGGGTTACAGGCGCGGGTGGACAGTGGGGAGATGGCGGTGGCCTTTGCCCTCTACCCGACAACCCTAGCCGATCTGATGGCGGTCGCCGATGCGGACGCGATTATGCCACCAAAATCCACCTGGTTTGAGCCGAAGCTTGCGGATGGGCTGCTTTCGCATGTCTTTTGACAGACGATGATGCTTCCCCCTGATGGTGGCGCATGATGGCCTTTGTAAACTGATTTATGCGAGAGAATGATGGACATAAATCGATTGAAACAATCCCTCACGACCATTGTGACCCTGTTGTTGGTGGGTATCGTGTTGGTGTGGCCGTTGGTCACGGGTTTTGTATTACAGGGCAAATTTGGCGCTACCGTAGGGGTTTTGTCAGCACCTAACCATTGGGCAATGAAGGAAACGGAATTTAAGCGGGGTTGGTTTCACTCAGAAGCGCGTACTGTGTTGACCCTCGAAGGTGAATTGGCAAAGCAGATGCGCGAGGCGCGCCACACGATTGATCCGATGATGCCTGTCCAGGTTATCTTGATTCACCATATCCAACACGGGCCGGTGCTGAGTGTTGAGCGGCCTTTTCTTTTACCGGCGGCAGCATTTATCGAGACGACCATGGAATTTCCGGACGACACCAAAGACTGGTTGAAACCGGTGTTTGGTGATGCGGCACCGGTGCGAGTGCGTAGCCTCATTCGTCTGAATGGAGATGTGATTAGCCGCTTTGAATCGCCTGCGGTGGATGGTGATCTGACTGATGGGACGCATCTCCAGTGGCAGGGCATCGGTGGTACGCTGGAAATGGGTCACAACTGGGAGACCGTGCGGGGTAATTTGACCATGCCGTTGTTGGCGCTCTCGGATGGAGCGGGGCAACTGCGACTGCAACAATTAGAGATTCAACTCGATAATCATCGCCACCAGGGTGGCCTTTGGTTGGGAGAGGCCAAGGCAGCGTTCAAGACCTTGGCGTTTATGGTGCCATCGCATCCTGAATACCGATTCTCTCTTACCGGTTATAGCGCCATGAGCGCTTTTCGTGAGGAGGAACAAACCCTCCATGCCTTGGTGTCCATGGATCTCGGGGACTTCTCGATGGGAGGGCACCCATTGGGCGCGGGTGGGTTTACCATTGATCTCAGGCGGGTGGATTTGTTGGCCTTTACGTCCCTGTATAACGATCTAAAGTATTGGGAACAATTGCCGGTCGCGAAACGCTCTGCGGCAGAAAAACAGGTGCGGCAGACGATGATGACGCAGCTTCCGTGGCTGTTACATTATTCGCCGGAGTTTGGTATTTCTCGATTGGAGATACGCACCCCGCAGGGGATTGTGCGGGGGAGTTTGCGCCTTGCGCTGAACGGCGAGGGGGATCTTGCGGTGGTGACGCCTGCTGATATCTTGCCGCGCTTTTCCATGGAGCTTGAGGCGAATGCCCCCCTGAATCTGGTTCTGGATATCGTGCAAACGCAGGTCACGAAAGAAATGATAGCCCACGGTGATCTCGGTGGTGGACTATTTGGGGGAGATAAGCTCGCTCTGGATGCACGGGACGCTGCCGAGAAACGCCTTTCTGCCTTGGTCGATCAGGGGCTGTTGATGCGTTATACCGACCGTTACAGTATGTCTGCTACCTATACTAAGGGACAACTTGGCGTGAATGGTCGTCCCCACAATGAGCTTTTAGAGAAATTGAAGGGGATCAACTAGGTCGCGCCAAACCCTGCTGTTTGCGTCTGCGGAATACTGTTACGGTCATCGTTCCTGCGCCGATAGTGTTGGATCGGGGTGTATTCGGTGTCGTGTTTGTTGTTGTGGTGTTAGGGGTTGGTTATGGAGATTGTGGTTCAGAAAGTGTCCATTAGGATCTTCTTGGTGCCTCTCGCGGTGATGGGGTTGGCGTTGTTTGCGGAGTCGTGGCTATTGCCACTGCTGCCCAATCCGCATCCTGTAGCGCAGGTAATAGACGTTGTCTTTTGGTTGTCCATCGCCTCCCTGTTTAATCGGGGTTTGGCCTTCTTCTTCTGGCAACCGATGCGCTGTATCCATAAGGTACAGATCCCGAAACTGCTCATCAACCTGACCTCGATAGCCGTCTGGCTTTGTGCTGTGGTACTCGTTCTCAATATTGTTTTCAACCAATCGATAGTGGGTATTGTAACGACCTCGACCGTCGCTTTTGGCGTGGCCGGGCTGGCCCTGCGCGATTTTATTGCGGATTTCTTTGCGGGTATTGTTCTTAGTGTTGAGCAGCAGATCAAGATTGGTGACTGGGTTGAATTAGGCGGCAGCAAAGGTGTGGGTAGAGTGGTGGAAATTGGTTCCCGCAGTTCGCGTCTGGTTACCACGGACGAAGGGACGCTGATTGTGCCGAACACCCAATTGACCGGTGCCGTTATCCAGAACTATCATCTACCAGAGATGTTCTGGCGTGACCGGATCTACATCACCTTTGGTTATGAGGTGACGGCGGATCAGGTAAAGCGCATTCTACTGAGTGCGGCAAAGAGCATTCCAGAGATTGTCGCCGTGCCACGCGAGGTGCGCGTGGAGGTATCTGACTATACGGAACGGGGCGTTCTCTGGAAATTGAAATACTGGATCCCTGATTATGGGTTGCGCTATCCGCTACGGGCAAAACTGAACCGGCAGATCTTGCGCAATATCCATTATGCCGATCTGGCGATTCCCTACCCAAAGAGCGTGTTGTTGCGCGGTGCTAATAATCTGCATACCTCCAGTCTTGGTGTAGATACGTCGACAATTCTGCGCAAGAATGTTCTCTTTTTATCCCTAAAAGAGGAAGAGCTACAAATTATCTCAGAAAAATCCGAAAAACGCATCTATGTGGCGGGGGACAAGCTGATCCGGCAGGGAGATAGCGTGGATTTCTCCTTCTTTATCTTGCACAGTGGTCTGCTGGGTGTCTTTGTGAACGAGGTGAAGGTGGCGGAGCTGATCGCTGGTTCTTTCTTTGGCGAGATGTCGCTCCTCACGGGGGCACCGCGCTCTGCAACAATAACTGCCATCGTTGATTCGTTTGTGATTAGAATATCAAAAGATCTGATTGGTCAATTGTTACAGTTGCGCCCAGAGATTGCGTGTGCAATGGGTGAGGTGCTCGCAGAAAGGCAATTGGCAAATCGGAAGGCGAGCGAAGGCAATGTTCAGCCGGCGGATTATGAAGAAGAGAAGAAGGGGCTGACCGACCGGTTGGCTGCGCAGATCCGTGGTTTCTTTTTCGGATCCGCTTAAACTTCTTCGGATCCGCTTAAACCTGGCGGCGGGTTGGTTGGCGAGAGATAGTTTCTGGTTATGCGGTGCCGACCCCGCAGGAAAAAGATTGTGCGACTCATCGTAGTGATTTTTAGCGGACAGTGAGTCCGCGATTGGCTGAATGTTTTAGGTGCGCGGGAGAACGGGAATGACAGACACCAACGAGACCAAGAGTGTCCTGATTACGGGTTGTTCTTCGGGTATTGGCCTGGCCACTGCCGAGGGGTTGGCGGCGCGTGGTTGGCAGACCTTCGCCTCTGCTCGACGCGCAGAGGATGTGGAACGGCTGAGCGCGATGGGGCTAAATGGGGTACTGCTGGATCTGCGTGATTCCCGTTCGATTCGGGCGGCGCTCGCCGAGGTTCTAGAGCGCACCAACGGCACCCTCGATGCTTTGGTCAATAATGCGGGCTTTGGTCAGCCAGGTGCCGTCGAAGACCTCTCGCGTGAGACGCTGCGGGAGCAGTTCGAGACCAACCTGTTTGGGCCCCATGAACTCACCAGTCTGGTTTTGCCGATCATGCGCCAGCAGGAGCAGGGGCGGATTGTGTTTGTGAGTTCGCTCTTAGGCTATGTGGCCTTACCCTATCGCGGGGCCTATAACGCGAGTAAATATGCCATGGAGGGGCTTGTCGATACCTTGCGCCTAGAGTTGCACGGCTCGGGTATTAGCGTCAGTCTCATTGAGCCTGGGCCGGTGCGGAGCCTCTTCCGCGCAAACGCCTATGCGGCCTTTCAGCGCAACATCGATCCCAACAAAAGCATCCACGCCGCTCAATATGCGGCGCTGGAGCAGCGCTTCACCACCAAAGGTTCGGTGTCTATCTTTACCCGCGGGACGAGCACGGTACGCGCCAAGATTGTCCATGCCCTAGAGAGTCCACAGCCGCAACTACGCTATCCAGTGACCTTCCCAGCACATCTTTTTACGGTCTTACGTCGCTTGCTGCCGACCAGCGCCCTCGACTGGATCCTCTGGCAGATTGGTGAGTCAGAGCGGCGTTGAGCAGTTACCCCCGCGAGCCAAACGGTCAATGACAAGCCTTCTCTTCGTGCTTACCACCCGACAGATTTTATGAAGAAGTAGTAATTAGTTGATACAATACCATTTTCTCGGCATGAGGCCATGGTGTATGAGGACTTTGCATGGTGGGGTTGCCCATGTGGCAGGCGTTGTTGAAGCCGATTTGGCTGTGCGCGGGACGGGACTACGCAAATCGCACATCGAGGGGATAGCGGATTGCGTGGCAAGCGCGCTGGCTAGTCGTTGTGCGAACACAGCGGAATGGCAGAACGTGTTGCCCCGTCAGACTGGCGACGAGAAATCGAAGGAACGCTACATT
>CAIRSR010000062.1 GCA_903881315.1 uncultured Thiotrichales bacterium | reverse complement strand
GAGGACTCACTCGAAAACGAGTACATGAGTCTGCGGGCGAAGTACAGCGAAAAGCCCAAGGTTACGCCCACATCCACGCCCCCGCGTTCAGCCAAGGCTAAGCACAAGGTCGCAAACCCACAGCAGCCCGTGCAGAAGAACCGACATTTGCCTTGAATGCGTCAGTGCCCCCCAGCCTACATCGGCGAGTGCGTCGTCAGCCAGTCTTTGAGTGCGCTATCGATCCGCGTTTGCCAGCCATCGCCACTGGCGCGGAACCGCGCCAGGACATCGTGCGACAAGCGGATGGTGATGCGCTCCTTGGTCACTACGGCCTTGGGGCGGCCCCGCAGCTTGGCTTGCAACGATTCCGGCAACCCAGAAAGGGGGACGGCGCGTTTAAAATCTTCTTCTGCCCATTCTGGGTTATCATCGTCAATTAACTCAGGATCGGGTCGCTTGTTCATAGCGTCGCACCTCGCGGTTGTTTGCCTTGCGAAGACTGATGACGTGCAGGGTCTCCCCGCGCATCGTGAAGACTAGGGCATGAAGATGGTCGGCAAGGAGACCAAGTGCGCGATAACGAACCTCGCCATAATCGCGCCGGGTGTCCATAATGATCAGCGCTGTCTCGAACTCGAATTCCACCGCCCGTCGGAAGCTCAAGCCGCGCGACGCAATATTCGCGGCGTCTTTGGCGGGGTCGTAGGTAATGTCCACAGCCATTATTGTATGCACAAGATTGCGGGAGCACAATCGGTGCTATCGTTGTTATCTAGCGGCGTCCCCCGCCGTCCCCTCTCTACTCACCAGATACGGTATGACCAAGGCAACCTCGCCCCCGGTGAGTTTCGGGTCGCCGCCACGCGGGGGCATCGCGTTATAGCCATTCAGCACATGCGCCATGATCGTGGCCATGTCCTGACTAAGACGCTCCTTCCAGGCAATTGGATCGCCACGCTTTGGGGCACCCGCCGCCCCAGTCTCGTGACAGGCGAAACAATAGGTGGTGTAGATTTTTTTACCCGCCACGAGGTCAGCAGTGATCGTCGGGGGGACAATGGGCCAAGCGGCAGTGGGTGCCAGCACCGCCGTGGCGGGCGAGTCGCTCGCGGCTTGGGGTGCAAGGGTGGGGGAGGCGGGTACTGCTGTCGTGGCAAGCGGCGCGGTCTTGGTCGGTGCCGCTTGGGTTGGCGGGGCCACAGGGGTGGTGGGCGCGGAAGTCTGAACCGATACGGGCGCGTACTCGCCCCCCATCTCGTAGGCGACGAAGGCCGCCAGGGCCAAGGCGACGAACCCAGCCAACAACGCATACAGATTATTCATGACAATACCTCATTCACAACGGTTAAATAGCAGAACTCTTGTGGGGTGGGGCAAACTCTTCCCCGGTGTTGTCTTGAAGAAGCGAGGATAAAGAATATAATAGATTCGGTCGTGGTGGATAAGTGTGCCTCTGGGTAGTGAGACTGAGTTACCCAAGCTTGGCACCGCCCCGTCCCGTTTTTCTATGCGCCCATAGCTCAGATGGATAGAGCGTTGGCCTCCGGAGCCAAAGGTCAGAGGTTCGAATCCTCTTGGGCGCGCCACAATTTCCTATCATTCACCACCCCGAAAACCCACGACACCATGGGAATCTTCATGGATCTTACGCGCCTTACTAGGTTGTAGTCGTGGACATCAAAAAACTGATAGCGATGCTGGTTGCCGCCGTCCCCTTCGACGGTTCGCGTATCATGGCGCTCCATCCTCGGTCATTGTTGCAGCTTACCTTGTTCGGGTTTGGGTTGGTGGCCCTGCCGCCGATCGGGGGACTGGTCTACACGGCGGTACATCTTCAGCGCCTATCCGCCCAAAGCCAGGAGGCCGTGTTTCGTGCAGTGACGGCGACCCGCGCCAGTTCCGCCCTAGTAGAAGAAGCCACCGACATGGAGCGCGTGGTGCGCCAGTATCAGGTGGTCGGTGAGTTACCTTTGCTTGATCTCTATCGCCGTACCCACGATGATTTCTCACGTACCACCGCTGAGTTGGCGGCCCTGCCGCTGGATGACGTGCAACGTCAACGACTGACCAACCTCACCGCTCTGGCCAACCAGATCCGCACTGGGCTTGCGGATACCCGCCCCCCAGCCGAGGCGATCCCGGTTGCGGTGCGTTCCCTCCGCGAACTTTCTGGTTTGTCGCGAGCAGTGCTCACCGATAGCAAGTCACTCATCGGGCGCGAGGTAGCCGTCATGGAAAAGACAGCGGCGGACAACCAGTATTTTTTATATTGGCAGGCGGTAGCCTTAGGGCCTGCCGCGCTTCTCCTTGCGGGTCTCTTTGTGGTGCTCATCAACCACCCGATCCGTCAGGTCGAGATTGCGCTCAGGCGCTTGGGCGATGGCGAGTTTGCAACACCCGTAGCGGTGCGTGGCCCGCGCGATCTGCGCGAGTTGGGCGAACGCCTCGACTGGCTACGGCGGCGCTTGGTAGAATTAGAAGAGGAGAAGACCAAGTTTCTCCACCAGGTCTCCCATGAACTGAAAACCCCGCTTACGGCGCTACGCGAAGGGACTGATCTGTTGGCAGAAGGGGTGGTTGGCGAATTAACCCCCGACCAGGCCGAGATTGTCACCATCCTGAAGGGCAACGCCGCCACATTACAGCGCCTCATCGAGGATCTGCTCAATTTTAGTCTGGCGCGTTCTCAGCATGGCACACTGCTCGCAACACCGGTATTCTTCGACGCCTTGGTGCGCGAGGTCACGACGGATCACCGTCCGGCAATGATCGCGAAAGGTATCACGGTGCGGATGGAGCTGGCCCGCGTTACCCTGCGGGGTGACGCCAAGAAACTGCGGGTGGTGGTGGATAATCTGCTGTCCAATGCGGTGAAATTCTCTCCCGAAGACGGTCTTTTGCTGCTGCGCCTAGAACACCACGGGGAGATCGCCGTCCTGGAGGTAGAAGATTCAGGCGCTGGTATTGCAGAAGAAGAGCGCACCAAGGTGTTCGAGGCGTTCTATCAAGGGCGACATGCTGGTGGTGGCCACCTAAAGGGGACGGGTATTGGTTTGTCGATTGCTAGGGAGTATGTTCTTACCCACGGCGGACACATTGACGCGATCCCCCCCCGAGTTCTGTGCGGCGCTTGTCTGCGGGTTACGTTACCCCATGGGTAGTGGGTGAGGTGTTGCGTGAGTGGCTATCAAAATGATCTTCTGTTTGAGGGAGAAAAGCTTGTGAATCGGTGGCTGTGGATACTTCTGCTCGTGGGTTACATCGCACCAATCCCACAAGCCTACTCCGCAGATGTCCTGACTGTCGCGCAAACCGCTACGGAGTCCGCCGCACCCGCTGGGGTACTGGCGAGTACGGACACACATCCCTCTGCACAGCGATTGGCTACCACCGAGAACACAACACCCTCGGCGACAACCACTGCGGATACCGCCAACAAATCGCACTCCGGCGGAGCAACGGAAGGCGGGGGTGCGCCACCCAAAGCGCCCGCAGGCGAGACAGTCACACCAGAAGCCCCGACCGTAGGGGCACCCAGTACGCCACCGAAAGCGCCCGCAGGCGAAACAGTCACACCAGAAGCCCCGACCGTGGGAACACCGAGTACGCCGCCCAGAACGCCTACGGGTGAAGCGGCCAAACCAGAAGCCCCAACCGTAGGGGCACCCAGTACGCCACCGAAAGCGCCCGCAAGCGAAACAGTCACACCAGAAGCCCCGACCGTGGGAACACCGAGTACACCACCCAAAGCGCCCGCAGGCGAAACAGTCACACCAGAAGCCCCGACCGTAGGGGCACCGAGTACGCCACCGAAAGCGCCTACGGGTGAAGCGGTCAAACCAGTAGCGCCAACGGTGGGGGCAGCGAGTACGCCGCCCAAAGCGCCTACGGGTGAAGCGGTCAAACCAGTAGCGCCAACGGTGGG
>CAIRSR010000061.1 GCA_903881315.1 uncultured Thiotrichales bacterium | reverse complement strand
CGCAGCCTGTGAATGATTCTTGTAAAGGGCACCTCTAAAACTTGCAGAATTGATTTTCTGGTATCAGTAGGATCAAGCGGTTATATTCCCAAAATTGGCGATTTTGCCGATTTTTAGAGGTGCCCTGAAGTTGGCGCAGAGGTGCGTTGAGAGTACCCCCACTGTAGCCCCACGGATCTTCGAGCAGGCGTTCAGTGTCGGCGGCGTTGATCATTTAGCCAAGTACTCGTTCGTTGACGAATATCTACTGCCACGCGGTTGCCTCCAGATGAGTATCATTACCCAACTACTATCGATTCCTGGCGTGATCGCAGTAGGGGAATTTAGCCCGCGCGGCGAGCTTGTAGCCCATGGCGGTTTGTTAGATTCCCACCAAGCACGCATGGCAGCCGTTATGTGTAACGCCAATAGCCTTGCGATCCACATGCAGGCAGGGATTCTGGATTCCCTGGTGGGCGGTGGTGGTCTTGTCCCAATCCAAGGCTGGATAGTGCGGGGTAGTTGTTTTACGGTCTGTGTCGTGGGGCAGCGGTTCTGTTTCCTTGAGCAGGAGACTGCGTCTGTGGGCCAGGTACTGGCGCTAATGCGTCCCGTGGGAAGCAACCCACCAGCGGATCCCGCCTACTTGAAAAGTAAGCAAATCGGCAGTTGCTAACTATCCGGAGTAAATGCGAATGGTTGAACTGGGCCAGCTATTAAGTCTACCGGGGGCTATTGCGGCCTTTGAGTTCAACGAGCGCGGAGAATTGCGTAACCAGCGCGTCGCTTCTGGGCCAGGAAAAGAATTACCTGAATCGATCTTGGATATGGTGAGTCATATGTGCGTTGCGAACACCGCCATTGCGGCGATGCAGGCGCGTGGCTGGGAGTATCTTACCGGCGCACAGGGTTTTTATCCCATAGAGGGTGTTAGCCTTGTCTGTCTCGAATGGTCGGTGGTTTCCCGAGGTCGTTTTGGGGTCATCCTGGACAATCATTTGGCGGATTACGAGATGGCTTTTGTTGCCCTGGGCAGTGTGGATACGCCATGATCCGTGAAATCCTTGCCTTAGATGGGGTGATCGCGGTATGTCAATTTCGAGAAAATGGTACTCTCGTGGAAGGTTATGGTCTGCTGCCCGACAGTGAGATGGTGCGCCTTGCTCGCTTTGCCTGCGATTATCGGCGAATGCTCCAGGGTAATGCCGATCAGCTGTCTATTTTTACGCAGATGCGCGGCTGGACGCCGCCCCGTGGTTGGATGGTGCATGGGACTGGGAAATCAGTATGTGGGGCTGGTAATATGGTGTGCGTCTTTGACAATGCGGAGGCATCCAAGACCCAGGTCTACGCTGAGCTGGTTGAAGCATCCAACTACTAGGGTGCTGGTGAATTCGCTGCCACAAGCTTGTGCTTCCCGTCGTTACTCACTAGAATCGTACGTTTCACCGAGCATGTAACCACCCAATACATCGCACCTGATAAGGTGAAGGGTGGCTTACTGTCCCTTACCTCCTTGCCTCCCGCATGTGCGGGCGGCTGTTCAGCCACTCTATATTGGTGATGCGGACTGATGAGTGGCATTTGCACTAAGCGTGTGGCTGCTTACTGGGGTGAGCAGCGAGTCCGTCATGCCGATATGAGACATCCTTAAGGAGTGTTATGCGTCATTATGAAGTGGTAATTTTGGTACACCCTGACCAAAGCGAACAAGTTCCGGCCATGATCGAGCGGTATCGCCAGTCTGTCGAGACTCACAAAGGGTGTATCCATCGCCTAGAAGACTGGGGTCGTCGCCAGCTTGCCTACCCCATCACGAAGGTTCACAAAGCGCACTATGTATTGATGAATATAGAGTGCGGCCAGGAAGTCATCGACGAGTTGGAAAATGCTTTCCGTTTCAATGATGCGGTGTTACGCAGTCTCATCATGAAACGAAAGGATGCGGTCACCGAACCTTCACCGCTGGCCAAACAACGTGAAGAAAAGACTGAAGACCCGCGTCGCGAAACCCGTATGCCGGCCTACGAAGGCATGTAGGCATCTACAGTGCCACTCTTACGCTGGCACTCTAACCGAGACTTGCTCTGACGAGCTGCTTGATACCTTTTGAGGGAGATAATCTGTGTCCCGTTTTTTTCGCCGAAAGAAGTATTGCCGTTTTACCGCCGAGGGAGTAAAGGAGATTGATTACAAGGATCTGGCCACCCTCAAGAATTACATCACCGAAACCGGGAAGATTGTTCCGAGTCGGATCACGGGAACCAAGGTACGCTACCAGCGTCAGTTAGCGAGCGCCGTTAAGCGTGCCCGTTTTCTCGCCTTGCTGCCCTATACCGATCGCCATTAACCCCGCCAGACAGGGGGAGTGGACGGTATGAAACTGCTCGCGGGGTTCGTAATGCGTTCCCCCTGGATGGCTGCCGTGATCGTGGCGCTGGCGGCTGTCGTGGCTTTGGTTCTACCCCCAGTAACTTCACTCATCTTTTTCTTGAGTGGGGCATCTTTGGGGTTAGTGACACTGCGCCTCGGTGCGCGGGCTGGTTTGTTGGTGATGGGTATTGCGACCTCGGTACTGGCCCTATTGTCATGGGCTGTAATTGGTACGACGAGTGCGGCAATCGCCATGGTGGGGATGTTGTGGGCCCCCATCTGGTTGCTAAGTCTTGCTTTACGCACCACCGTGTCTTTGCCGCTTGCAGTTACTGGGGCGCTCTGTCTGGTGTCCTCAGGGATTGCGGTTACGCATTGGTTAAAGGGCGACCTGACATCGTGGTGGAGAATGTTCTTGGTGGACGCATTCGCTCGCACCGGCCCAGAGCCCGGGCC
This sequence comes from uncultured Thiotrichales bacterium, assembly GCA_903881315.1. Lineage (GTDB taxonomy): Bacteria > Pseudomonadota > Gammaproteobacteria > CAIRSR01 > CAIRSR01 > CAIRSR01. The sequence continues at coordinate 13,078 of CAIRSR010000061.1, read as the reverse complement.
AGGCCTTACTGCGTGGATCGAGGCTCATTCTCAGACCATGACGGGTTCGGTAGCCGCCGCAATATTGATGGGTTGGGTAGGCAGTCTGTTGCTGGCTCGCTGGTGGCAGGCACTGCTCTATAACCCAGGAGGTTTTTCTGAGGAGTTTGTGGTGTTGCGGTTGCACCCAGCGGTGGGAATGGCCGCACTAGGCGCAATGGCGCTAACCCAATTTGGGCCACCGCCCCTGGTACATCTTGGCGTAGACCTAGTGTTTGTCATTATGGCGGCGTTTTTTATTTCCGGGCTTGCGGTGGCTCATGGACTCAATGTCAATTTTGGTGAACCCGTTGGTTGGTTGGTTGGGGTGTATCTGCTGATACTGTTGTTCCCAAACCAGATGATGACGATCCTTGCGGCTACTGGCCTTGCCGATACCTGGGTCGATCTCCGCAGTAAGATTGGGCGTGGCGAATAGGCATTGTGGATTGTGTTGCTAGGCGGCCCACCATGGTGTGTCCGGTTGGTTAATTGTCCTTACACAGAGATAAGAACGATGGAAGTCATTCTGCTTGAAAAACTAAAGAATCTCGGGCCCCTCGGTGCTCGGGTCAAGGTGAAGCCGGGTTATGCCCGCAATTTTCTCATCCCGCAAGGCAAGGCAGCCCCGGCTACTGTCGCAAACCTAGCGGCTTTCGAGACGCGACGCGCCGAGCTGGAGCGCACCGAAAATGAGTTGCTAAGTGCAGCTAAGCGCCGAGGAGAGGCCGTTGGCGCATTGGGTACTGTTGTCATCCGCCAACGCGCTGGTGCTGAGGGACGCTTGTTTGGATCGGTTGGTGCGGTTGATGTTGCGGAAGCGGTGAGTGAAGCGGGCGTTGCCGTCAGCAAATCCGAGGTGCGTCTCACGAGTGGCCCGGTTCGGAACATAGGCGATCATCAGGTTCACCTTCATCTTCATGCCGAGGTGGATGTTGCTGTGACCATTTCGGTGGTGGCAGAGGCGTGAGAGGGGAGTGCGCCCTTTCTAGCATAAGCTTTCGGTCGGATTAAGAAGCGGGAGAAATGGTGGTAGGTGCTACCCCTTTCGCCCGCTTCCACGGTAGCCCTGTCAAACTATGCCTGAGTCACCCGACTACATTCCGGAAGGTCTTGATGTCGCGACGGCGGGTTTGCGTGTCCCACCGCATTCCCAAGAAGCCGAGCAATCCGTACTCGGTGGGCTGATGCTCGACAATGCGGTGTGGGATCAGGTTGCCGATCGCATCGTCGAGGAAGACTTCTACCGCCGCGACCATCGGTTAATATTCCGAGCGGTTGCGCATCTGGCCGCAAAGAGTAGCCCTTTTGACGTGGTGACACTGTCGGAGTGGTTGGGCGCTCGGGGGGAATTGGCCAATGCCGGTGGCTTGGCGTATCTGGCGACGCTCGCAAAAAATACGCCCAGTGCTGCCAATATCCGCGCCTACGCCAGTATCGTCCGTGAGCGTTCGGTACTGCGTGCATTGATCCGCGTCGGCACTGACATTGCCGATGCCGCCTATTCCCCAGAGGGGCGAGATGCTGCTGAACTGCTTGATTTTGCGGAACGACAGGTCTTTACGATAGCCGAACAGGGCAATCGTAGCTTACAGGGTTTTCAGAGCATCCACGCCTTGTCGGTTAAGGTGATCGATCGCATTGATGTCTTATTCAGTCAAAGCAATCCAATCACCGGCATCTCGGCGGGGTATAAGGATCTGGATGAGATGACCTCGGGGTTGCAACCCTCCGACCTGGTTATCGTTGCCGGGCGGCCCTCGATGGGTAAGACGAGTTTCGCCATGAACATTGCGGAACATGCGTCCATTAAGGAAAAAAAGGTTGTGGCGGTGTTTAGCATGGAAATGCCCGGCGAACAACTTGCCATGCGCATGATCTCTTCGCTCGGACGTATCGACCAGCATCGCGTCCGTACCGGGAAGCTAGAGGATGAGGATTGGCCAAGGCTGACCTCTGCGGTTGGTATCTTGAGTGATGCCCTGATGTTCGTGGACGATACGCCGGCCCTTACCCCTACTGAATTGCGGGCGCGCTGTCGCCGAATTAAGCGTGAACGTGGGCTGGATCTCGTGGTCATTGACTACCTACAGCTTATGCAGGTGTCCGGCAACCGCGAAAATCGCGCCACTGAGATTTCGGAAATATCGCGCTCGCTCAAGGCCCTAGCAAAAGAGATTCGGGTTCCGGTGATAGCGCTCTCTCAGCTTAACCGCAGCCTAGAACAAAGACCCAATAAACGTCCGATGATGTCGGATCTGAGAGAATCCGGAGCCATTGAGCAGGATGCGGATCTCATCATCTTTATCTATCGCGATGAGGTGTACAACGAGGATAGCCCCGACAAAGGCACTGCCGAGATCATTATTGGAAAACAACGCAATGGCCCTATTGGTACGGTGCGGCTTACCTTTCGCGGGAAATATACCCGTTTTGAGAATTTCATCCCCTCGGTCTATCCCGTTGATCGTCATTGATGCGCTAGATTATTTTAGGAATGCTGTGAGTGACTCGTCCCGCCCAAGCCACTATTGATTTTACGGCCTTGCGCTGTAATCTGGCTCTGGTGCGTGCGACTGCACCTGGTCGTCGGGTGATGGCGATCGTCAAGGCCAATGCCTACGGCCACGGACTGGTGCGCATCGCGCGGATTCTCGGGGATAGCGATACCGATGGCGTGGACGCCTTTGGGGTTGCCTGCCTCGAAGAGGCAGAGGCGTTACGCGCTGCCGGTATAGAGCGACCCATTACCTTGCTAGAAGGCGTCTTTGAACCCAGCGAATACCACGCCGCTGCCCGCCTTGGGCTGACGGTAGTCGTCCACCATGTCTGGCAGCTTGAAGCCTTAGAATCGATCGTGTTACCGGTACCCATTGCGGTTTGGCTGAAGGTCGATACCGGCATGCGCCGCCTCGGGATCTCGGTTGCTGATACCCGAGACGCTTGGCAGCGCCTTGGCAATTGTCGCAATGCTTGTGCCCCCGTGGGCTTGATGACCCACCTCGCTTGCGCGGACGAACAGGATCCCTGCGTTACCCACAACCAGCTCGCTTCTTTCCGTGGGGCTGCGGCGGAACTATCGGCAGAATGGTGCTTAGCCAATTCTGCCGGTATCCTTGGCCACCCAGAAAGTCACGGGCAATGGGTGCGACCAGGGATTATGCTGTACGGTGTGTCACCTTTTGCGCATGACTGCGCACTGGCTCTCGGTCTGCAACCAGTGATGCACTTTACCTCGCGGCTCATCGCCATCAAGAGGGTACGTGCCGGCGAAGCAGTGGGGTATGGTGGCACATGGACGAGCACGACGGATACCCTGGTTGGTACAGTAGCCGCTGGCTACGCAGACGGGTATCCTCGTCATGCTCGGTCGGGTACGCCGGTATTGGTCAATGGACAAGAGGTGCCATTGGTAGGGCGAGTGTCTATGGACATGCTATGCGTAGACCTCAAAAGTCAGCCCGACGCCAGGATCGGTGATCCAGTCCTGCTGTGGGGTAAGGGGCTGCCTGTGGAAAGGATAGCCACTGCAGCGGGCACCATACCCTACGAGCTGCTCTGTCGCATCGCACCACGGGTAGCCATCAAGGAACAAGACTGAGCGGAAGAGCCCGGCGCGAAAGTGTCACCCATACAACCTGATGCAGATTGTCGTTGCAGCGTCGCGAACAGGAACGCACCCAACCCAGGGCAAAGCGTTAACTCACGAGACTAAAGACATGGTAAAAACCTTTACCAGCCCATCAGGCGATCAGAGAAACAAGACGAACAAGAAGAACCAGGGTATAGTGTTATCCAAGCCTCGGGTAACGCCAGGTGGCGCAGAGTCGTTGGTTCCTCCGGATGACAGCAGCCAGCCACAGCAAGCCTCCCTGGAACTGCAAGAAGGCTCGCACGAGGTAGACAACCACCAGGAAGAACAAAGGAACCTGATTGAACGGTACGCACAGGCGGTTCTGGAGCTGCGCCACATCCTGGAGGAGTTTAAGAAAGTTTTTTAATGGGCGGGATGCTGCAAGACGTAAGCGATGGGGTTGCGAGTTGCTAGTCGAGCGAAGGACTTAAGGGTGCCTAGCCACCGTTGCGGCGGTAGGCATGTGTTGCAGGTTGCCTCACGTCTGCGAATACGTGGGGGTGTTGCGACTCCGGGGTGATCGTGCCTGCCTGGGAGAGTACGATGCCCTGCAAGGTGGTTGGATTTGTGGTACCCACGGCACCCGATCCGTCAGTCCGCCCACCCACCAGCAGCAAGACCAGGGCACCCGCCAGGATGCTAAACCCGGTGCCAATGGCCATGCTGGCCAGGATGCCCATTGCCATCTCGCCCAATAGACTGTTGGGACTGTGTCGGTTACTTTGTATTAACGTCGCTCTTTGGTTCACGGTGATCATCGCCTTGTGCAAGTAAGCGCCAAGCTGTGATAGCAGTACACTCCTCGCTCGTGGCTAGGATGTTGAGGAGAAGTGGCTATGCCATGATGAAACGTGTCAGAATTCTGCGCATGACGGTATGGCCACCTGTGGTCTTGTTTTTTTCATGATTATTTAGGTTTGAGCGGGGTGTCTTGTGAAGCGCAAGATCGCTATCGTCGAAGATGAGCCATCGATTCGGGAAAACTATGCTGATGTACTTCGCCGTCAGGGTTACGAGGTGGCGACCTTTAGTGCTCGCGCAGAGGCGCTAGCATCTTTTCGGGCGCGACTGCCCGATTTGGCCATTCTCGACATTGGGCTTGAGAACGACGTGGAGGGTGGCTTTGAGTTGTGTCGCGAACTCCGCGCCATGTCCGCAACCGTTCCCATTATCTTTCTAACCGCCCGCGACAGTGAATTTGATACCATCTCCGGGCTCCGTTTGGGTGCGGATGACTACCTCACCAAAGACATTAGCCTGCCCCACTTGGGCGCACGCATTGCGGCGCTTTTCCGCAGGATGGATGCCTTGCGTGCACCACCGGTACGTGAAACACTGCTGAATCGTGGGCCATTGACGTTGGATATGAACCGGATGCAGGTGCGCTGGCGCGAGCAGCCGGTAGACCTCACCCTGACCGAGTTCTGGCTGATCCATGCGATGGCGCGTTTTCCCGGGCACGTCAAGAATCGGGAACAACTTATGCACGAGGCCAATATTGTGGTAGATGACAGCACCATCACCAGCCACATTAAACGGGTTCGGCATAAATTTATGCTACTAGACGCCGATTTCTCTGCCATAGAGACCATCTACGGTATGGGTTACCGCTGGAAAACCGATAGCTAAATTGGTGAAAAACACCCGTGCGTAACAGGACTCAAGGGCCTAACCTAGCAACCGCCGCTTGGCGCCGTCCGTTGTTTAGCTTGCGCGTTAAGTTGCTCCTGGTTTCGTTGACAGTGCTTGCGATCCCGTGGACGGGTTACGAGTACCTGCGCGAGATGGAGGTCTTTCTCCAACACGGCCAAGAGAACGCCTTGCTCGCAACCGCACGCGCAGTGGCAGCGGTGCTCCATGATCGACCCGAATTATTTCAGCACCATGCCGACCTCTTGCGCTCGACCCAATCTGAGCGGGAGATGTTTATCCCAGTCTTGCGTAGTCCGGTTGTGCTTGATGGTCTTCTGGATGATTGGACGCCCTATCTAGCGCAAGCCCGTACCTACGCGGCTGACAATGTGTTGGAGAGCAAAGGGCCTTACGATCCAAATAAATTCTTTTTTAAACAGATTATTGGCACCTACGAGCGTTATCTTTACACCGTATTTATTGTTCGTGATGTCAAAGTGGTATACCGAGATTCCAATAGCTATCGTTTGGATCAATGCTCACATCTTCAAATCGCCATCCAGGGGCCGGATGGCAAGTTCTACCGCTATCGATTAGCAACCCAGGCACCGGGTTGGGTGAATGCCCACCTGATGCCTGACAATCCCAACAATCCGCTGCCGTTGCGCCCTGAGGTACGCATTAAGGGTTCTTGGCGCGAGACGACAGATGGTTATGTGCTTGAGCTGCGCATCCCCATGTCGATGGTTGGCGCAAGAATTGCCTTTGCCATTGCGGATGTTGACCCCCTCACTCGTGAGATCCGCACGATCATCGGTACCGCTGGTACGCGGCGCGTGGAGGAATTGGGTGTCGTCATTGTGCCCTCCCCAGAGATTGAGACTATCTTGAAAGACTTAGAGCGCGGCACGACAGAGCGGATGTGGGTGGTGGATCACAACAAGCGAGTATTGGCCTTGGCGGGCAGCCTACAGGATGATTTTCCGACTCATGAGGAGCCGCGCAATTCCACCGCAGTTTTGATGCACACTCTTTATCGATTTATCCTTCCACAGCCCAGTGCTAGCGTTGACGACGATCTCTCGGGTGCAGCCCGCCTAGAAGGCCAAGAGATTGAATCAGCTCTTGCGGGCAAATCAGAGACGCGCTGGCGTCAGCTCCCCGACCGACATATTGCCATTCTATCGGCTGCTCATCCGGTGCGAACCGGCGATATTGTGAGTGGGGCGGTTGTCGTAGAAGAAACGAGCAACACGATTCTAAGCCTTCAAAATCGCGTTATGGAGAATCTCTTTAACGTAACCCTGGTGGTATTTCTGACCGCTACCGTGGCTTTGCTTATCTTTGCGTCACGTTTTTCTAGCCGCATCCGGCGGCTCCGCGATGAAGCCGAACGCGCTATCGGCCCTGATGGGCGGGTGCGGGGGAGAATTACCGGTTCTTTTGCCATGGATGAGGTTGGCGACCTGGCGCGCAGTTTTTCTACCTTGCTGGATCGGATCAGCCAATATACGCGCTACCTAGAGGCGATGGCGGGTCGTCTTTCGCATGAGTTGCGTACCCCATTGGCAGTGGTCAAGTCTTCTCTCGAAAATCTCGAGATGCAGCCAGTCTCGGACGATGCGGCAATCTACACCCGTCGTGCTCGAGAGGGGGTAGCACGCCTGTCGTCTATCCTTTCCTCCATGAGCGAAGCCTCGCGTTTGGAGCAAACCTTGCAGCGCGAAGAGTCCAAAGACTTCGGATTGGCCGAGGTAGTGGCGGGTTGCGTAGAGGGATACCGCGTTATCTATCCGCAAAAGAACTTTTCTTTAGAGCTACCGCAGGGAACTGTGTTGATTCGGGGTGTCCCAGAACTTATCGCCCAGATGCTGGATAAACTCGTTTCTAATGCGGTGGATTTTAGTACGGGCGATGAGCCTATTCGCATTCAACTCAGCCTGACCCGCTCCGATGCGCTGTTGTCTGTGGTAAACCACGGGGTTCATTTGCCAGCGCATATGGGCGAGCGTTTGTTTGAATCAATGGTTTCCATTCGATCACAGCGCGGGATTGAACCACACCTCGGGATTGGCCTTTATATTGTGCGGCTCATCACGGAATTCCACAGTGGTATCGTAGAGGCCCACGATCTCGAGGATCCGCCTGGTGCTGAATTTATTGTCCATCTTCCTTTGAGCATGGGCACGAACGCTTAGACACAATTGGCGCACCCCTTTCGTTGCGGGTAGAGTAATTCTTCATTACCAGAACCCCTGCCTCATCCTAGCAGCCTGTCGGACTTGTTTTGCAACCTTCTCATTTACCTAACATTCACAGAAACCCATCAATTTAAAATATATCGCGCAATCAACAAGATACGGACAAAGCCCGACAGGCTGCTAGGATTCCAGAAAATGCCCGACCCCATGGGTTAACAGAAATCCCGATTGCAGAACGCAACGCAGGGGGCAGATCTTGGGCACTCACGGTCGGCCCCTCTCTGTTCTTGATAGCGTGGCAGGGACAATCTTCAAGGGGTTGCATCGCAAAAGGACAGTCAAGGGGCTAGCAAATAATTAGCGCCCCTTTCACCTGGCGGCGGTACCGCTATAAAACAATGGCGAGGTAGGTTATGTACAAGGCACCGTTTATCAACAGGTGCCAGACTTGTATCTGACCACGAACCAAGACAGCACGCATCCATAATGCACCAAGAAGAGTCAGCGTTACACCAATAAGTACCTCTCTACCGTGTTCCCAGGGTGTCAGCATAATGCCAATAGCTGGTAACAGCGTCCCTTGGAATACCATGGCACCGGTGATATTGCCAAACGCAAGGGTATCTTTGCGGCGGCGGATCCACAAAATACTGTTTATCTTTTCTGGTAGCTCGGTTGCAATCGGTACGATGAGCAATGATAGCAGCAATGCCGAGATGCCTAATACTTTTGCGCCGGACTCTACGCCATAGATAAATCCCTTCGCTCCCCCTATCAATAAGCTCACTCCCAGCAGCAGTTGGATGGCGATGACGACAGAATTCTTGGGCAGTCCGATGTGTGTCAGGAGTAACGGTTTATCAGTCTCGGTACCATGACCATCCGCTACCAATTTTTCAGAGGCGCGTACTGTCAAAAAGACATATGCCAGATAGAGGACGACCAGGCCAACGGCGAGCGCAGTACGAGCAGTCGCATAATCATGGGGGACGTACAGTGTGAGTGCCGCTAGCGCAAAAGCTATCAAAAAGGCGTTAAGATCACGGGCGAGTCCGGCGGGTTCGGGTGCAAAGCTTCCCCTGATGCCGCGTGCTGGCAAAACCGCAAGCGCCATGAGGGATACTGACAAAGTGGAGAGCATGAGGGGGGCACCCAGAATAGCGCCGACACCGATCTCTGCGTTAATCTTGGCGTCGCTGGTACCAGCCAACAAGGCCATGAGTGGGATAATGGTTTCTGGCAGGGCAGTGCCTACCGCAGCAAACACCGAGCCGGTTACCCCTTCCGATATCCCAAGCTTTTCGCCGAGGTGTTCCAATGCGTTCGTGAAGACCTCTGCTGCAACGAGAATGACGAAGAGCATCAAAATAAGCTGGAGCAAGATAGGCATGGGCAACCCCGAATGAGTATTGAATTACATGGATTACAGCATGGGCACAATGTCGCAGGGCATCGCAATGGTGTCGGTGCGCCACTAACGCAGCCGAAGCGCAATACCAAGACTCGTTATGGTACAGGAGCTACGGCGCGGCTACCATTAAAGTGGCTACCGACAGCCCTTGGCGTGTGTTTGACAATTTTTCTGGTGGGGTGCTCACCGACACCTGATCCACTCTTCGAACAGACATTCTACATCTTTGGCACCATGGTCGATCTTACTCTGTGGGGGGTGTCCAAGCCATTGGCGCAACAGGCGGGAACGACCATAGAGGCGGATCTAAAGAACATGCACCGCGATTGGCACGCCTGGCAGCCAGGTGAGCTGATGCGGCTTAACCAAGCCATCGCGCAAGGTGCGCCATTTCAGGCAAGTCCTGAGATCATCACCCTGATCCGCACCTCTCAAGCGGCGGAGCAACGCAGTGCCGGCACGTTTAACCCTGCGATCGGTCGTCTTATTGGTTTGTGGGGCTTTCACCAAGACATCCCGCCGGGTGGACAGACTCCTGCGCCCTCGGAAATCGCAAGATTGGTCGCACAACACCCGTCTACGCGCAATCTAACCATTGCGGGCAATACGGTTCTATCGAACAACCCCGCAGTAGCACTAGACTTTGGTGGTATTGCCAAGGGTTACGCAGGAGATTTGGTCATCGCGAAATTAAGCACCATGGGCATCCACAATGCGATTTTCAATGCGGGAGGTGGATTGCAGGTGACCGGGCGTCATGGTGATCAACCCTGGAGAATTGCCATCCGTGACCCGCGTGGTAACGGAGCATTGGCCTCGGTGGAGCTTGGCCCTGCGACAGTAGGCATGCATACCTCGGGCAATTATGAGCGATTCCGTGAATTTGCTGGTAAACATTATTCGCACATTATCGATCCTCGTACTGGAATGCCAGTAGAGGGGGTTGTTTCTGCGACCGTTATTCATCCCGATGGGATCTGGAGTGATGCGTCTACCAAAGGGATGGTGGTCGGGGGGATTCATTGCTGGTCGGTGCTTGCTGGTCGGATGGGGTTGACGAGTGTATTGTTGGTGGATGAACAGGGGAATGTCTACATGACGCCAGAGATGAGCCATCGGGTACATTTCGAGAAGACGCCATCCCAGATAATAGTGAAAGATCCCATAATTGGTGAGTCAGAGAGCGCCTTGTCGCAAGAATGTGGAGGCTGAAATGAATGTTATCCTACGTAGACACAATAAGATTACTCATTGGCTCGTGTCATCTAACAGTTTCGCTGGATAGTCATGCTAAGCGTCTCTTACCTTGATTATCCATTGTTGACCATCATCCAGCTTGTGCCGCTGCTTGGTGCCGTAATTGTTTACTGGCTGCGCGACTGGAAATGGGCAATGGTTCTCACGCGAATCATTGCAGGAATTGAGCTATTGCTTGCCATCGTAGTAACCTCGGTATTTGATAGTAATAATGGAGCGCCACAACTGTCTGAGCAGTTACCGACACTCTACTACCATGTTGCAGTGGATGGGGTAACGGTTCTATTCATTTTGCTCATTGCATTTATTACGTTGATGCTCACCATCTATAGCCTGGTGCGCCGCCTGCATTCTGCGAGCCGTCTTTCTACGCTTATTCTGGCCACGGAATCGGTGCTCATGGTCATGGTTGTAACACTGGATCTATTCTGGTTCACTGCCGCCTCGGCAGCGGAAATCGTATTGGTTGCGTTGTTTCTTAATAATTGGTCTACTGCTGCTGAAGAGGATCGTGCGCTGGCAATGATACGATTCTTACAGTTTCAGGGGGCGGGCCTGTTTTTATTGTCCGCTGGCGCGATTATGCTTGCGTGGAATCATGCCGATCGGATTGGACGCTGGAGTTTTGATCTTGCTGATTTGGTAGCCACACCACTGCCAGCCAGATTACAGTCTGTTGTATTCTTTCTGTTGTTCTATGGGCTGGCGTTACGCACCCCTCTTTTCCCTCTGCATGGTTGGTTACCCCATGTGGTACATCGCGGTACGGTAGCGCTCGTTCCTTCCCTGCTGCTTGGAGTAAAGACTGGCATTTACGGTATGGTGCGTTTTCTACTACCCCTTACCCCTCATGCAGCAATTTCCTGGCGACCCTATGTAGTGGGTGTCGCGATGACTGGTGTGTTTTACGCGGCGATACTGGCCTTTCTTCAGACCAATCTACGCAGACTTTTATCTTTTGCCGTGATCAGTCACACCAGCCTGATGGTCATTGGCCTGTTCACCTTGAATGCAAAGGGGATGCAGGGTGCTGTTTTACTTTCGGCAACCTCTGGTTTGGCGGTTACTGTGATGTTGTTCATGGTTGGTTTTGTTTTCCGCCGTGCTCGTTCCACAGACCTCGATAAACTGGGTGGCCTGTTTGAGCGGATTCCCTTTGTTGCGGCCACTTTTTTTATTGCCGGTTTGTCCACGATCGGGATGCCAGGAACACCCAGTTTCGATGCGGTTCATCTGGTATTGGATGCTGTTATTGAACGATTTGGCACCTTGCCTGCAGTAACCACGGCTCTCGGCAATGTGGTGGCTGCTGGTTTTCTGCTGTGGGCCTTTCAAAAAGCGTTTCTTGCCCCACTACCTGAGTCTCGTACCGCCGCTGTGGATCGCACCCTGCCGATAGAATACCTGAGCGGCATCATTCTGATAATCGTATTGCTGGTGGCTGGTTTTTATGTGGAACCATGGCTGGATCTGATCGACGCAACCATCAAGGCACTGGTTGTGCGCATTGGGGAGGGATAGATACCGTGGGTCAGCCATTGTTAGGACTGTTATTTATCTCTTTTCCATTAGGTATAGCCCTCATTTGGGTGCTACCGCGTGCCCGGTGGACTCGTTATATCGCGCTGGCCACATCCTGCTTCTCATTGATCGTTACATTGGCAGTTGCAGTAAATTTTGATCCGCGAAAGGCGGGGTTTCAGTTTGTTGTAGATATGGATTGGATGCCGGATCTTGGAATAAATTATACAGTCGGTGTGGATGGCATCTCAGTACTCTTTTTGCCGACAACAGCATTATTATTCGTTGGCGTTATGCTAATCTCTTGGAAGCATCTATGTGTTGCCTCATGTAAAGCGGGCAGGATAAGAGAAGCTAGTGGAGGAAGGCTACGGGTCTATTATAGTTTGCTGCTACTGTTAGAGGCGGCAACGCTAGGGGTCTTTTGTTCCATGAATGTGATTTTATTCTTTTTGTTCTGGGAACTCACATTGATCCCGATTTTTCTCCTGATCCGAATCTGGGGTGTTGGTTCGGAGCGACATCAAGCAGCAGTACAATATACACTAGTAATGATAGCTGGTGGTGTGCCGTTGTTATTTGGATTTCTCGTGTTGGCATCTCATGCGGGTTGGGCTTTCGATCTGCCAACCTTGCTGGCGGTTCGGCTCGCACCGAATACAGAAAAGATTGTTTTCTTATTATTGTTGCTTGGTTTTGGTGTAAAGGTACCGTTTCCGCTGTTGCATACCTGGCTACCTTTGATTGCAATGGAGGGGCCGATTGCGGCCACCTCGTTGATGCTGGGGCTGAAAATAGGTGTTTATGGAGTAATACGTTTCGCCATTCCCCTAGCACCACACGCTGCGCAGGATTACCATTGGTTGTTAGCGGGGCTGGGTACCACTGCTTTGATTGGAGGCCTGGTTGCCCTTGTTCAAACAGATCTACGGAGGATGTTGGCCTATGCCAGCTTCTCCCACGTTGGCCTAGTCATTCTTGGTATTGCCTCGTTTGATATTAAAGGGATGCAGGGGGCGATACTACAATTATTGAATTTTACAATTGCATCTGGTGGGTCATTCCTGCTCATGGCTTGTTTGTATAGTCGTTTTGATACGACGGATCATCGCGCACTGGGAGGTGTAGCGCATACTATGCCTCTGTTGGCCAGCCTATTTCTTTTGCTTGGATTTGCCAGTATCGGGATGCCGTGTACTAGCGGGTTCCCTGGAGAATTGTTAATCCTGTTGTCTGTATTTAAATTTCACACCGGGGCAGGTATTATCGCGCTATTATCAATGGTCGTTAGTGCCGCTTACTTTCTTGGGTTGTACCGCCGTGTATTCTTCGGGGGAGTCACCCAGGCAACAGTCGGGGAATCAGCGGATCTGCGACCCCGAGAATTGGTGGTAGGTCTTTCCT
>CAIRSR010000060.1 GCA_903881315.1 uncultured Thiotrichales bacterium | reverse complement strand
GCAGGGCTGCCAGATAACGACACGGCTGCTGACAGGGGTGGCTTGTATCGGGTATCATCCTGCGGGTTGACAATGAGGTGACTAACAATGGAACACGGCCCCCGAGAGATTGCAAACCCTTATCGCCCCATCCCGCTGACGGTTCCGGAGGGCATGAAGCCGAACGAATTCTTCAATAGTGCGGCGAACCTGAATGACCTGGTAAACAACAACGGCCTCCTGGTTACCCCAGAGAACCTACTGCTCTATCGAAAGGCGTTGGGTCATAGTAACGAGTTCGATACCTCGATTATCTATAACACCTCGCAGACCATCCTCGATCCGTTGGGGCGCCCGGTGCGTCGCACTCAGGTGCCGGATCAGGTGCGGCGGGTCTGGGATCGCATGAATGTGATCTTAATCGAATACATGCTCGAAAAGTATCCAGACCCCGAGCAGGCGCTGGTTCTGGTTGGTGAGGCGAGTCTGGATGCGACCTGGCCGCTCACCGCCCCCGGGGTGCCGAGTATTCGGATGTTGCACAATCATTTTGTGGTATTCCCCATGGATGGGCTGCGCCGTGCCCCACTCGCCGACCCTGACAACCCGAATCTAAGCGATGGTGGTCAGCATAGTCTGTTTCAGTCCTACATGAGTGCGGTCTATCGTGAATTCTTTGAGCAGGTACTCGATCTCGAGATCCTGCAACCCATCGACGTCGCAGAATCGCGTGTTCAATTAACTGGCTATCCCCAGGGCCTTCCCTGCTGGGAGGTTCGTGGTGGCGTACGTGCACTTAGGGACGTGCGTTTCTGGAGAGAGTACGATGCCTTGCTGAAGGGGTTCCTTGATTTTTATCGGACATTCTTCACGCAGGTCTCCACGCGCAATGCCGAGGCCCCCAAACACACCTATTTCCCCGACCAGGTGGAGAGGGTGCTATTATTTAACAATGATTTCCTTGGCACGGCGAAAAAGGTTCGGGATCGCTGCATTGCGGATGCCATCTACGCCAATTCGATCCGTTGGCAGCCAGCCTTTAAGCAGGTCATCTACCGCAATGAATTAGGAAAGCTGATTGTTACTATCAGCCAGAATTCGATCGGTAACGCCATCACCGAATTGCTCGGGGTGGTGGTGAAGAGGGTTTCCGACGGCGCAGCCTATGCGCGAGCCGAACCGGCGCTCATTGAGCAATTACTAGAGGTGAGGCGTCGTCTGGTCGAGGCGGATCTCGGGTACGGCATCGCCACCCCCCACTGGTCGGCGTAACCAACACGCGGTAGAGACCTTGACTAAGCAAGCAACCCGAAAACCACGTAAGCAGAGAATTGTCTTTGAGTTTCAACGCGGGTTGAGTGAGGCCGTGTTGTGGGTATGTGTTGCCATTGCGGGATATCTGTCCTTGACGCTGCTTACCTACAATCCCGCTGACCCGGGTTGGTTGCAGACGGCACCCGCAGGATTGCGTTCTAATCTCGGGGGTGTAATCGGGGCCTATTTTGCCGATATTACCTTTCATTTTTTTGGTTATCTCGGGTTCTTTCTGCCGATACTGGTGTTTTACAGTGGCTGGTGGTTCCACCGCTATATCAACGAAGGGCCAAGCAATGAAATCTTTCATCCCGCGAGTCTCGCGCTTGGTGTGATTGGTTTGCTGCTAATCTTCGCGGCGGGTGCGGGCCTCTTGACCCTGCAGGCGGTTACCCCGTGGTGGTGCGCGGCTCCGGTCTATACGGGGGTTTCTAGTTGTAGCGCGGGTGGTGTGTTAGGAGTGATGGCGGCGGGGGCCGCGGCGCTTTACGTGGCCAGCCATCTGCGCCGAAGCACAGCGGATCCGGCAGATTTGGAGCAAACAAGCGCGATGATCTGGATAGGCCTGGCCGCCGCCCTGGTCGCGCTGGTACCGGCCGAACTGGGCGGG
>CAIRSR010000059.1 GCA_903881315.1 uncultured Thiotrichales bacterium | reverse complement strand
CGAGCATCTCGGCTAATTCCACCTCAATCGCTGTCTGTACCAGA
The DNA here is from genome assembly GCA_903881315.1 of uncultured Thiotrichales bacterium. Taxonomy (GTDB): domain Bacteria; phylum Pseudomonadota; class Gammaproteobacteria; order CAIRSR01; family CAIRSR01; genus CAIRSR01. The sequence continues at coordinate 17,099 of CAIRSR010000059.1, read as the reverse complement.
TGACGCGCCCCTCGCCGGATGACCTGTTCTAACGTCAGACCTACCTCATCTGTTGCTTTTGTGGTCGATTTTCTCGTATCGTCGCCCATGGCGCACCTCTTCGTTGCTGTTAGTTCTCGACAAACTATTTTCAGCAACGGTGCGCCGCCTCTTCAACCCCCCAGTCTTCATGCCGTACACCAGATTCGACTATAGCTCTTGTCGTATCGACCGTTAATGGATCCATCGCCCCCAGCAACAATGGTATCATACATTCCAATCCAGCAGAGCAGCATTCCCTTCCTACTCCAATTGACTCAATAGAAATAGAAATAGAAATAGAAATGACGAACGTATTTGAAATCTACCAGGCTCTTCCCGCTGACGACCGCAAACTGGTGTTGCTGAGTGCTGCCTGTGGTGAACCTTTGTCGATAAGCCAGTTCAAAGATCTGCTGATGCAGATGCGCTGGCGAAATATGCAGGGCCGTTTATTTTATCAAGACTTTGATGGTTCCGTGCGCACGCGATTGCTCAAGACTGGGGTTTGGGTCGAAGAAAATGGATGGTTCCGTTGTCATGCCGACCCGATCATTCCTCTCTGCCGCGAGGCGCAAGAGCAGGGGCTATTGGCCTCGATGATTGCGGCTATCCAAAGGCAATTACCCTATCAACCCGACAGTATGCCGTGGAACGTCGTGGAATTCCGCCGTTATCGCGAGTTACGCTTCGCGGTACTCCAAAACGATGAGTCGCAAATCTTTCGGGTATTGGGCAGCGACAAGCCCATTTTCGTCCATGTCGATGTGTGTATTGCCCGTGAAATGGAAGAGATCTTCGGCAAAGAGCTAGCGAGCGCATCGGAGAGAATCAAATTTTTGATCCTCTCTCCAATCCTGGATGACGGCGAGCGAACCCTTGCTGACGAACGGGCTCGTTATGACCACTTCGAGACGACATTTAGCAACACACCCGATCCGCAGCGTAATGTTCGTTATAGTCTCTCGATACACCGCTTGATGCGTGGCCACTTTGCTACGGCAGAGGCGATTCTGCCGAAAGAGGCGGAAGACTTCCACACCAATACCCTGCGTGCAACCCTCCTCTTCCTCCGAGGAGAGGATGGGGCGGCACTGACACTATTCGAGCGCGCACTTCGTGACTACAAAAAGGCGGAGGGTACACGCACGGCATATTTCTCTGGTTTTCCAGGTGTCATGCACCTTCTCCTGTTACTACGAGAAGGCTCACCACAGGCGAAGAAGGTTCTAGGACAACAACTGGCAGCGATTCAGAAATTATCTGGCCGAGAGGATGGCTATGCCCTAATCCTCTCTTTGATCGGGCAGACCTGGCGGGTTCTGAAAGGCGAAGGCCCGCAGAGTGCGATCGAGACGACGTGCGCCATCAATGATAGGTCTCCCTTTGCCTGGTTTGATCTGTTTCAAGGGCTTTGTCTGCATTGGCTGGGTAGTGTCCCGAACGAACCCCGCCGACAACGACTACGAGATTTCCAGAGAAAAGCCGTAGAAGGCGGTTATCTTTGGTACGCCCGCGAGGCGGCTTTGCTGTTACAGGGTTGGGGAGAGCCAGGCGATTATCGTGCTGACATCAAGGCTCTCGACACAAAACCGCTGATTGATTTACATCGACCCGAACAGAGTTGGGAACGAACCTTGCGGGTATTGCGTGAGCTTGCCGCCCCGTTAGCAGTGAGTGGGCCAGATCAATCCTCGCTCAATCCCGATTCACGCATGACCTGGGATATCTTTTTTTTCGAGGACACCGGTACAGCCTGTCTTGAACCCCGCGAGCAGAAACAGAATAAGGGCGGGGGTTGGACAAAGGGCCGTGCGGTTTCCCTTAAGCGCCTGAAAAACGAAACCAAGTCCTTTACCTACCTGACCGCCCAAGATCGTGCGATCTGTGCTGACATCCGGGTAGACTTTGTTGGGTCTGGTTGGAATCGTCGCGAGCCCGAATATCGTATCGATTCCCTTGCGTCTTTACGCGCTGCGGTGGGTCATCCGCTGCTTTTCCTGGACGGACAGCCAATCGCATTGCTCCAGGATCATCCACGACTAGTGGTCGAGCGCGAGAAAAAGAATATCCATATCACGCTGTATCCCAACATCCATGGGGACAAAAAATACACGCTGACCCGCGAGGGCAACCGCTTGCGGTTCTTCGAGTTTACGCCCCAGCATGAGCGGGTTCGAGCACTCCTCGGGGCCAATGGCCTTCATGTACCCCGCGAGGCGGAGGGGCGCGTACTAGAAACCATGGCGGCTATTGCCCCGCTCATCACGGTTTATTCCGAGATTGGCGGGGATGCGGGTAGTGCCGTGACCGAGGTCACCGCCGATAATCGTATCTATCTCCAATTGCAACCGCAGGGCGAGGGCCTACGCATCACCGCACTTGTCAAACCACTCGGCAACCAGGGCCCACAGAGCCCCCCGGGCGAGGGTGCGAGTTCTCTGTTCAGCGAGATAGACGGCAAACGCCTCCACGCCAAGCGCTCGTTACAGACCGAAAAGGCGGCTGCGACGCGCCTATTTGCCGCCTGTCCAGCGTTAGATCCCGACGCCTGGGATTGGTCGTTGGACGAGCCGCTCTCTGCCCTCGAGACCCTCGAGAATCTGCGCGGCCTCGGTGACGCTGTGGTGCTTGAATGGCCGCAGGGCAAGGCGGTGCGCCTCGCTCGCCATGCCGGACTCGCGGCGTTCCAGGGGCGGGTGGGCGCACAGCAGGGCTGGTTCGCGGTCTCGGGCGCACTCACCCTCGACGATGGCCGGGTGTTGGAGATGGTGCGCCTCCTCGAACTCCTTGGTACGGCGGCGGGTCGCTTTGTGCGGATTGGCGAGAATGAGTTTCTTGCACTGAGCCAAGACCTGCATCGACGCCTCGAGGCGGTTCGCGCCGTCCAAGTAAGCGGGCGCGTCCATCCCCTCGCGGTCGGACTGTTGGATGAGGCGCTGGATGGCCTAGCGTTCAAGAGTGACGAGGAATGGCTTGCCCAAAAACAGCGCATCAAGGAAGCGAACGAACTGACCCCAGTCCTCCCCTCGACGCTGCGAGCGGAACTGCGCGACTACCAATTCGAGGGGTTTTGCTGGTTGGCGCGTCTCGCCCACTGGGGGGCTGGGGCCTGTCTCGCCGACGACATGGGACTCGGCAAGACCGTGCAGACCCTCGCCCTGCTCTTGCTGCGGGCAGCGGACGGGCCAGCGCTGGTGCTCGCACCAACCTCGGTCTGTGCCAACTGGCTTGACGAGGCGGCGCGGTTTGCGCCAACCCTGAACGCACGGATGTTTGGTGCTGGCGACCGAGCGGCGCAACTTGCGGCCCTTGGGCCCTTTGATCTGTTGGTGTGCAGCTACGGCCTGCTGCAGTCCGAGTCCGAGGCGCTTGCCAAGGTCGCTTGGCACACCCTTGTCGCTGATGAGGCGCAGGCCTTCAAGAACACACAAACCAAGCGTTCCAAGGCGATCATGGAATTACAAGGTGCCTTTCGCCTGATCACCACCGGCACCCCGATCGAAAACCACCTTGGCGAATTGTGGAACCTATTCCGGTTTATCAACCCGGGATTACTCGGTAGCCTAGAATACTTTAACAACCGTTTTGCGAACCCGATTGAACAGCGCCAGGATAAGAATGCGCGTCATCAATTGAAACGCCTGATTCGCCCATTTATTTTGCGTCGCCTGAAAAGCGACGTGCTCACCGAATTGCCAGAACGCACCGAGATTACCCTGCACGTCGAATTGAGCGAGGAGGAACGTGCTTTCTACGAGGCACTGCGCATCACCGCGCTGGAACGCATCCAGACGGTGAGCAGCCAGGAAAGCGGTGATCCGCGCTTTCAGATCCTCGCTGAGATCATGCGGCTCCGTCGCGCCTGTTGTCACCCGAGGCTGGTATTACCCGAAAGCCCATTTGGCAGCGCCAAATTGCAGGCATTTATTGAAATCATTGAGGAGCTGCGCGAGAGTTGCCATAAGGCCCTGGTCTTTAGTCAATTCGTCGATCACCTGCGGATCATTCGTGAATGGCTTGATGAGAAACAGATTAGTTATCAATACCTCGACGGCTCAACACCTGCCAAGAAACGCCAAGAGGCGGTCAATGCCTTTCAGGCGGGCCAAGGTGATCTATTTCTCATCAGCCTTAAAGCTGGTGGAGCGGGCCTGAATCTTACTGCCGCCGATTATGTCATCCACCTTGATCCGTGGTGGAATCCGGCGGTGGAGGATCAGGCGTCCGATCGCGCCCATCGTATTGGTCAGCAACGTCCGGTGACGATCTATCGCTTGGTCGCACGCGATACCATTGAGGATCGCATCATTGACCTACACCGTCACAAACGCGATCTCGCCGATTCCCTGCTAGAAGGCACCGAGGTAGGCGCTCGCTTGGGTATCGAGGAGATGATGGCATTGTTGCGCGAGGGGTAGTGTTGCCTGGGACGGCAGGCGTGTGGTTGATTCGTGGTTGATACTAATCCGGCGACTATTGATAAGACACACAAAACCGGGTTCCGCCTGCCTTACGCCGCAGGTAGGTGTTCGCTATTTTCCGCCAGTGGAAGAGCATAGGTTAGTAAGGTGTAATGCCCCGTGGCGGCGATATAGTCGTAGCGTAACGAAAACGACGGCATTGTTTACTAAACAATAACGGAGGACTCAGGAATCATTACGACACAATAACTACTGATCGGTCTGACATTAGATAGGGGCTCAGCATCTTATGATCTATCGTACCGTTAGGCGTCGGTAGATGTCTGCGATCTTGAGGGGCAACTGCTTGACATTGTCAATCACGATATAGTGCGCAGCGCCATAAAGATGAGGTAGGTATTCGTGTGCCTCGCGGTCAATGGTGATGCAAAAGGGATGGATGCCGGCGCGCATCGCTTCTTGTAATGCCTTGCGGGTATCCTCCAGGCCATAGGGGCCACGGTAGCCGTCGAAATAATCGTCTGGTTTTCCGTCGGAGAGGGTTATAAGCAGCCGTGTTTTTGCCTCGGCCTCTAGCAGCCGCTGCGATAGGTGGCGAATAGCCGCTCCCATGCGCGTGTACTCTTGTGGCTGGATGCCAGCAATCCGCTCCTTTACTTGCGTGGAATAGACCTCATCAAAGGCTTTGATCCGAAATATCTCGCAGCGCTTGCGGGTAAGGCCTGAGAACCCGTAGATCGCATAGGCGTCCCCCAGAATTTCTAGCACGTCACAGAGTAATACCAGCGCCTCACGCTCGGCGGTATTGATCCAGCCACGGGTAGATCCTGACATATCGACCATAAACAAGGTCGCCATATTGCGCTCGGTTCGCTGCATGCGTGTGAATAACCGATCCGTCATCTCGTGACCAGCACGAACATCCGTCAGCGCCTCGACAAGGGCGTCAATATCGATGTTATCGCCGTCCTCTTGGCGCTTGAGTAAACGATTATCGTCACGCATGGCCTCGAAGGCTCGGCGTAAGTGCTTTAGTAATCCCGCGTGGTGCGCCAGAGTTTCCTCAACAAAACCTATTGGTGCGGGTGTAACGGTTTTCTCCCGTACCACAGCCCAATTCTTGCGATAATGCTGACGTTGATGATCCCACTCTGGATAGAGGAATGCGCCATCCTCGTGATAGACGCCCTGCCACACCTCGTCGGGATCTTTCAGAGAACCGACCAATAAACGGGGATCGTATTCGCCGTCTCCTGCGGGAAACAAATAATCCGGTGGAATACCACCAAAATCAAGAACGATTGAGGTCATCATCTGCCTCATGTCGTCGGGTGGAACAATGGGCTGTCCGTCAAGGAGCAATTCCATCTCGAGAGACTCGTTATCACCGATGGTGCGCACCTCGAAATGTTTTTCCCCCGCGCATCCTTCGTCTGGTTGTTCTTGCGCCTTGTCGATCAATTCGCGCAATTTGATGCGCAATAACATCTTCTCCCGTGCCTGCCGTTTGGCAAGCGTCTCGCGAATTGCCGCTACGCGAAGCTCACCCTCGTAACAGAGGCGCGGTGGCATTTCAGTCACATAGGCTTTTGGAAGCAATTGAATGGTGTCTTCGATGCCAATCGCATGGACAAGCCGCTCTTCAAAAGGAAGCCATGCCGAGCCGCGCGATTGTCCGAGCGTTTCGCGTAAACGCAACATCTCACGATATAGCCCTGGCAGTTCACGCGCTAAACAACACTCAAGGCGTATTGTCTCGAGGGCATGAAAGCATCGCAGAGCGCGCTCCTGATCAGAGAATTTGGCGATCAGTTCATCCAGATCATGGCGGAAGGTTCCAAAGCGCGTCTGTGCCCATAATAGGGCAACCTGGGCCTTTGCAAGCGCAAAATTATCCTCTGCCGTCACCATTTCTGCGATCACTGGCGGCAGAAATAGTGTTTCAGAATCAGTATAACTGGCGTCGCCCTCGGTAAGTTTTAATGGGCGTCCAGACAAACCGCGCACAAAGGTAAGTAATACCCCGGCAATCTCCCCGAATACCGCACCGACGGCTTCTGCGTGGGACAATCGCGCAAATTGATCCACTTCATCGATAACCTTGAATGCTGCCCTGAGTCCCTTACGGTCGTAGGCATCCATTGCATGGACTGCCCAGGCATCCAATAATCGTTCATCCATGTGCGCCCACGCTTTTGGCGCACGATGGGCAAAGCGCCATGCCACTTCGACATTGGTCGTCGCAATACGGCGGATCCAGCCGAGGAAATAATGCTGTTCCGTTGCAGAGAATCGCTCGTAGGCCTGTGCGAGTTCTTCGACCTTGTGAAAGGTAAACTCCACCTCAAGTAGATCCTCAAGGATCGCGATAAATTCAGCAACAGAAAAAGGAGTGGTCTGCATGTACGAGATTAAAATAGGCTGCTGGATAGTTCGTACATGGCTTTTAACATCTCGGCATCGTCCGTGACGGCCTGTGCGATCGCAGCCTGACAGGCGACGACAGAGGATACGCCAGCAGCAATGAGCTTGCAGGCGTGAACCAAAAGGCGGGTTGATGCTCCCTCCTCTAGGCCGTTTCCCTTGAGATTGCGGGTCATGTGGGCAAATTTTACCAATTGGTCGGCGGTTGCTCTGTCCACTCCGGATTCTTTGCTGACAATACGTGCCTCCAGGTCGGCGTTAGGATAATCGAATTCAAGTGCAATAAAACGCTGACGTGTGGATTGTTTCAGATCCTTTAATACTGATTGATAGCCAGGATTGTACGATACGGCAAGACAGAATTTTTCGTTTGCTTCGAGTAATTGGCCGAGTTTTTCGATGGGGAGTACGCGCCTGTCGTCGGCCAGCGGATGAATGACGACCATGGTATCCTTACGCGCCTCGACAATCTCATCCAAATAACAGATAGCACCCGCACGCACTGCGCGGGTAAGCGGGCCGTCTACCCAAACCGTTTCACCGCCCCTGACGAGATAGCGCCCGACCAGATCGGAGGCAGTCAAATCGTCGTGACAGGATACGGTAATTAACGGACGTTGCAGACGCCACGCCATGTATTCCATGAAGCGAGTTTTGCCGCAACCGGTTGGCCCTTTGAGTAATATCGGCAATCGATTCGCGTAGGCTGCATCAAAAATGGTAATCTCCTGACCCACGGCTTCGTAATAGGGCTGAGACTCAACAAAATAGGTTTCTGGGGAAAGGGTTCGAGCATCCATAGCTATCTCAGAGAGGTTTTGGTACGATTGGTGTGGCACATCATCGGTGGTAGTTCCGGATTTATCTGATAGTAGGTTCTATTAAGAATTCGCGGTTCCCCGCGAGTATTGTCGTGTCTTCCGGCTATGTGTGCGCCATTCCCCATTTTCTCGCTTCTCATCAACCAGAAGACGGAGGCCGCCTCTAAAGTAATAATTCTCGTTGACGGGATGGCTAACCGTTTAGCAAGTGGCTTCTGAATCGCAGGTCTGTGCCTCCGCACTAGCGGGTTGTCGCCCGATTGTCTGCGTCACCTGGTTATCGGTCATTTCGACATCCAGCAGTAGGCTGCAGCCGCTGTACATCGCTCTGTGACGTTCGTCAATGGAAGGTAAAGCGTCGATGGCGCAGAGAAGATACGGAAAAAGAGCGGTGATCGAATCTGGTGTACGGTATGAAGGCCAGGGGGTTGAAGAGGCGGCGCACCGTTACTGAAAATAGCTTATCGAGAGCTAACGCGCCATCTTTTTTGCAACTTACTAATTAGTAAGCAAATAAGCTTCTTGAGTGGCGGAGAGGGAGGGATTCGAACCCCCGGGGACTTGCGCCCCAACGGTTTTCAAGACCGCCGCTTTAGGCCGCTCAGCCACCTCTCCGTAGATCTGCGTATTGTGGGGACATTATAGGCTGTTGTGTCCTGCTCTCCAAATTAAGATCCCTGCGGAACATTTAAGAGGAACGCACGTCTATACCTTCTATGGTACTGTAGCAGACGCAGCTTTACCATAGTCACTGACTTGACTCAGTACACAAGATTGCTATATTAGTCAGAACAGTAGAGCTGAGTAGTAGGGCCCAATGACAAGAATGAGAGGAGGTTAGACCTATGTACAACGATGTTTATGCAACGAGTGGCGTCACTCAATCCGCTATTGCCACGAATAAGTTGATTCGTAACACGTATATCCTGTTGTCGATGACGCTCTTGTTTAGTGCAGCCACGGCGGCCTTTGCGCTGGTCACGAGGGCACCGGTGTTGCCGTGGTGGATGGTGCTCATCGGCTACTATGGTCTGTTATTCGGTACGCAGGCGCTGCGCAATAGTGGGGCAGGGCTGATTATGGTTTTTGCCTTGACTGGGTTTATGGGGTACACACTGGGCCCCATCCTCGGGCACTACCTGAGCCTTCACAATGGAGATCAGATTGTGGGTATGGCGATGGGTGGTACCGGCGCAATCTTCCTGGGGTTATCGGCCTATGCCTTGACTAGCAAGAGGGATTTTAGCTTCATGGGCGGGTTTCTGATGGTTGGGATCTTGGTCGCATTTCTGGCTGGAATTAGTGCTATCATTTTCCAGATCCCGGCGCTCTCGCTCGCGGTGTCTGCCATGTTCATCTTGCTGATGTCTGGTTTTATCCTGTTTCAGACCAGCGCTATGGTGCACGGCGGTGAGGATAACTATATTATGGCCACCATTAGCCTGTATGTGAGTATCTATAATCTTTTTGTTAGCCTATTACAGATCCTTGGGGTTCTCAGCGACGATTAATGTTTGCAAGGTCTGAGGTTCTGCGGATCGACTGTTTACTATGGTGGTGAAAGGGCGCCTCTGGGCGCCCGTTTTTTTGGTCTGCGTTGATGGTAAAGCGTGTCTACCTTGAGTAATTCACTAATCATGTCCAATTCTAGAAACCCACAAGGGCGTGTTCTCCAAATCCTAGAAACCTATCTGCCGCTCATTGGTGGGGCTGAATTCCATCTACACTATCTAACCGTGAATCTGCTCGCGCAAGGGTGGGAAGTGGAGATCGTAACGGGTGCCGTAAATGGTGCGGATCAATCGGCTGACCCCTGTCCAACCCATCGGCTACCTCATGCCGTGGGGCGTAAGGCATTGCCGTATTTCTTTACCTGGTTGTTTCGCTTCGTGCGTATGTTTTCGCGCTTCGATGTAATCCATGTTCATCATAGTTCCTTTCTGGCCTTTGTTGCGGTTATAGCAGGCCTTTTTACAGGTAGACGGGTAGTGCTGACTCTGCACGGGCTTGGTGCACTAGACAGTTCGGTAGGGTATTGTCCCATTCGTCGCCTATACCGTTGGGTGTCCATGAAAGGGGCGGGGTGCATTATCGCTACGAGTGAAGAGATGCAGGCGGTGGCGCGCAGATTTGTACCAGACAATCGAATTGTGCTGATTACCAATGGTGTCGCCACGGATCATTTTGTCACACCAAAGGAGCGAAATTTCGATCATGTGGATCAAAACTTGCGCTTGGTTACGCTACGTCGGATGAATCCAAAAAATGGTGTGCATTTTGTTGTAGATGCCTTGGGGTTGGTTAAGGAACAACTGCGTTTTACGCTACGCATGGCCGGAGATGGCGAGCTGCGTCCAGCGATTGCGGAGGCTGTCACCACATTCGGTCTTGGTGATCGAGTTACTTTCGAGGGGTTTGTCTCGCATCAACAGGTAGTTAGCCTGTTGGAATCTTGTGATGTTGCCCTGTTTTTTTCTACTGCCGAATCAACCAGTTTGGCTGCTTTGGAGTGCATGTCCATGGGGTGCTTGATTGTCTGCAGCAATGCCGGAGCCTTTCCGCAGTTTGTACGAAATGGCGAAACTGGTTTTATAATCCAATTATTCCATGAGGGTAAGTCGGATTACCATGCGCCGCTACACCTTGAGTCGTGGCAAAACCAGGCAATTGCCGCTATGCTTCTGGCAATTCAGAAGATGCCATCGCAAGAATTACAGCGTATCTCCGAACAAGCGCGTGCCCACGTACGTGCTCATTTTGATTGGGCAGTAATCACCGCACAAACGGCTGATAAGGTCTATTCTCGTTCTGGTGTGTATCGTAAGGAATAATCTATGACAGTCACTCAGTCAAGATATTTCTCTCTGATCAGGAGTATTTCTGGTAATGCGGATTTGAAGGGTTGAATCCATTGTGGATCGAAGTGATTACCAAATCCCTCCATAATGGTGCGGATGGTCAAATCGATTGGCCAGGCCTCTTTATAAGGACGGTTCGAGGTTAGTGCATCGAAAACATCTGCGATGGCTACAATCCTTGCGGCCAACGGGATTTCCTCCCCCTTGAGTCGGTGCGGATAACCGCTGCCGTCCCATTTCTCATGGTGTGCAAGCGCCACAGTACGCGCCATCTGGAGTAGTTCGTCTTCGTGCTCACCTATGATCTCAGCGCCGATGCTGGCATGTTTGCGCATGATTGCTAATTCATCCGGATTGAGCTTTCCTGGTTTAAGCAGAATACTGTCCGGGATGCCAATCTTGCCAATATCGTGCATTGGTGCCGCAGTGAACAGGAGTTCGATGAAGTGATCATCTATGCCCGCTTTTTGTGCAATTAGTCGGGAATAATTGCTCATGCGGATAATGTGATTGCCGGTTTCGTTGTCCCTAAAGTCGGAGGCCCGCCCTAGGCGAAGCAGGATCTGTCTTCTGCTTTCTTCTAGATCAGCGGTGCGTGTAGCTACTTGTTGCTCTAGGATTCGGGTGTGGTTGTATAACGATAAGTGAGTGCCGATTCTGGCCCGAAGTAGGGCCGGGTTAATAGGTTTGGTAATGTAGTCCACCGCTCCCAACGCCAACCCCCGATGCTCATCGTCAGCTTCGTTGATTGCGGTGAGGAATATGACAGGGATATTGTGCGTTGCCGGATTGGCTTTGAGTTGTCGGCAGACCTCATAGCCATCAATCTCCGGCATCATCACATCAAGCAGAATCAAATCTGGTGGCGGATCGGACGTTGCTATCCGCAATCCCTTGGTGCCGTGGTTGGCAACCTTGATATGATAGGTATCCTCCAGTAGCGAGGCTACGAGATAAAGATTGTTCGGCGTATCATCTATAATGAGGATGATGTACTTGTCTTGCTGTTCAGCGAGGCTCTGCATAGTCCAGGCAGTGTATTAGTTTGCTCATTCCTATTTCAACCACTCTGCACTAACACATCACTTTTGTTGCCTAAATCTCATTGGCTGATCGGCGGATGTTGGCGGTTGCCCTGTGTTTGCGGACTACAGCTTGTGTGTTGCGCCCCAATAATCATGCCGAATATGAGGTAATAGTGTCGAGAGCAAACAGGCCTGTCCGGTTTATTGGCAAATAGATTACCCGCTTTTCACTGGTTACTGTGAGGTCACTACTGTCCTGGTGGTGTGCCCACAGGGTAGAAAGCGAAGCGGATTATGCTACGACCCAGATAGGTTTCTCTATTAGTGCGTGCATTTAATGTCGTACATGACTAATCGCCACGGGTCATGGCAGTTAGTCATGCGCAAGATTGAAGAGGTTCTGCGGCTGCACTACGCCGGTGAGTCGCTGTCTTTTTCGTGATACCCGACATTTTCCCACGCCCTCACGGTTGTGCGGGAGCGTCGCGCTCGCTCCGCTCCTTGTGCTCCCTTGAGGAGAGCTATCTAAAAGCCTAAATCTCAGTTTCGGTTGCGAGGGACAGCCTGAAGAGCGATCCAGTTCTACAACACCAACCAGTCACGTTTGTCGGCAAGACACTAGATATGGAGATATGGTTTGCTGCGTTGGCTTGTCGCAGGAGAGCGTTGCAGCCCGAGATCCGCGCTACCCACAGCGCTATCTGCCCACGATCGACCAGACCCTCAGCCGACTGGTTTATGGATAGCGCGACTTAGCAGGGCTACGTCTATCTCCGTGAAAAAATTCGCCCAAGCAGATGATACCAGCTCTCTCTTTATGACAACTCGCTTTTCTCGCCTTGCGCTGTTTCTCGTAGCGCCAGCACCGTCCGCAGGGCCGCTATCCCGTCCTCTAGGGTGCAACTTGGCTTGATCTGCTCACCGCGCCACACTGCCAACAGATCCTTTGCCGCCCGAAGTAGGCCCAAGCCGAGATCAGCGTGCAAGTCTCCCTCAAGCTGAAGGACGCGATAGCCCGGAAAGAGTGCGTCGGGTTCTGCCTCCCAATGCTGCAGGCGTGAGCCGCGCTTGGTTAGGGTGACGCGCCCCTTGGTGCCCACAATATCCATCTCGAACAAGGAGTAATGGCGATGATCCACCGCGAGCAGGTAGATTGGCACCGCGCCCCCTATTTCTAGCACAGCGTCTAGGGTGGGATCATGGTCGGGGCGGTCATCGGGCAGGCGACGCAAGACGCGCACCCGTTGCACTGCACCAAACCACCATTGGATGAGATCGATCCAGTGGGAGCCGTTTTCCACAATGCCCTTGCCATATCGACCCACCACATGTTGAATCGTTCCCAACCGTCCCGCGTGTATCTGGGCTGCGAGCGCCTGTAACGTGGGGTCGTAGCGGCGCAGATAGTTCACGGCAACCACGACCTCCGTACCACAAACGGCCTTGATAGCAAGCGCCTCGTCAAGGGTCAGTGCGATCGGCTTCTCGAGAAGAATGGCGCGTGCGCCAGACGCTAGCGCTGCCTCGACCAAGGGCAACCGCAGCCCGGTCGGGGTTGCGATGCTTACAATGTCGGGACGCACCTCAGCCAAGAGCGCTCGGTAGTCCGCATAGAGGGCAGTCACCCCCCAGAATCGCCCAGCGGTGGCAAGCCGCTCGGGATCCATGTCAGCAAGGGCGGTCAGGGCCTGCAGTCGATGCCAGGCACCCGCGTGGGTAAGCACTGCATCCTGACGTGCGGTTTCATCCCAACGCGACCCGATGTTCCCGCAACCAATCACGGCGACCTTTGGAGTTTTTACCACCTTTGTGTCGGGAATCATGGTCTCCTCATTCCAACATGTCCGCGAGTGGCGTTGGCGAGGACAGCAGGGTTTGGCGCAACGCCAATAACGAACTCTTCCATTCTTCCCATTGTGCCTGCGGTGGTGCGGCATCACTCTTCAGCCAGTCGATTGCCATTGTCTCTAGTGCCCGCGCCTCTTTCGACAATTCAGGATAGCCAAACGAGCCGCCCGAGCCAGCCAATTGGTGGAGACGAGCACGCAGATTCTCTAGGGCGGCGCGCGGGACATCCTCGCCCACTCCGAGTACACAACCGGCTAATTCCTCTAGGGTATTTATGCAGTCATTGGCATATTGCTGACGAAGCAGTGCGAATCGCTCAGCAAAAACCGCACACCGACTAATCGCGTCAGGCATGGTTGAAGATCCTCCGCACCTCATCCGACAGGCGCATCGGATCAAATGGCTTGGCAATGACATCCAGCGCACCCAGAGATTGGTAATACTGGATCTCTGACGGCTGCACCTTGGCGGTGAGAAAGATAACCGGAATTGCCGCTGTCACAGGATTCGCACGCAAACATTGTAAGGTGGTCGGGCCATCCATGCCGGGCATCATCACATCCAGCATAATAAGATCCGGCGCAAAGTCGCTTACCCTATCGAGCGCGTCACCGCCACTAGCACAGATCAATACATCGAATTCTCCAACCATTTCTAAGGCCATCTCTGCAATGGCTCTGATATCTGCATCGTCCTCCACACAGAGAATCCTTCTGAGTTCTTTCGAGTGCGGCATAGAAGATTCTCCCTACTGCGATGCTTGACGCAAGAATTGTTTGATGGTGGCCAATAACAGGGTGTTGCTGGTCGCGCCTTTAACCAACGAGGCAGCAACCTTCTGCAAGTTCTCGCCTGGTTCTTGATCAGAGAAAAGTATTACCGTAGTATCACTACCAATCTCGTCAAGCAATTCTGAACCTTGTCCGTCTGGCAGGGAAAGATCCAGCAGCAACAGATCAAAACGTCTTTCTGACAACAACTGGCGAGCAGCCGCGAGGGTAGTTGCATAGGAATAGTCAGCATCCTCCTCAAGGAGGGCGTGAAGTACCTGGATCAGATCTTGATCATCCTCCACATGGAGAATGCTGGGAAGGTTACCTTTTCCTTCTCGGTCTCCCTCGGGTAATACGTTCTGCGCAACCTCACGCCATTCGGGTAGTTCAAAATAGAATTCTGTCCCCACCCCTTCCTCACTGGTAAACGCAAGGCTGCCACCATGTCGCTCGACAATCGCCTTCGCGATAGAGAGCCCGAGGCCCGTTCCACCCTTTTCACGGGTATCCGAACTGTCCGCCTGGGAAAAGCGCTGGAAGATGCGGCTGCGGAATTCCGCCGGAATGCCGTGACCAAAATCCCGCACACTGACACGTAGATGCTTACCATTGCGCTGTACCGCCACCTCCACTGTGTCGCTAGCACGAGAATATTTTATCGCATTAGAGAGAAGATTGGCAAAAACCTGCAATAAGCGATGCTCGTCCCCAGAAACAAAGGCGCCCTCTATTGTTTCGGACAGGCGTATCCCCACCTGATGCTGTTGGCCATAACCCTCATTGCTGGTGATGGCCTGTCTGGTGATGGCCACAATATCGATTGGCGCGAATCTAAAATCTAACTGACCAGACTCCATCTTTTCCAGATCAAGGATATCGTTGATTAAGAGCGTCAAGCGTTCTGCATTGCGGTTAGCGGTTCCTAGCAATTGACGCGCACGATCAGACAAGGACGCGGCAAATTTCCCAAGCACAAGACCTAAAGCGCCACGGATCGAGGTGAGGGGGGTGCGCAATTCATGGCTGACCGTCGAGACGAATTCTGCCTTCATGCGTTCCATCCGCTTACGTTCGGTGATGTCACGCACGATACCGACAAACAGGGTTTGATGAGACTGCCGCATCTCACTAATCGCAAGTTCCAGAGGGAACTCCTGTCCGTTCTTGCGCTGCCCAGTGACCTCACGCCCAATCCCGACGACCTGTGCTTTGCGCGTTGTTAGATAATTGCTGAGGCAACCATCATGTTTCGTTCGATGCGGCTCGGGCATTAAACAGTTTACGTTAGAGCCGATCACCTCGGTCTTCTCGTACCCAAAGATCCTCTCTGCGGCGGTATTAAACGAGAGGATTGTTCCTTGACCATCAATCGTAATAATCCCATCCACGACGGTTTCTACGATAGACTGCACCAATTGCGCTGACCGCTGCAAGGCCGCTTCGGCAGCCTTACGCTGTGAGATATCATGGACAATCTTTGCTGCGCCAACAACGGCTCCCTCACGATCCCGAATCGGAGAAACACCCACCGATACCTCGACAGCGCTGCCGTCTTTTCTGAGGCGAACCGTTTCGAGAAGATCAACACGCTCACCATGCATCACGCGAGACAGGATCATTGCCTCCTCGGCAAGTCTCTCCTGCGGAACTAGCATAGTGATTGTCCGACCAATGGACTCCTCTGCCGTATAACCGAAAAGGGTCTCTGCCGCTCGGTTCCAACTGCTAATCTCGCCGTCTAGCGTCTTGCTGATAATGGCAGTCGTGGATGATTCAATAATGGCCACATATCGCGACTGCATCTGTACCAATTCAGCGATCTCTCGCTGTTGTTTGGTTCGCTCCAGCTCTACCACCACGCATTGCGCCAGATCATGTAATACGGCAAGTTGCGCCTGACTGACCTCTCGCGGTTCCGAATCGATGGCGCAGAGCGTACCTACAGTCAAGCCACTAGAGAGTGTTAATGGGGCACCCGCATAAAAACGAATGTGCGGCGCATTCACCACCAGCGGATTATCCGCAAAGCGCACATCGGCCTTGGTATCGGGTACCAACAGCGTCTCGGTGCCGAGAATCGCGTGGCCGCAAAAAGAGATCTCGCGGGGAGTTTCGCGGGCATCTAATCCTTGGCGTGACTTAAACCACTGGCGCTCGACATCCACCAGACTGATCAAGGTGATAGGCACCTGCAGAATATGTTGGGCAATCCGTGTCAGGCGATCAAAACGCTCTTCGGAAGAGGTGTCGAGGATCTCCAACGCCTGCAACGCTTGTAAGCGCTGTGCCTCATTAAACGGGATAGGCGGTTTCTGCATAAAGGGCACCCCAAGCGGGCGGAAAGCGCGACGCCCTCAGAGACAGCAAGGACAACTCCCGCGTCGATAGGCCAGAATACAACGCGACTGATAAAGTCACTGACGATAAACCCTTGAACATCCCATGGTGGTTCTGTCTTGCGGCCTTACAAGACAACACCGCACGAGCGTGGTGATCACTGTTTGGTAATGCTGTACCGCCTCCAATTAACTGGACACACCTTTGCGGTTCAGGCCGCCCTCAGAGATGTGTGAGCCTGACGGGCTTCTGCGGGTGATCGGAACCCCAATTTCTCGAGACGCCAATAGAGATTGTAACGGTTCTTGAACTCGGTGACTGCGGTGCGAACCTCCTCCAGGTTCTTGAATATGCGACCGTGAACGGCCTGTTCTTTAAGCGTCCGGTTGAATCGTTCGGAAACGCCATTGGTTTGCGGCTCGGCGACGAACGCGAAGCTTGGTGCAATGCAGGGCAGCCTCATGAGAGACAAATGAGGTAGCTGTTTTCTGGGGCGCTGTTTTTCTGGGAAGATGTCTCAACTGTTACGGGGGGATCCAACATGGGTCAAGCCATTGAGACGTTTCTCGAT
>CAIRSR010000058.1 GCA_903881315.1 uncultured Thiotrichales bacterium | reverse complement strand
CAATGCAATCCGGTGTGCTGAACCAGGCCGCCCATCCTTGGCGACACCTGGACGGTAGCTCTCCCTCACAACGGAAGTCAACAGGTTGATCTGCAACGGGATGGCGATGGATTGGGGGGTGATCTTGTGGTCTACTGTGCTGGGAGTCAAGGGGGCGTTGTTGGTGCCCAATGGTATAGAATGGACGCTATGACTGAGATTAAGATTAGGAAATCCCCCACGTTTAATGCTTGGCTCTCCGGTTTGAGTGACCAGAAAGCTAAGGTGCGAATTGCCGCACGCATCCGTTATGCCGAGTTGGGAAATTTTGGGGACGCGGAGTCTGTTGGTGGCGGGGTATATGAGATGCGTATCGATGTTGGCCCGGGGTATCGGTTGTACTACACTCGACGTGGAAAGAGCGTGTACTTTCTCCTTCTGGGTGGTGATAAATCCACTCAACAGAAAGATATCAAACAAGCTATTCAGATGGCGCGCAAGTTGGAGGGCTAGACTATGACCAAATTCACCCCGTTTGATGCTGCTGATTACCTTAATAACGAGGAGGATATTGCGGAGTATCTGACTGCCGCACTGGAGTACGACGACCAGGAAATGTTCCAAGCAGCCCTCAAGGATGTGGCGCGTGCTCACGGTAGGATTCAAGCAAAGAAATATGCCGATCTTCCCCGCGAAAGTTTCTACAAAGGGTTGCCCCCTGGAGCCAAACCGCACTACAACAACGTGCTGGAGGTCGTCAGAGCCCTGAGCGGAAAGCGAAACGCTGGGTCGGTATGAACCGTGGGCTTGGACAGCGCTCATTGCTACGCCACCATTTGCTGGTGATCCGGATTTTGTCATGACGTATCCGGTCTTTTTAGCCAATGCCAATAGTGGATTTCTTGATCTGGCTGAGCTTTCGCCTAGTGTCTTGATTCCATTGAAGGCGGTCAGAAAACTAGAGTTGCTATCTAACGCAAAAAGAATGCCTAGATACTCAGCAGTTTCTCTCTGCCTAAGCCATGCAACAGATTCTTTACCAAACTTCTCAGCAACGCCGTTGCATTGAACCAACCGTCTTCGGTAAAGGTTACGGTGAGGTCTTGATAATTTGTAACCACCGATGTAAGCACGGTCATTTCTCCCTACGGGTTTGGTTGTTGCCCTGATAGAAGTGCGTACCGGCACCTTCGCAGGGAGCCCGCGTTTCACGCCAGCAGGGCTTACCTCTCCTGAAACGGTGATGGTGGTCGTGTTATCCGGCATGGGTGGCCACTTCTTTCTCAATGCGGAGGTGACCTAATGCCTGTTGCAGCAGGTTCGCACCGTTCATTAACTCATTGGCGATGCGCATCCACTCGTTGAAGAGTGTTGTCGAAATGTCAAAACGATTCTTATGGTCTTCGTCGAAGGCTTCCATGATTGCGAGCGATAGGCTGTTGATCGCCCTGTCGGCCTCAGTCAGGCATCCCTTATGTCGTTCGGCAAAACCGAACGCCAGATCAAGCTTTTCTTCTTCTGCCCGAAGCGTCGCTATACGCTTTTCGATGGCTGACAATTGCAGCTCCTTGGCAGTGATTTCGTCCTGGTGCTGCTTGAGTTCCCGCATAACCCCCTCGGCAATGGCATTCTTCTGTGCCTTGCGTTCCTGCTTTAATTTGTTCTCAGTCTCAAGTTTCTCGGCGGCGAGTTCGGTCATCTTCGCTTTGAGCGCGAGGGTGTTAGCATACGCCAGGTTCTCCGCTTCCTGTGCGATGGTGTCGCGTAGCGCCTTGTT
>CAIRSR010000057.1 GCA_903881315.1 uncultured Thiotrichales bacterium | reverse complement strand
GACAGGTGCGTCTGCTCAACATAGATTTACCTCACAAAAATTACCAAGAATATCTGATATTCATGTATTTAGAGAATAGTATAGCATATTCATGCGGTTGAAGCAGGAATCAAACTAGACCAGTACCGCGCCGAACGCATCCCCAGATACTCACATTTCACCTTGCTAGCCACCTGTTCGATGTCTAGCACCATCTCCGCCCCAATCTCGAGATTCATGCTCTGCATAGTGACTTTCTCCCGCACCTTTCCGCTAAAACCCGCCCGCAACGCAGACAACGACCAATACGCCCACAGCAGCCACCCCGAATCTCGGGCTACCCCGCTTTATCCAACCGTAAACCCCAGCCAAAAAGCCGTGTGCGTGTGACGGCAGCCGCAGGAAACACCCGATTGCCCACAGGGTAAGGCCCGTAAACGCCCTTGTTGGTGTTGGGGAAGAGGCGCAACCGATGCCGTACAATACCGTAGAAAACTTACCCTAAACGCACTCCGTTTCCGAATCTATCACAATCCATCCCCCAATACCACGGCAAGGTAATCACAAAACAAAAAAATACCGCGATAAAACCACATTCATCCGCCTGGTGATGTACAAAACGTATTGGCCACGCCCATCCATTCACGGCGACACGATACCATAGAAATTACCCGCGATAATTGGGTTAGCGCCCTCTTTCGCCAACCCTTTACCACTTTCTTTGCCTACGCCACAAGCGATAATACCCACGTTACACAATCATGTCGCCGAGGTATTCTCTAATTCCACACAATACCAAGCCATTGTTATTACCATCTTGCCCTGGAGGTATTGCGAGTCGGTTTCTCTTACCATGATTCCATTGTAATATCGTGCCAGGCAATCGCTGCGACGCCGATTTATCCGGCGACGATACGTGTTACACTGCGCGATAAGAATCGACCCCAGGCACAAAACCCGATCAACCCTCTTGAAATACATCGATAGGCCGGGTTGGGATTGCATTACCCGCCCTTTTTCCATAACAAAACTGTGCAGACACCCGCCAGCGCAATACCTTAACTATGAAAGTACTGGGGCAAACCATGTTTTTAACCACCTATCCATCACGGGAGCTACTCCGTGCTGTCCGTTCGGTAATCACCTCTTCCACCACAGAGGCGGAACTATTCGACGCGCTCTGTCGGTATTTTGTCCAGGTTGCTGGCTACCGCTTGTGTTGGGTCGGACAGGCACAACCGGATGAGGCCAAATCAATCCAGCCAATTGCCGTTTATGGCGAGGATCTGCACTTTCTCGATACGAGCACCCTCACTTGGGGGGAGGCCGAGAATGGCCAAGAGCCAACGGGTATTGCAATTCGGACGGGTACGCCGTCCTTCTGCCACAATATTCCCGAGTGCGCGCCGCTAGAGCCTTGGCAAGAAGCAGCAATGACAAGATCCTATGCTGCCGCGCTGACGATCCCCATTCTGATTGATACAACCCCCCTGGGGGCCATTACCCTCTATTCCTCTCGACCAAACGAATTTATCCACGCGGATACGCAGATCCTGCTTGCCCTGATACAGGATATCAGCGACGGCATTAAAAGAATCCGTTATCGTCTTGCCCAAGAACAGAACCAAACCCTACGCAAGCGCGCCATGGCGGCACTCCAGAAAAGCCTTGGCCCACGCCTCGAAGACGCCACCTTTGCATACCTAGCCAACTACGATCAACTCACCGGCCTCCCCAACCGCGCCTTGTTTCTCGAGTTTGCTAACAAAAAGACCAAGCACCTGGATACCCCCTATTCCATCCTTACCTTACAGCTCGATTCATTGGCCACCATTAACGAGACCTACGGATACCCAAACGGTGATTCTGTCTTGGCAAAGATCGGCAAGCGGATTGTCAATACCCTCCGCGATGAGGATATCGCGGCGCGGATCGGTGGCGATCAATTTGCTGTTATCTATTGTGATGCAAACGACGAAGCGGCACTTTCTCGTATCGCCAACCGATTGATCCGGGCAATCACCGCACCGATTAGCGACGAGACCAACACCTATACGGTTGGCGTCCATATCGGCATTGGTTATTACCCCGATCACAGCAATTCACCCGAGCGATTACTCGAGCTTGCGACCATTGCCCGACACCACGCCCGTCGATCCAAGAAAAGCAGCTTCACCATCTACGACGCACGCCTGCTACCATAACCTGGCCCCGCCCGGCTAACACCCGGCGACGGCGGCCTCCCCGCACCACCAAAGGCCCGCAGCGATTGCCTATTCTTTGCGCACCAACCACCATCCGCCTGCGGACGCGGGATTCTGGCAGACCTGCCTTAGGTTCTCCACAATCTTTGTGGAAAACTTTTCAAGCTGTTGATTACCAAGGTGGGCCCGCCCAGTTTTTGGGGGAGGTAGGCACCCATCCGCTGCGCTGTTCAACCAGGCGGCGGGTGTTGGCACGGCTCACGAGCGCACGAACCAGGGCGCTAGCTGGGTTATTACCGCGAGCAAGGCCACCACGGTTCCGACCCCCCACAGCCGCCGTTCGCTAAAGCGCTTCCAGACCGCAAGCTCGGTTTCTAGTGCGGTGACGCGGTTCATCACCCGTTCCATCAGGTCTTTCATATCACCCACATCTTCGCTCATGCGGTCAATCTTGGTGACCACCTCAATATTGGATTTGAAGATATCCTGGTGCGAAGAACAATATCGATTACAATCTTGACTAGACGAAGCGTGCATTTTACGAGACTCATGATTAGCGTAACAATTGATTACAGAAGAATCCCCCTCGTTGATTCTGCTATAACGACCCCTCTAAAAATCCAACCCAAAAGATTTATGCGACCTCACCCCCTGCCCCTCTCCATAACTGGGGAGGGGAGAATTTGGTGATCATTTTTATACCTTCTCTCTCGTTATCAACTGCTGATCGTCAGGCCTTTGCGCCAAACTCTCGCGCAGGGCGGCGAGTCTCCGCCTTTGTTCCTCGGGGGGGATGGCTGTCCTGCCCGGTTCGGGCAGTGCGAGGCGTTGCGGCGGGATCTCGGGCCAGGAACCACGTTCTAATTCCTTTTGCAAGGCCGCCGTCCAGCGACTCTTCATATTCGCCCAATTCGACGCGAGCAGATCCTGCGAGCCAAGCCTTACCGCCGCCCAAAAGATCGCCGGATGAGACCAGCAATCATCCCCGCTGCGCCGCCGCGTCAATTGGGCAATGGCCTCTAAATAGCCCTGTTCGGTGTCGATGCTCGGGCGACACAATTTTAGGAATTCCGGCAATACCGGCGGCCATTCGCGCTCACGACAAGCCGCGATCCCCCGCGCAATCTCGTTGCCGCTATAACCGCTTAACGCGCTGGCCCACACCTCGCGGATTCTCCTGGGATCTCCGCCACGCCACAACTCGCCAAAACGCGACCCATACATGGCCATGAGTACGCTAAATAGCCGCTCGATCCAGGCATCAGGGATTGGCTCGCCGGCGAACGGGTGTGATATCAATGACGCGCCCCCCTCGCTCAGGGCAATCGGGGTCACGGTTTGGGGGAGGCCGATAGCCGGTGAGTGCAGAAATGATGTCTGCGCGTTGATCATTACTGTTTCTCCGATTGGTTTGGTTTAATTTATTCAGAAGCCACTCGGCGCGAAAACCACCCCAGCCAAATTCGCAGCTTAGGCGCAATGCGTCTTCTAGCGAAAGACCCGCCCGCTTGGCCTCGCGCGCAATACCAGCAACCGCTGTTTCGTTAATCGGGGCGCGTTTACTGCGGCGCAATTCCTGCCAATCCGCCAAGACCTGCGGATCAATCGCCCGCAAGGCCGCCATATCACCGAGCAGATCATCCCCGTTATCCCGTTTATTAACCACGGTTTGGCAGCCGGTTGGCTCACCCGGCTTGTTATCATAGATCTCATATTTCTGATTAGGCATAGCATCCTCTTCTCTCTCTCCTTTCCTTTCCTTTTCCATGATCCTTTCCTTTCCGGCACTGGTCTAGTTTGATTCGGTTTGTAACTTGTTGATTCTTCCTGGTGCATTAGATGTTTTTCTGGAGCATTAGAATCTGTTCCCAAGAGAAGCCATTTTCTATAACACCTAAGGCAACTGCGGGGATT
>CAIRSR010000056.1 GCA_903881315.1 uncultured Thiotrichales bacterium | reverse complement strand
GCGCGTCCTCGCTCTCTCATGAGGCTGCCCTGGGTTATCAACGACACGATAAAATGATTGCCTGGTTTTCTGCTTAACCCCCCCCGATGGCCGCAGATGAATTGGGCGAGGGAATGAGGCGCGGAAAAACCGCCAACGCAAGAAGAGTGCCGATTGCGGTTCAGCAGCCAGAAGATCATGAAAGCGACTAGTAGCCAACGGATGCGGTAGTATTAGCCATTCGAGCGGAGACCGCCATGACCACCATCACCTTTGATACCCTCGCCTACGTCAAGACGCTGCGCGAGGCAGGCATACCCGAACCACAGGCCGAAGCACAGGCCAGCGCGTTAGCCGTTGTGCTCAAATCGGGAATAAATGAACTCGCAACCAAGCAGGATATTCGAGAGTTGGCATTAGCAACGAAGCAGGACATTGACCTGGTGCGGAAGGACATGGCGATCATGGAAGGGCGCATTGATGGTCGGTTAAAGCTCATGCAGTGGATGGTTGGTCTCGCCATCGCGCTTTCCACTGCTACGTTCGCGCTGCTGGCCCGCGTAGCAATCTCGTTGCTGACGCCCCATTGATTCGCCTCAGCATCGAATATCGTCGATGGCGTATCGAATAATGGCGACTATTTTTTATAGGAATTTTGGGTAACTTCTGCGCTGACACATTCGCCAATCGCGGAGGATCCCCACAGGAAGGGCACCCTAGACGGTACGGTAACGAACAACGACTCGTACCAGGGAAACGTGAACCCCTACACAGGGCGGGCAGGAACCAACAACTATCGCCATGATGTCACCTCGCCCTATTACACGGGGCCGAATAACCGTGGGTATAGCGGACACCGTGGGTATGGGAGCAACTAATGGCCAACGGATGCGGTAGTATTAGCCATCCGACCGGAGACCGCCATGACCACCATCACCTTTGATACCCTCGCCTACGTCAAGACACTGCGTGAGGCGGGGATACCCGAACCACAGGCCGAAGCACAGGCCACTGCGTTGGCCGCTGTACTCAAGTCGGGGACGGGGGAACTCGCAACCAAGACAGACCTTGCCGAGCTGAAATACGAAATGCTGAAGTGGGTTGTTGGTTTAGCTCTCGCTCAGGTTGGGCTGCTTGTCACCATTCTGCTGAAGCTGTCGCACTAACATCGAATATCGTCGATG
Source organism: uncultured Thiotrichales bacterium (assembly GCA_903881315.1). GTDB lineage: Bacteria > Pseudomonadota > Gammaproteobacteria > CAIRSR01 > CAIRSR01 > CAIRSR01. Next base: position 10,352 of record CAIRSR010000056.1, on the reverse strand, counting down.
GCGTATCGAATAACGGCGACTGTTTTTTTGTAGAAATTTTGGGTAACTTCTGAGTTGGCACATTCGCCGATTGGCGGAGGATCCCCACATAAAGCGCGTTAGCATCCTAGAACCCACCACCCACACAAATTGCCGATGCCCAACGCCGCGCCGCCGAGTGGAAACCCACGAGTGCGGGAGGTGCCGCACAGCGATGATGATGTCCGCGAACCCGGCCAGTATTGCGCCGGGCCTAACGCTCAGTGGAGGAGTTTGAGCGCGGCAACGACGAGGCCGGCGGTAGCGAGAATGACCGAGCTAAGCTTAATTACCATTCGCATCTCCCTCTTCTCGATGTTGTTTTCCAAACGGGAAATGTCGGCCTTGGTGCTGGACTCCAGGCGCAACATATCGGCCTTTAGTTCGGCCTTGGCTTCCTGTATATCCGCCTTGGTGGTTGCCTCCAGTCGAACAATGTCGGCCTTTAATTCGGCCCTCACTTCATGGATATCCGCCTTGGTGGTTGCCTCCAGGCGGACAATACTGGCCTCTAGGCGACTGATGTCCGCCTTGGTAGCGAGCGTTGAATCTAGCGCTTCAGTAAGGGATTGGCTTTGGGCCTCAGAAATAGCGACCGCTTGGGGGCGACTAAGACCAGCCTCCTCAAGCCGATTCACAAACCTGAAGGTATCGAACGCGACTGCGGACACCGGGTTGCTCCCCTATCAATGTGGACAGCATAGCGACTACTGACATCCACCGCCAGTATACTACACGCTGATAAACCACTTACGCAGAGGTATCTACCGATTCCTCGCCGATAGCCACTATAGCAACCGCCAGATAAAATGAGGATGAGTCAAACCGCAACAGTCAAAACCAGACCCCCTCCCCAACTCATCGGGGAGTGATTTACGCAGGAAACCAGGCAATCATTTTATCGTGCCTTTGCTATAACGGAGCCGCCGCAATACTCGCAAGAAAATCAAGTCAGAAGAAAATCCGGCCTGTGCGTCCGTTGGACAACTCAACCCGCCTCTGTATCAGCCACCGGCACCACCGCCCGTTCCAGGCTCGCACCGACCGCCTCAAGGTCGCGCAGATCGGCCAGGGTGGGCAGGTCATCAAGACCTTTTAGATTAAAATAATCAAGAAAGCGCTTGGTGGTTGCGAACAGCGCCGGACGGCCCGGCACCTCACGATGGCCGACCACCCGTACCCACTCGCGTTCGAGCAAGGTTTTGATGATCGAGGTGCTCACCACCACGCCGCGCACCTCTTCGATCTCGGCGCGGGTCACCGGTTGGCGATAGGCGATGAGGGCGAGCGTTTCGAGTAGGGCACGCGAATAGCGCACCGGTCGTTCCTCCCAGAGCCGTCCAACCCAAGGTGCCATCTCTTGGCGCACCTGATAACGCCAGCCACTCGCGACCTCGACGAGTTCAATCCCCCGCCCCTCACAAGCCGACTTCAACAGCACCAGGGCCGCCAGGATCTCGGTGCGGGCCGGACGCTCCCACTCCTCAAATAATTCCGCGATGCGCTCTAAAGGAAGCGGCTGCCCCGCCGCCAACAAAGCGCCCTCAAGGATGTTGGTCAACGGCGCACGCAAGCCCTCGCGTAGCGGCATCGGCGCGGCCTGGTCTAGCGAATACGGCAACCCATCTTGAGACATCGACAACGCTCACTTTATGATCAGCTTAGATTACCCAGCAAAGTATCCTGGAGCAAGGCAAAGGATAGCGCGATCGGGTCAGCGTGGGTTAGAATACCCACCTGCGTATAGAGGGCAGCACTCCGCGACCCGTGGATGCGGTGGCGTCCCTGCACGACCACCGTGCCTGACCTACAGCCCCCCACACCCCAGGTGAGTCGGACAACCCAACCCTTATGTCAAGCGATCGTAACCCCGCCGTCACAACGCCCCTCCCCCTCTGGAAGCGGATGCCCCTGGTCTTTGGCATCATTGCGATTGGCGGCGGCGCAATGGGAGCCGGCATGGGCAAGATGATGATTGACATGGGCGGCTACATGAAACACATGACCGTCTTTGTTGGCACCATGGCAAACAACATCGACCACATGGCGGGCGAAATGGCGGTGATGCGCGATCAATTCGTCCAGGTGCAGCGCAATGTCGGCAGTATGGAATTAACCCTCAAAGAATTAAACTCACACATGATCGACATGAGCGCGACCATCATGGACATGGACAATCACATGACCCAGATGCAAGGCAATATCAAAAAGATTCAGGCCAACATGCAGCACGACATGGATGTCATGAGCAGCGATCTCACCCTCTTAACCGTTGATGTCAAAACCATCTCGGGCAACGTAAACGGCATGAATCACCAAATGAACCAAATGGGTTACGATATCGCTCGTGGGGCCTCTTCGTTTACCTCCCCCCTAAACTATATGCAAAATATGATGTCTCCGCGATGATCGCAAGCCCTGACAGTCCCTTGCTCTGCGCCGCGCCGCCGCTCAATGCTTCACCCACGGGTGCTGTGGCGAGGCGCGTTCTGCGTTTCTGCCTCGCGATTGCATTTGGTTTAACCATCAGCGCCTGCAGCAAGCAAGAACTCCCGCCGGTGCCCGCGCTGCACCCGTATCAGCCCTCAGCCTACCTAGAGGACGAGGCACAAAAGGCCGCAGGCGTTATCAAAGTAGCCGTACCCGAAAACAAACCACCGTACTTTAATGGCTCTACCAACGACGGCATCGAGCGCGATATCATCCGCGAATCCTTCAAGAATTCTGGGAAATTCGTCTCCTTCCTAGGAACCGCCGGTCGGCAGAAGAAATACGACTCGCAGCGGTTAGGGGTGGAATGTGTCTCGACCGTCACACCCGATCTGGTATTAAAATCAGAGACCCACTTCTCTAATCCGGTCGTCTCGTACCACTACACGCCCTTCACCCTAAAAAAGAACAATATCGTCATCAACAGTTTTGACGACCTCGCTGGCAAGACCATTGAGGCGTTTAGTCTTGCCGCAATCTACCTTGGGCCAAGTTTCGCACGTCTTAAAGACAGCGAAATCGCGCTCAATTATGCCGAACACGAGAATCGCTCAAGCCAGGTATCGCTGCTGATGAGTGGTCGCATCCAGGTGCTGGTTATCGATCGCTCCATGTTCCATTTTATCCTGAATAATCTCCGCACCACCCGCCCCGATTCGTACGACGCCGAGGTGGCCGAGGTTCCGTTAGAGATCCCGGTAGAATTCAAGCTTGCCTGTCATCACCAAGCATCGATTGACCAATTTAATAAGGGCCTGACGGAATTACATGTGAGTGGGGGCTACCGCAAGATCTTCGCGCACTACCTAAACAACTCACCGACAAGCAAAACGAAACCATAGGCAGCATTGCAGTCGGCCTGTGACTGCGTCCGTACCCTAATCAGTCCCCATCCACCAGGAATCCTGACCCTGATGGTCTCTGTTCAGGGGGATCTCGTCCTCACTCGGCGAGAAAAGGGCTTGGGGAATTACGAGGTTATTGTGACGTAGTCACTGAGGAATGCGGAGAAGCCTGGTCTAAACCCCGCAAAAGACCTCTTCAAGAGAAAGAATAGCAATCATCCAGCGCCCATCCGGTCGCTAGTTTTCCATCCAGCGGAGTGTTGGTACGATGTTTACCGTGATAAAGCGTCTGCTCGTTGGCATCTCGCAATTATCGAAGCACAAGCTCTTTTCAGTAATCCTTTTGGTTACCCTGCTGGTTGCGGTCACGACCACTGTCGCCATCTATCGGCTCTTTCTCGACCGCGACAAATTGCCGCCGGTGCATATCGCCCTGGTTGCCCCATTAAGCGGCGACAAGGCCGATCTTGGCCAGGCCATGCTTGAGGGGATGCGCCTCAAGGCGACCGAGGTCAATCGCAACGGCGGCATCGGTGGTCACGAACTCAATATTCTCACCTTCGACGATGGCAACAACCCAGAACAGGCCAAAGCCGCCGCCGCGAAAGCGGCTGCTTCAGACGCAATTGCCGTCGTCAGTGGCACCAATCTCGCGACCATCAGCGCCGCCGAGCCGGTCTTTGCAGAGAGCAAGATCGGCGCAATTACCCTTGCCGCCGATCTAAAGCAGCGCGATATCCCAAAACAAAGCATCGCGGGCCGTATGCTGGTCTCAGAGGATTACGAGGCGCGCTTCTTGGCCAATTATATCCGCAATGTTATTGGCGAAAAGACCGTCCATATCTTATATGAAGATACCCCACGCGGCGATTCACTCGCAACGGCCTTCGATGAAACCATGCAGCGTTTCGGCACCCGCGTTGTCTATCGCTGGGCAATTACCCCAGACAGTCAAAACCTCGCAAACCAGGTCAGCGCAGCGGCCAAACAACTGAACGACGGCAAGCTGCCCGGCACGATTCTGATTATCGCAGACGCCACCACCAGCGCCCGGGCCTTGATTGGCCTGCGCATGGCAGCACTCCACAATCCCATTGCCGGTACGCGCAGTTGCTCAACCGACGCCTTTATCAACACGCTGCGCAAAGAATGGAAGGGGCCAACCTCGGTCGAGGCGGCACTCAACGGAACCATCCTTTCTGCCCCAATGTTATTCGATGTAGCCGGTGAGGCCGCCCAAAACTTCCGCACCGATTTCATTGGTCGCTTCCTGCATTCCCCCGATTGGGTCGCCGCCTATGCCAATGATGCTATGCAGGTCGTCGTCAATGCTCTCGATACTGCGATTGCAGACGGACATCACTCTGATAAAGCGCTGCGCCTTAATATCTTCCAGCAATTATCCAACACCACCACGGCGTTACAACAGAATGCAGCCATCCCAAACAATGGCGTTAATGGCCCCATCCTCTTAAACGCCAAAGACAAAGAACTCAATACACCGCTCATTGGCGTCTATAATGGCCTCGATCTCATCTCGACGACGACCCAATTGGTTCCGATTCGTGAAGAGGGCCTAAGTAACCTCCTGCAACAATTCATGGAAGGACGCGCTATCTATGTAAACGATCGGTTTATGTATCGCACTAACGTCGTTTACACCGGCATTCAACCCGCTGGCATTACCTCGTTCGACGACCGCAATAAGACCATCGAAGGCGACTTTCTGCTTTGGTTCCGCTGGCGCGGCGATCTTGCGCCAGAGGACGTGGTATTTACCAACGCCGTAACGCCAGTCCATCTGGAAACGCCCGATCACGAGGAAAAAACCCAGGATACGACCTATCGTATCTATCGTGTGCATGGCAAATTCTTTATGAATTTCGCCAACGTCAAGCACGCCTTCGATACCATGCTGGTTGGCGTGAGTTTCCACCATCGCCTCCTAAGCCGCCACAACCTGATGTACGTCAACGACGTCCTCGGTATGGGCATGACCCGCGATACCACCCTCCACACCCTTTTACAAGCCTCGCGCGCAACGGTCGCCATGCGCGAACAAGCGGCGGGACTCTCTAGCCTATTGCTACAGCCCTTGTATGCCATCAGCAGATTCCTCCATGCCGGCACCGACAATTCTGATCCCTTGGTCAATATCATCAGTCGTAGCAACGTATTGGCCGGGGCTCCGGGCTGGGTTATCGAGAAGGCGTGGATCTCGCAAGATATCGAACCACGGAGTTCACGCGGCGATCCCAATTATGTCGGGTTTGGACGACCCTCCCCAGAGTTCTCGCATATTGAGCTTGGCATTATCCTCAAGCCCGATCTCATCCGTGCCCGTGATATTATCCCCACCAAGGATTTCTGGTACGTTGCCATCTTTGCGGCGATTGGCGCACTGCTCGCATTCTCCCTCGACAAGCAATACGGCATACAATTCTGGCGGGTGCAGACCTTCTTCTTGCGCCTTACTTGCTGGCCATTGCTGCTGGCCTCGCTCGGCAATATCGCAATGGACAACGCGGTAATCTATGCCAGCGCGAATGTTACCGGCGCAATCTGGCTTATCTATAACATCCTCAATTGGCTATTACCGGCCTGGCTTATCGTAATCGCCTTCAATACCTTCATGTGGATGCCGCTAGAGGCCAAAACCAAGCGCAAGATACCTGGCATTATTCGGTTATTGGCGGGGAGCACGATCTTTATCTTTGCCTTCTTTGGGATTGTCGCCTATGTCTTTGAAGGTAACGTGACGAGCCTACTCGCAGCCAGCGGCCTGGGTGCCATGGTTATCGGTTTGGCCATTCGCGATAGCATCGCCAATGTTTTATCCGGCATCATCCTCAATGTCGAGAAACCTTTTGCGATTGGCGACAAGGTACAGCTTAGTATTGCGCGAGGCACCCCAATCCGAGGGAAGGTAATCGACGTCACCTGGCGCGCCACCCAGATAGAGCATGAGTTAGGGCATATTGTCACCATCCCGAATGGGAAACTCTCCGAGACCGAGATCCACAATCTTGCCAGCACCCGTTCGGGCTTTCTCTGCGACCTTAAGGTATATGTTGATCCCGCCTGGGATCAGGATAAGGTATTACCGCTCATCAAAGCGGCAATTGCCGGCAATCCGCACATCCTGGTACGGGGTGATTCCGCACCATCTGCCGTTACCCTGCTCGGCATGGAAAACGTCGGCGATGTCTGGAAGGCCGTTTATCGGGTGCGCAGCTACGTCAAGGGTAGTCCTGACGGCAAACCGGTATGCGTTAAACTCGGCGATATCTTCTGGAAGAATCTATTCAAGAGCTTCCAGGCAGCGGGTTATCATTGGAGCCAGAATCCGGCGACCCTCCTCGCTGCCCCATGCGATGAAGAGAATATCTAGGCGCACGAGAAACCAGCAGCGATTTTATTGCCCCAAAAACCTAGAGCAAGCACCAAAAAAGAGCCGCTAGCCTATGCTGTACGCGATCCTTGCAGAAGACGCTGCCAATTCCCTTGAGGCGCGGCGCACCGCCCGCCCCGATCACCTAAAGCGCCTGCAGGCCCTGCGCGATCACGGGCGTCTCGTATTGGCCGGGCCACATCCGACCATTGACGCCGCCGAGCCGGGCATTGCTGGATTTAGCGGAAGCCTCATCGTTGCTGAGTTTCCCTCGCTCACTGCCGCCGAGGACTGGGCCAGCGCCGACCCTTACGTCACAGCCGGTGTTTATGCAAAGGTATTGGTGAAACCATTTCGCCGCGTCATGCCGTAGCCATGAATCATGATTACTCGTCACTCACCCCACGAATAGGAAACAGGCAATGAATAGCAACAAAATGTCCTCGCGAGTCTCCTCGAGCAGCGCAGCCTTGGTCATCGGGCTCTGCCTCCCCTTCCTTGCAGTGGCGGACGAGCCACCACCTCCGGCCACGGCCCCAACAGAGATTGCCGCAGCAGCGCCCGCAGCCGCCGCAGCAGCACCTACAGCAGCACCCACTCCAGCCGCCCCCGCAGCCGCAGCACCCCCAGCACCAACAGAGGCTGCCGCAGCAGCACCCCCAGCACCCGCCGCAACACCAACAGAGGCTGCTGCCAAGCCCTCTCCGGACACGGTGCTCGCCATCGTCAATGGCACCGCAATCACCGCAGGTGCCTTAGAGGCCTACCTGCCTACGCGCCCGGCCGGCTCCCCCAAGGATCCTAAAATTGCCCTTGAGGAATTGATCCGGCGCGAATTGGTGCGCCAAGATGCCGTGCAGCACGGGCTTGATAAACATCCGGCATTTCTCGCAGAACTTGAGACCCTCCGCGAAACCCTGTTGGTCACCGCCGAACTAAAGGCCATTGCCGATAGCCTATCGTTTAGCGATGCGGATCTGCGAAAATTCTACAGCGACCACCTCAAGGATATGACGCTTAATGAGTATAAAGCCCGCCATATCCTCGTCGGCAGCGAGGAAGAGGCCAAGGCAATCATTGCTGAATTGGATCAGGGTGGGGACTTTGTCAAGATCGCAAAAGAGAAATCAAAGGACAATGCCATTGATGGCGGCGAACTTGGTTGGTTTACCGCAACCCAGATGGTAAAACCAGTATCAGACACCGTTATCAATCTTGCGAAAGGCAAATATACCGCCCAGCCCGTCCATAGCGATTTTGGCTGGCACATCATCCTCCACGAAGACACCCGCGAAATGACCCCGCCCACCTTTGAAAACGTCAAGGACAGGATCAAACTCACCCTAGAGCGCACCAAAATGCAGGAATATATCATGAAATTGCGCAACAACGCTCGGGTGGAGATTAAGTAAACCCAGTCACCAACCCGTGCGGGGTTGGTTTCGTTGCGCGTAATCTTTCGTCTACAAGCCCCCTCCATCTCACCAGAGGGGGCTTGTGGTAATTTGTTGTTATTACAAGAAACCAGGTCTCTGACCTAACCGGAGAAATACGCAATGTCTGAACCCGTTATTGCCATGAAAAAACACTGCTCGGTCGATGTTGAGGCTGGACAAAGTTATTGGTGGTGTTCTTGCGGCAGAAGCGCATCGCAACCCTTCTGCGATGGCGCTCACAAAGGCACCGATTTTGCCCCCGTTGAATATATCGCAACCGAAACCGGAAACGTGCATTTCTGTGGCTGTAAACACAGCGCCGAGGGGCCGGTGTGTGACGGTGCCCACCACAATCTCTGATCGAAAACCATTCGCTACTCCTCGGCGGCTCGCTGCACCTTCCGGGCAACGAGCCGCCTTGTCAATAACCGCCCCTCTTAGAATAGATCCTGGTCGGTGAGCGCTAGCCACGCAAAACCAATCGCTGCACTGTTACGTCAAACAGCGCACTTCTTCTGTTGCGGACAAACTAAAAGGCGTTTGAACTATTCGGAGTGTAAAACATGACCCCACTGATCCTTCCCTATCGTGGTATTTTCCCCCGCATCGACGCAACCGCCTATATTGCACCCGGCGCCGTCATCATTGGTGATGTCGAGATCGGGCCAGAAAGCTCTATCTGGTTTGGTTGCGTGGTGCGTGGTGACGTGAATATCATCCGCATTGGCGCACGCACCAATATCCAAGATGGCACCATTATTCACGTCGCCTCGAATGGGGTCGGCACCCATATCGGCAATGAGGTAACGGTTGGGCATTGCGCACTATTACATGAGTGCCAGATAGACGACCATGCGTTTATTGGGATGAAAGCAGCCGTACTCGATGGCGCTCATGTCGAAGGTTACGCCATGCTTGCGGCAGGGGCCTTATTAGCGCCGCGCAAGGTGATTCCCGCCGGGCAATTATGGGCGGGCACCCCCGCCAAATTCTTACGCGAATTAACACCGGCTGATCGCGCCGAATTCGACCCGCGCGCCGCACAATATGCCGCACTGGGGCAAGAGTATCGTACGGCACGTTAAAGAAACGGCAGACATTAGGTGTAGAATAAAGACCAGGACGTACACCCCAGACCGCACTATGCCTGCGAGTTTACCCTCTAGCCGGAAAGACATAGCCCGCCCACGCTTTCCTAGAACCCAAGAACCTTCCAACGAGCCGATAACCCCCTTCTCTGAAGCACATCAGGCATATGCAATTTCCCAAGTGGTTACGTTATCTTGCTCGGCACCTGCTTATCATCATCCCGCTCTTGGTGGGCTGGGGGGCTGTTGTTCATTACGCTGGCGATCAATTGGTGTCGCGGCGAATCCAGTCACTGCTTGCCTCGCAAAATAGTCTACTCAACTCACAGGCCGATGCCCTCCGTTATAATCTCCACCAGAGTCTTGCATTTCTCCATGCGCTACCCATTCATTTTGCCCTGGATGCTGATCTAATTACCGCAGTGCGCAACCATGGTGCCATTAGTACGGCTCCCAAAGAGAAACCAGCCTTGTTTCTTACCAAGCCCGAACTCGTGGCACTTTCAGAGGCACTAAAGAGGGAGGGCGAGCAGTTTGGACTCGATCTTGTCTTACTTCTTAATGCGGTTGGTGATTGTATTGCCACCAGCAACATCGATACAAAAGAAAACGGTACTGGGGTTTAACTATCAGGATCGCAACTATTTCAGGATAGCAATGACCGGTCGCTATGGACAGCAGTTATTACTTGGGAGGAAAACAAAAACACCGGGGGTATACCTTTCTGCGCCGGTGCTGGACAACACCAAAGTCATTGGTATTGTTGCGATTAAACTAGAGGCCAGCAAACTGACGCCACTCCTTGGTAGTGCCGATTCATTCGTTACCGATGAATACGGGACAATCATTATGTCCCGGCGTCCAGAGTTATTACTGCGTTCAATTCCTGACAATCGCCTGACTGAATTATCTGCGGATGAAAGAGAATTGCGTTATAAAATGCGCGAGATAAAATCTATTGCGATTACCCCATGGCAGGGCGGGCCTACTATAGTACCAATGTTCCATTTCGCTGACGAGCCTATTCCATACCTCATGACTAGCCGCGTCGAAACAGAGAATAGCATGACTATTCATGTCATGT
>CAIRSR010000055.1 GCA_903881315.1 uncultured Thiotrichales bacterium | reverse complement strand
GTCAAAGTGATATAGGATTACACGTGGCGTTAATGGCGACTTCCCATCAATGCTGAATATTAAAGTTTTTCCAAAATGTGTAGCATTTTTAACGCCTTTTGTGGCATTTGTATAACGTGGTTGTTGGAAGAGAAATAAGTCACTGAAATAGTCTAAATCTTTGACTACGAAGCTACGGGTTTTCCTAACCTTAGAAGTTACACCTCTTATGTTTATCTTAACTAAGCTGTAGGGATTTCCGTCTTCATCCCCTTTTACGTGCTTTTCCATCCAGCTAATGTCAGTCCAAGTTAGCTGTAATTGTTCCCCTCTACGCAAGCCCGTAATGATTGCTATAAGCAAATAATAGGATGTAATGACTATATTAAGATTGCCGTACAAGCTTAAGTCTTGCTTGGCTTCTTTAATATAGCTTTCAAGCTCAGTCTTAATCGCAACTATTTCTTCGTCTGTAAATGTGTTGCGCCTGTTCTTTTCATCACCTGTATCTACCTTAGGTAGCTTCTTAAAGTCATATGCTTCAATATAAGTTTCGCCACGCCTATATAGCCAACTCATCATAGCGTTAATCGTACTTTGTTCGTTAAGTATGGTTGTACGACTGACTGGTAATTTCTTTTTACTCTTCGTACGTTCGTGAAAATAGTTCTCACAATCTGTACGTTCCATCTCCTTAAGCTTGGTGTCTTTGCCAATAAACTTAAGCCAATGCTCTAAATGTGTTTTGATAGTGCTAAGCCTACCTTTAACGATTAACTCTGCTTCAGCGTCTTTAGCTCTTTGCTTAACGTACTCCTCTACACCTTGCTTAGATGTCATTGAAAAGTACGTCTTGCCCGCTAATTGCTGTGCCATTAGCTCGTGATAGTACTTCTTAGCCTTTGCCTCTGCTGTATCTCTATTTCTTGTTCGTAGACTGAAACGTGCGTACTTCTTTTCCTTAGCCAACCACATACGCATCTGCCAATACTCACCTCGTGTATAGATTAAGGCTTCGTCATAAATGGCTATTTCATTGGGCTTTAATGAAGGTTTTTTGAGTGGCATATGGGATTAAAGTTACCTACGAAATTGAGTAGCTACAGTTTTGTGTAGCTTTACGTGTAACTTTAATTCCACTGCCTAATAAAATCAAGCACTTGTTTGACTTGTGAAAGTTTTGTGTAACTACAAAACCTATATAAATCAATTACTTAGATAAAGAAAACTACTCCCATTCAATCGTCGCCGGTGGCTTGCCCGAAATGTCATACACCACCCGCGAGATACGCGGGATCTCGTTGATGATGCGATGCGAAACCCGTCCCAGGAATTCATAGGGCAGGTGCGCCCAGTGGGCGGTCATAAAGTCTAGGGTTTGCACTGCCCGTAACGCCACCACATAATCATAATGACGAGCGTCCCCTAAAACGCCAACGCTTTTTACTGGCAAGAATACCGCAAACGCCTGCGAGACCTTATCGTACCACCCCGCCGCACGCAGCTCCTCGATATAGATGTCGTCGGCAGCACGGAGGATATCCGCGTATTCTTGTTTTACCTCTCCAAGGATACGCACCCCAAGCCCGGGCCCCGGGAAGGGGTGGCGATAGACCATGTCGTAGGGCAGCCCGAGTTCGACGCCCACCTTGCGCACCTCGTCCTTGAAGAGATCGCGGATCGGCTCGACCAGTTTGAGTTTCATGCGCTCGGGCAGGCCGCCTACGTTGTGGTGCGATTTGATCACATGGGCTTTGCCGGTACGCGCCCCCGCCGATTCGATGACGTCTGGGTAGATCGTCCCTTGGGCAAGCCAGCGCACGCCTGGGAATTTCGCCGCTTCTTCCTCAAAGATCTCGATAAAGAGCCCGCCGATTACCTTGCGTTTGCGTTCTGGGTCAGTCACCCCGGCGAGGGCCGCAAAAAAGCGCTCGGCGGCATTAACCCGCACCACCCGCACCCCGAGGTGGCGGGCAAAGGTGGCCATGACCTGATCCCCCTCGTGCTGGCGCAGCAGTCCATTGTCTACGAACACACAGACCAACTGGCTGCCAATCGCTTGATGGAGCAACGCCGCCACCACCGCCGAATCGACCCCACCCGAGAGACCCAGCAGCACCTCGTCACTCCCGACCGTAGCGCGGATGCGGGCGATACTGTCGGAGATGATGTGGTTTGGCGTCCAGAGGGCCGCACACCCGCAGATCTCGTGGACGAAACGCGAAACGATACGCGCCCCCTGGTGGGTATGCGTCACCTCGGGGTGGAACTGTAGGCCGTAAAATCTACGCGCCTCATCGGCAATGCCCGCGAGCGGCGCGTGATCGGTCGTGGCGATGACCTGAAAGCCCGGGGGGAGTTGACTCACCCGATCCCCATGACTCATCCAAACATCCAGCAGCCCGTCGCCCGTATCACTTACCCTGTCCTCAATCCCATCAAGGAGCTTGGACAGACCACGCACCCGCACCGCTGCATAACCATACTCCCGCTTGGCCGAAGACTCGACCGCGCCACCCAGTTGCGCCGCCATGGTCTGTAGGCCATAGCAGATACCGAGAACCGGCACCCCCAGCGCAAAGACGATCTGGGGCGCACGCGGCGTGTCCTCGGTGGTGACGGATTCAGGCCCACCCGAGAGGATGATGCCCGTTGGCCGAAAGGCCAGCACCTCTTCTGCCGTGATGTCGTAGGGCAGGATCTCGCAATAGACCAGCGCCTCGCGCACCCGTCGCGCGATAAGCTGGGTGTACTGCGAACCAAAGTCAAGGACGAGGATGCGATCAGCGTAGAGCGTGGTGGTCATGGTCAGTCAAAGCTTCTCAAAGGGGTCTAAGGATAGGTGTGGGTGGATGGCCTAACAAGGATTACTGGCCCTGGCGACTGCGTTCGTATTGCCGATAGCCGTTCTCCGCTTGGCTTTTGGCCTGTTCGGCCAGCGACACGGCGGTCGCACCATCGCCCTTGGCAGCAGCAGCCTCCGCATCGCTGATAAGCTTTGCGGTGTCACGCCAGAGGAAGCCAACCGCGTCGGTCTTTTTGACAGACATTTTTGCCTGAGCAATAGCAGCGGCTGGATCAATGGACGATAATGGGCGATCGGGATCGCTACCTACGGCACAGGCACTCACCACAAGACCTACCGCACAGGTGAAAATCACAGAAGCCAATCTTTTCATTGCGATCTCCTAAATTGGTTGCTTTTTATCGAGTAGAGGTTACAAGAGAGCTTCTACGGCCCGTTCCCTAACCATCCTGGTAATTTACCCCATCCATGCGCATTGTCCAGGAAGCCCTGACGTTTGATGACGTTTTATTACTCCCCGCCTATTCTACGGTACTACCGCGGGATGTCGACCTTACCACGCAGCTCAGCCGTGGTATCCATCTGAACCTCCCCTTGGTCTCCGCTGCCATGGATACCGTCACCGAGGCTAGGCTCGCCATTGCCATGGCCCAAGAGGGAGGTATCGGGATCATCCACAAAAACATGACAGTAGATGAGCACGCCGAACAGGTACGCAAGGTCAAGAAGTTCGAGAGCGGCATCATTACCAATCCCATCACGGTTGCACCAGATGCCAGCATTCGCGAGGTACGGAATCTCACCCGAACCCACGGGATTTCCGGGGTGCCAGTGGTGAGAGGCGAGGATCTCGTTGGCATCGTCACCAGTCGCGACCTGCGCTTCGAGACCCGTTACGACGCGCCGGTTGCAAGCATCATGACCCCCAAGGAACGCTTAGTGACTGTCCGCGAAGGGGCGGAACGCGCCGAGATCTTGGGCCTGTTACACCGTCACCGCATCGAAAAGGTCATGGTGGTAAACGATGCCTTCCAGTTACGCGGCATGATCACGGTCAAGGATATCCAGAAAGCCCGCGAAAATCCAAAGGCCAGCAAAGACTCGCAAGGGCGCTTGCGGGTGGGTGCGGCCATTAGCGTCGGGGCTGCGAGCCAAGAACGATCCGAGGCACTGGTGGCTGCGGGTGTTGATGTGCTGGTGGTAGACACAGCACATGGTCACTCGCAGAGCGTACTCGATATGATCCGCTGGGTGAAGCAGCGTTTTCCTGACCTACAGGTCATCGGTGGCAACATCGCTACTGCGGCAGCCGCCGAGGCCCTTGCCGAGGCCGGGGTTGATGCCGTGAAGGTGGGTATTGGGCCGGGTTCTATCTGCACCACCCGCATTGTGGCGGGGGTTGGCGTACCACAGATTACCGCCATCGCCAACGTGGCCGATGCCTTGCGAGGCACGGATATCCCCATTATTGCCGATGGGGGCATTCGCTACTCTGGCGATCTCGCCAAGGCCATCGCTGCCGGAGCGTGGTCGGTCATGATGGGCAGCATGTTCGCAGGCACCGAGGAAGCGCCTGGTGAGGTCGAACTCTACCAGGGGCGCTCCTATAAATCCTATCGCGGGATGGGGTCGCTTGGCGCGATGGCACAGAGCCAAGGCTCTAGTGACCGCTATTTCCAAGAAGGTACCGTCGAGGTCGAAAAACTGGTGCCCGAGGGTATTGAGGGCCGCATCCCGTACAAGGGTACCCTTGCCCCTCTCGTTTATCAGCTCATGGGAGGCCTGCGCTCCAGTATGGGTTACACCGGCTGTCATAATCTCGAGGCAATGCGTACGAGTTGCGGATTTGTGCGCGTCACTGCGGCGGGAATGCGCGAGAGCCATGTCCATGATGTCATGATCACCAAGGAAGCACCCAACTATCGCGTAGAGTTCTAGGAAACGCACCGATGTCGAGTGAATGGACAAAACGGATCACCCCCTCTCGATTCTCGGCGCGTCAGACGGGAGTCCTGCTCGTCGTTTTGCTGTTTGCCATCCTGGTTCTTGGCGTCCTCTACCAATTGGGCATGAGATACCTGGAGGGCGATCCACGCGGGTTCATACGGAGTCTGGAATGGGCGTCGGAGACCATTACCACCACTGGCTATGGTGCTGATTCGCGTTGGAACAGTGTGGCGATGAATCTGTTTGTGATCGCAACCCAGTGTCTTGGGTTTCTCTTATCGATGCTGATTGTCCCGGTTTATATCCTCCCGTATCTTGACCAACGCTTTGAATCGAGACTGCCACGCACACTACCCGAAATGGATGGGCGGGTATTGTTTTACCGTTATGGGCCAGCGGTCGATTCTATGGTCGAGGAACTGAGACGCGCCAGGGTTCCGTTTGTCATCCTGGAGGAGGATGACGCCATTGCGCGAAAGCTGCGCGACCGCGAATACGATGTAGTGTTCGGCACACTAGACGAACAGGCCGATCTATTGGCTGGTGTGCAAGCGGCGCGCGCGCTTGTCACCAATGCCGATGATCATTCTGATGCAACCTTCATCATGATGGCCCGTGAGCAGCGGTTTGTCGGCCCTATCCTTGCCTTGGCAGAAGATCCCTTGCATCGCGGGCCAATGTTAAAGATTGGTGCCACTGTTGTATTCACGCCCACCCATGTCCTTGGTGCAGCGCTTGCTGCACGGGCCAGCACCAAGATTAGTCCGCACATGGAGGGTATGCAGATCCTCGGCGAATATGTTGGCATCGCAGAATTTCGCGTCCAGGCGCGCAGTCCTCTCGCCAATCAACGACTCCGTGATTTGCACATGCGCGAAGAACATGGCGTCACCATTATTGGTCAATGGGACGGAGGCCATTTTTCTCTCATTGGTAGCGCAGATACCAGGATTGCACCAGGCGCAATCCTGGTCGCGGTTGGCGCACACGCAAATCTTGTAAAGGTCGAACACCTTGCCACCCCCATCCGTCGGCACGGTTCGATCGTAATTGCGGGATATGGGGCAGTGGGCAGAAAGGTAGCCGAGATGTTGCGCGATGCCGGTGAAACGACCATGGTGATCGATGAAATTGCCGCGCCTGGCGTTAATGTGGTCGGCAATGTGTTAGAGCGCACCACGTTGGAACAGGCAAAGGTGCGTGAGGCAAGTGCCGTGGTCTTGGCGCTGAGTAATGACAGTGCCTGTGTATTTGCTACGGCGGTAGTCCGTGATTATGCCCCCGATGTGCCACTCATTGCGCGGGCGAACCGTGCACCAAACGTAGCGCGTTTACACCAGGCCGGGGCTGATTTTGCCCTTTCGGTTGGGCAGGTCGCGGGGCAGATCCTGGCGCATTATCTGCTCGGCGAAGATACCATTACCGTCGAGCAACGCATCAAATGCACACGGCTTGCTGCGGGCGGTTTGGCTGGTACTCACCCGTGGCATACCAGCGTTGGCGCTCGGACGGGCGGTGCCGCGATTGTTGCGGTAGAACGTGGCGAGACGGTGTTTGTAGAATTTACCCCCGACTTTCAGATTCGCAAGGATGATGTGGTGTTTGTCTGTGGTACGCGGGCAAATCTCGACAACTTTGTGCGCGAGTTTGGCTCCTCCCCACAGAACGAACAAAATCCGATCTGACCCATCGGAATACGGAACACAGAAGGTCTTTACCCAATGAATCTACCCCTAACGAGAATGGTGCACAGGTGCGTCATGGCAAAGGTATCTCTCCTCTTCTTGCTCATCGGCATACTCCTCGGTTGTCAGAAATCGCCGTCCGTTGATGATCACGGTATTCTCCCGCCCCAGAGGATTACGATTGCCTATACCACCCAACCGCAAAACACCCTCGTCCATGTTGCGGTAGCAAAGGGTTATTTCAAGGAGGAGGGGCTGGACGTTCAATCGCTGATGTTTACCTACGGCAGGGCTTCGTTACAATCGCTTCTTGATCATAACTCCGATTTTGCCGCAGTCGCAGAAACGCCCTTTATGTTTAATGTCCTAAAAGGCGAGAAGATCTTCCTGATTGCCAATGTGGAAGCGAGCAGCAAGAATAACGCCATTGTTGCGAGAAAGGATGCGGGCATTACTACGACAGGCGACTTGAAGGGGAAGCGCATCGGCTTTACCCCAGGTACTACATCCGATTTCTTTCTGGACTCCCTACTGACAGCAAACAACCTAACTCGGAATGACATCAAACCCATCGCACTGAAACCAGAAGAGATGGCAGACGCCATCACGGAAAATAAAGTCGATGCAGTTTGTACCTGGAACTACCCGCTAACCCAGATCAAGCGACTCCTCGCGGATAATGGGATTATCTTCCAAGACCCGTATATTTATACCGAGACCTACAATTTTGCTACTGGGCAGGAGTTTGCCAATAAGAACCCTGAAACAGTAAAACGATTTCTTCGTGCCATGCTCAAGGCCGAGCGCTTCGTGGCTGACCACACCAGTGATGCGGAGGCTATTATGGCAACGGCAACGAAAACCGACATCGAATTGGTGCGCGAGGTCTGGAACACCTTTAATTACCGCGTCACCCTTGACCAGCGGCTCCTCCTCACCCTAGAGGACGAAACCCGCTGGGCAATCAAGAATCATCTCACCGACAAGACCGTCATGCCGGACTATCGGAAATTTATCCATGCGGACAGCCTGCGGGCGGTCGCACCAGGGGCGGTCAGAACTGACTGGTAAACAACCATGGGCACTGGTCTAGTTTGATTCGGTTTGTAACTTGTTGATTCTTCCTGGTGCATTAGATGTTTTTCTGGAGCATTAGAATCTGTTCCCAAGAGAAGCCATTTTCTATAACACCTAAGGCAACTG